>JAFUST010000041.1 GCA_017467535.1 Prevotella sp. | reverse complement strand
TTGTCCTCAATCCACTTCTTCATCTCCACGAGACGGCGGCCGACGGGCTTCTGCTCGGCATTGAGCACGGGCTCCTCCACATAGTCCATCGCCATCGCGCAGCGGTCCTTGAAGGCTGGCGACGAGAGGTCGTTCAACTTCGTGCACTCCGGACGGAAGCGGATGTAGACACCCTGCACCATCGCGTTCGGGTTCAGGTTCTTCTCCGGCTTGGCCACGGCAGCCGAGCCTCCGCCTTTCTTCTTCGCCACCCGCACATAGGGGATGAACGTGCCGATACCTTCCAGTTTCACACTCGCCCCCTGACCCACCAGTTCGGGGATGCACTGCGCGAGGCGGGTGATTACGCCGTTGATCAAGTCGGTGGGGTAACTCAGGCCGTGCTCGTGCATGTGCTGCGCGAAGCCGTACTGGCTCAGCGTCTCACGCTCCACGATCTTTGGATAGTAGTGGCCGTAGGCCGTACTCTCAGCATTGTTGTTCCTGCGCAAGGCAATGCTCATCTGCAAATTGTCTTTTCCCATAACTCTTAATTCTTAATTCTTAACTCTTAACTCTTAACTCTTAATTAGCATGCTCCTCCACCCACGCGGCAATCTCCGTATAGGTCTTCTTGTTCTTCGAGCCCTCCACCACATAGTCGAGCGAGAGCACGCACTTCTCCTTGAAGGCCTTCGACGTCAGGTTCTGCGCCTTGCGCCCATCGGGCAGGCAGCGTATGTGGATGCCCTTGATGATGTCCTTCGGGTTCAGGCCCGCCTCAGGCCGGGCCACGCCTCCGCGCTTCGACTGCGCCCATGGCGTAAAGGTGCCTATGCCGTCGAGCCGGACGCTGACGCCCTGCGACAAGAGTTCTGGGAGACACAGGCTGATGCGGGTGATCACACCCTCCACGATGTCTCTGGGGTACTGCATGGCGTGCGCGGTGATATGGTCCACCAGCGCGTCCATGGTCAGGGGCTGGCGGCTGACTATCGTGGGGTACCACTTGCCGTAGCCCGTACTTTCGGCGTTGTTGTTTCTGACAAGGCCGAGACTGAGTTTAAGTTTCTCTTTTGCCATAATTGCTACTTCATTTTTTTAATCGTTAAACTTATGTTATCCTGGGTTGCAACCATCTCTTGGATTCCTGCCGTTTCGTCAGCAGATTCCTGCCGCTTCGTCGGCCTCTTCCAGGCACTTCGTCGTGCCTGTGCTGCGTCTTCTCTATGGTCTGTAAGTGTTATCCTGAAACCATCTTTTTACTCTACAAAGGTACTAAATTTCTGCGACATTTCCAAATATTCAAGTCGTTTATTTACAGTGGTTTACGTTAAAAATTGTGTAAAGGAAAAGGATGCGGACTTATAGCAGGAGATCGCAGAGGTCGGTGTTCGGCGGGTAGGCCTCCAGACTGCTTGACACGTTGTAGTCGATGCCCTTGACGAGCCGCATCTGCTCGGTCCACTTCCCGTAGCAGCCGCTGTCGGGGAACAGCGTCACGCGGCGTCCCTGCAGACACTCCACCTTCTCCGGCGAGAGTCCGCCGCTGCCTGCCGTGGCCAGCCAGAGGTGCTGGGGCTGACAGGCAGCCATGACGAGGGCCGTCTTTTCGCTCTCCACCAGACACACATGGGCTTCGGGGCGGCGAGGCAGCAGATGCTGTCCGAAGAGGCACTGATGGAGGGTCCAGTCGGGTGGCAGCAGACCGGCCCGTATCAGCGGCACGTGTGTCCACCCCTGAAAGCCGTCGCGGTGGCCGTCAGCGCGGTATTGCATGATGTGGCCGCCATGCACCTGCCCCAGGTGGTCTATCTGCCAGAAGATGACGCACCGGCGGCGGGTGGCGCCGATGAGGTAGTCGCCGAAGACCTGCCGCAGTTGCTCCTGCGAGAGGCCCAGGCGACGGGCAGCGTCGGTGGAGAACCACTGCCAGAACACGCTCCCGGGCGACTGGCTGCGCACGACGTACTCCATCGGCAGGGGCTGGAAGGGCGGCGGTGGCGGCAGTGGCTGACAGTAGCGTTCCGGGTGCGGTTCGCTCTCGCGGGCCCACTGGTTGTCCTTATAATACTCCGAGGGCCTGTAGTGGTAGCCGCAGGACTGCTGGTGGTCGCACTTGCCCACGCTGTCGGCCACATACTGGAAGCCGTTCTGTGTATCCACATAGCGCACCAGGCACTTCCGCTTGCCGCAGTGCGGACAGGTGAGTTTGCGGGGCTGATGGCCCGTCAGTCGCTTCGATTCCAATTGATATCGATATTCTTTGTTCATGATTACTATTGATTAGATGAAAACATTGATTTTCATTATCTGCCCGTGCGCTCGTGCATCCTTATTTATATATATAAGGATGCACAATCGCACATGCACATAGAGAGTTTAGGTCGCAGGCACAGTTGCAACTGTAATGATCTTGTTGTTCTCAACCAGTTTGCCAGCCTCGATCAAAGCCTTGATATGGCGAGAGATAGTTGAGCGGTCTAGACCTGTCTGTTTCACCCAAAGGCTGTTGAGTTCGGAGCGGCTGATACTGTCGCCTGCTTTGTGGATAATGGACTGGGCAACGCGCATATTCTCCTGAAGTTTCTGCTCGCGCTTGGCCTCTTTGGCTGCCTCCTGCTTCTGCTTTTTCTCAGCCTCCTGCTTCAGTCTAATCTGCAAGCGCTGCTCGTCGGCAGAGACGATGGTGCCGTCGGGGGCGAAGGTGATGCTCCACTCAGCCGGTTCTTTGTGGCGAGCCTCGGTGCACGCTACGGTGATGACACTGCTGCCCTTCTCCTTCTTACACTCCAGCACCGTGGCGGCCTTCTGAGTGAGAAACGAGCCCAGGTGACCGCGCATGTTGTGGTCATCGTCAGACTTGTTGGTGTGGAGCACGCAGACGATAGCACAGTCGTTGTCCTGGGCCAGCAGCAACAGGTCTTTGATGAGTCCCTTCGACTCTACCTCATCGTTGAAACTCGCCACGAACTCCACGATGCCGTCGATGAAGACCACATCGGGCTTCTTGTCCTCAATGGCCTGACGCAGTAGCGGCAGCAACTGATCCTGATCAACGCGGCGGAGCGAGTGAAGCGACACCTGACTGTCGATGACATCGGAACCGAGTCCAGTCATCTTGACCACATCGTCAAGGATGTGTTTAGTGTCTGTACGGCTCTGCTCAGTGTCGAAATAGAGAATACGGGGCTTCTCTATTAGCGATTGCAGACGGAACATCTCCCCTTTCAGCAGGGTCGCCAGCATCACCTTCAGCGCGGTGGTCTTGCCGGCCTTGGCCTTCGCCTTGACGGCATGGATGTCACCACGCACGAAGAACTCTGTCACGTCGCCGTCTGTGCCTGTCACAGCGAGCGTGTACTTCTCCGCTGGCACATCTGTGTAGGTACGGATGCGCGTCTCGCGGAGCACCTGCCGGAGTTGCTCCTTCGCCTGTTCCTCAGCCGTGGGCTGAGCGACAGCCTTGTCCACGATGCCGCAGACGGCCTGCTGGGCTACTTGGTTGTCTACTTGTCCAGCATTCTGTGGCTGGACGTTTTCATACTCGTTCTTAATCATAGTTGTTATGATTTTGATTGAGCGTTCATCGCACTACCAGCCATCAAGCGAACGCTCGTTTACCGCGGCTGGCGGGGGCCCGTGCTCAGGCATGTTCCCCTTGGCCATCTGAATCTGGGTAGAGAAGACTCTCCGAAGAACTGGCTGTCGAATTCGACTTCCTTCAGTTCCTCGGAGCGTCCTCCAAAAAACGAAGACCTTTGTGGCGTAGCAGTTATCTTGCTTTCCGACAAAAGTGTCGAACTAGACAAGAAAACTTAAATACTCGCCTCAAGGGTCTGATATGCATTTTCTGTATCCTCGGGGATTTCTCCCCCCGGGATTCGCCTGCAAAGATAGTATAATTTTCGATAAGTTCCAAGGAATTGCGGCAAAAATTTGCCTTTTAATATCATTTTTTTGTAAAAGCAATGAGTTTTTTCGAAGAAATGTTGTATCTTTGCGGTCAGAAAAATTATAAACGATGGAATCAGTATTGAGACAGCCCCTAAATGCGGCGCAGATAGAATTGCTAAACTCGGTAGCCCATGTGGAGACGGATGAGGATCTGCGTGAGTTAAAACATATGCTTACCCTGTACTTTGCCAAGTTGGCTGACAGGGAAATGGATCGTCTTTGGGATGAGGGCGTCATCAATGAAGACGTGATAGAGCAATGGGGGCATGAGCATATGCGCACCCCTTATCACCCGCAAATGTAATCAGGAGATGAGGCATGTTGTTGTTGACACAAATTGCCTGTTGCGCATGATACCTGTGCGGAGCCCCTATCGCTCTGTGTGGGAGGCTTTTCTCAATGAGGAGTATATCATTTGTGTCAGCAATGACATTCTTAGTGAATATCTGGAGATACTTACCCAAAAAGTGAGCCATACATTTGCTGTCAGAATTGTTAACGCTTTATTGAAGAGTAATTGCATCAGGTTCTTTGATCCGCATTACCACTTTGGGCTGATAGAACAAGATCCGGATGACAACAAGTTTGTAGATTGTGCAATCGTGGCCAGTGCCGACTATCTTGTAACGGAGGATAAACATTTCAATGTACTGAAGGAGATACGATTCCCTCAGGTTCGTGTTGTTACTCTTGAGAATTTCCAAATGGATCTACAGGCGATGGGTAAGCGATAATTTAGGAAATCAGCGAGGCTGGCCCCATCTTCCAAAATAATCACCACTTTTTTAGAAAAATCTCTGCAAATCTCTTTGCAGAGTCGAATTAATTGCGTATTTTTGCACTGTCTTCACACCGAAGCCTCGCCTGCGGGCGGTGCTGATGAGGGTGGAGACCTGTATATAAGGAAAAGCGTTATCTCGCGCTTTGTGCTTGACGTTCAAGAATCTGGCAGTTCGAGACGGTTGTCAAACTACAAAGCAACAATGACGCTCATGGGTATGTGTTATCCGTACCGTATAGCAGGGGTCAGCCAGCATTGGCTCTCTGCTTCTGCGGTCGTATATATACATACAGGCGTGGGCTTCGGCGTTGCTCGTTTCGACAACCAGGCGATGCCAGAGCCTTTGAACGTGGGACGAGTAACAGATAGACTCCCACGCTTCTTTTTTGTATATCAGCAGAACCCATAGTTAGAAATAAAGGTGAAGGGAGTCGCCTTTTAAACTAATATGCTAATATGGAAGAAAGAATAAGAAAAGAATGGCAAGCGCGTAATACCTTGCTACAGCAAGCGTATAGGGACTCTCTACTCGCAAGCAAGAAAAAAGACAAGGATATAGCGTATGAGAAGATTAAAAGGGAATTAGAATGGGGTCCTTTTGAAGATTTATGTTATGAGCATAATGCTGATATCTACGGCATTAGTAGATATGGATTAGATTCTGCCACAGAAAAATGTATAAGTATAATAGATAAGATTGCAAAAGGAGAAATGGACTATAACTACTAAAAGAAAGGGATATAATATGGAACTAAGAATGAAAAGAGTGCTATCTGCACTCATGGGTGTGATGACAATGATAAGTGTAAATGCAGCAACAATTGTCACTGTTGATGGATTGCAGTATTCTTTATCAGGGGCTTATGCGACAGTCTATAGGGTTGCTTCAGGCAATACAGCCACCAGCATTATCATTCCATCAAAAATTACATATGGGGGAATGAGTTATAAAGTTACGAATGTAGGTAACAGTGCCTTCTATTATAGCATTTATAACAATAATCGCCTTGAAAACGAATACGTAGAACAGGTCACATTACCTAAAACAATAGAGACAATAGGTTCTTCTGCTTTTAAGAATTCTAATATAACATATGTAAATTTGCAAGAAGGAGTTACAACTATAGGAGAGAAAGCATTTAGCACTAGTAAGATCACAAAGATCATTGTTCCTATGTCCGTTACTTCTTTTGGCGCAGACGTTTTCGATGAATGCAACTATCTTCACACGTTATTCTATTTACGTCAGACTCCTCCCCAAAATTGGACTGCGACATCATTCACTTATGTACCAAGTAAAAAGGTTTATGGAGATCCTAAATACTCTATTAACAATGCCAGTATAATTGAGATGATAACCTTCTCTCAAAACACGTTCGAATATACAGGTAAAACTCCAGACCTAAAGTGGACTAATAACGTGGAGGGGTATTCTGCTAAGGTTGAGATGCCAACTTTGAATTCAGAAGTGGGAAGTTATGAAGTTGCGATTCCTGTGACATTCACAAAAGGAGAAGAGTCGTTTACTGCCAACATTCCTTATAATTATACCATTCAACCAGTGAAGTTGACGGCTAAAGTTAATAGTACAAGCAGGACTTATGGTGAGGCAAATCCGAACTTCTCGATAAGTTATTCTGGCTTTGTCAATGGTGATGATGAGAATGTATTAACCACCAAGCCAACTGTGAAAACAACGGCTAACGAGAAGAGTGCGGTAGGAACATATCCCATCACTATCAGCGGAGGTGCTGCTAAAAACTACACGTTAGAATATGAGCAGGGGGAACTAACTATTAACAAGGCTTCATTGTCTATTCAGGTGATGGATGCGAATAAGGTGTATGGAAACGAAAATCCAACATTCTCTTTGGGTTATTCTGGATTGAAAAATGATGAGACGGTGCCTGAATGGACGACGGCTCCAAAGTTCACTACGACAGCCACAAAAGGAAGTGGTGCAGGGACATACGAGGTAAGCGTAGCATGTGATCCCAAGAACTATACGATAGCAACGAACCTATCTGGAAAGTTGACTATCAAAAAGGCTCCACTGACCGTTAAGGCCAGTAATGTTGTGATGGATTATTGCGGAATGATGCCTACGTATAGTTATGTGTACTCTGGATTTGTGAATGGCGACGACGAAAGTGCGATAACTACAAAGCCCTCAATAGCCACAGAAGCGACGGCTACGAGCAATGCTGGTACTTATACCATCACTCCTGAGGGTGCCCAGGCTAACAACTATGACTTCACATATACCGCTGGAACATTGACCATCAAGCAGCGTCCGCTGACAGTGAAGGCCAATTCTGCAAGCAGATTATATGGAGAGGAAAATCCGACTTTTACAGTTGAGTATTCTGGATTCGTAAATAATGAGACGAAGGCCGTTTTGGACATTGAACCAAGTGTCACTACAACGGCAACCATACAGAGTAAGGCTGGAACTTATGATATCAGAGTGAGCGGAGGCAGAGCCGTCAACAATGAACTGACTTATCAGAATGGGCAACTTACTGTTACACCAAGACCTCTGCAGGCGTTTGTTGGAAATTACGAAAGAACTTACGGTCAGGACAATCCTACTTTTATCATAGAATACGTTGGGCTTGTTGGCAATGATACAGGAGCATCGCTTGCTACGCAACCTATGGCACGTACTTCTGCTACAAAAGTTTCAGATGTAGGGACATATCCTGTTGAAGTAACTGGTGGCTATTCTCCAAATTATACGCTTTCATACGCCGCAGGTACGCTAACTATTGTAAAGGCAGAACAGTTATTCACTTGGGATCAGGATTTGACGTATCTGAAGGTTGGAGATCAGGTAGAACTTCAAGCATATGCGACTTCAAATCTTCCAATCACCTATACTGCTGACACTGAAGAGTATGCTGAAATATACAAAGCAGGTAGTAAAACGTACTTGGAATGCAAAAAGGCTGGTTCATTCCATATCAAGGCACAACAAGAAGGTAACAACAATTATTTCTCTACTCAGCGTATTAATAAAGAGGTGACAATTTATGATGAAGATGAATACAATCCAACTTTGTTCATTAAGCAAACAGACAATGGAATGATAAGTACGAAGGTGAACATGGGTAGTTCGTTCAAGTTTATCATTTATGTGGAATCAGGCTGGAAAATACATTCAGTAACCTTTAACGATAAGGATGTAACGAATGAACTGGATTCGGGGAATTCTTTCACGACACCAGCCATCAATGATAACTCCACGCTAAGTGTTGTGTATGAGCAGGAGAGTAGTGCCGTTAATGCGCCTCAAGCCTCTCCCATAAAGATTCTGACAACCTCATCGGGCATAAAGGTGACAGGAGTAACTATCGGTGATATTATTCTTGTATGCAATATTGACGGAGTTCTGCAACAGGCGGTACGTGCAGAAGGTTCTCAAGTAGAAATACCACTACATCAAGATAATGTATATCTGATAAAGGTGGGAACAAAAACTATGAAGTTGCGTTTTTGATATAAACATTTCAATGGTGATACTGACTGCAGGTTCTATGAAATCGCGAACCTGCAGTTTTTCAGTTTTTTCTAATTCATGCGTGTTTCTTGCAGAATTTTTTATCCGAAGAGGGCGCGGAGGGGTTTTGAACTTTCTGCTTCAAAAATTTGCCAGATTGGGAAATTCTTGTTATCTTTGCACAGATTAGTACATACCAAATTATAGGGATAGTGGCACAGGCAACAGACAAAGGAGAAAGGCAATGGCGACCAGTAGACCCCATGCGGCATCATCGCGAAAGGGGATGGGACTACCGGGGACGCGCCATCTATCATTTCACGCTGCCTGTGGAAGGTCGGTATCCGCTGTTTGGGACACTCGAGGGCGAGCGTGCTGAAACGGCTTTCGTCAGGCTCAACGCTTTCGGACGGCGCGTGTGTCAGATGCTCAGCGGGCTTGCGCAGTTTTATCATAGGAAAGGATATGCTCTGAAAGTGCTGGCCCAGATGGTAATGCCCGACCATGTGCATCTGGTCATACAGGTGCTTGAGCCGCTACCGCAAAGCATCGGGGCTGTGGTGCGGGGATTTAAGAGTGGGTGCACTAAGGTCTACAGGGAGGAGTTCTATTGCAGCGGCGAGAACGCCGCTGAAGTGCACGGAGAAGTGCATGGGGAAGTGCATGGGGAAGTGCACGGGGAAGTGCATGGGGAAGTGCTGGCGGGGGGCGCTGGAGGGCATGGGGATGTCCCGGTGCAATTTGGTCGCATTTTTGCGGGCAGGGGGAGTATCTGGCAACAAGACAAGGCCTATTATCACGAGCGCATCCTCCATGCGCCAGGCCAGTTGCGCAGGATGATTGACTATGTGAAGGATAACCCGCGACGCCTCTGGCTAAAAAGGAAAAATCCAGAACTGTTTCGGATGCATAGAGAGACTGTGCTCTGTGGCTTGCCATTTACGTCGATGGGTAATCATTTTCTGTTGGAATGGCCTGACCGACAATTGGTGGAGATGTCACGGAGCGCTGACGGCGCTACCATTGACGGACGGCTAAAAGAGGTGCTGGCGGCAGCACATAATGGCGCGGTGACCTATACAGCAGCCATCAGCGACGGAGAGCGTCTCATAGCCAGAACCGTCCGCGAGCAGGGGTTCCCTCTGGTGGTGCTGCTGGCAGACGGTTTTCCTGCTGAGGGTTCTCCACATGAAAGGTATTACAAACCTGGCGGTATCTACTTCGAAGCCTGTTCTAAAGGTCTCCTGCTGCTACTGGAGCCCAAAGAGAGTGCATACGAAAACCATGCAATAGTGGCTGCTGTGGAGGATGCACTCCGCAGAAAGACTGAAGCCAGGCACTATCACTATATCGTTGTGCCCCACGTTTCACAGCGCTACCGTTTCGTTGCCCTAAATGAGATTGGACGATTGCTCGTCAGGCAAGTGGATGTTTAGCGGCCGTGCTCTTTTTTGCAGATTTTTTA
Organism: Prevotella sp.; assembly: GCA_017467535.1. GTDB lineage: Bacteria > Bacteroidota > Bacteroidia > Bacteroidales > Bacteroidaceae > Prevotella. The sequence goes on along the minus strand of JAFUST010000041.1, from coordinate 18,979 downwards.
TCCGAAGAGGGCGCGGAGGGCTTCTTCGACCTTGCGGACGGGGTGGATCTCGATGGTGAACTTGCGGCGGTCGAAGGCCTGCAGGTTGTGGCGCGGGATGATGATGTGGCGGAAGCCCAGTTTCTCGGCCTCGGCGATGCGCTGCTCGATGCGGTTGACGGGGCGCACCTCGCCGGAGAGGCCTACCTCGCCGGCCATGCACCAGCCGGACTCGATGGGGGTGTCGACATTGCTGCTCAGCACGGCGGCGATGACCGAGAGGTCCATGGCCAGGTCGGTGACGCGCAGACCGCCGGCTATGTTGAGGAAGACGTCTTTCTGCATGAGTTTGAAGCCCACGCGCTTCTCCAGGACGGCCAGCAGCATGTTGAGACGGCGCTGGTCGAAGCCGGTGGCGGTGCGCTGGGGGGTGCCGTAGGCGGCTGACGAGACGAGGGCCTGGGTCTCCACGAGGAAGGGGCGCACACCCTCGATGGCTGAAGAGATGGCGATGCCGGAGAGGCCTTCGTGGTCGTCGGTGAGCAGCAGTTCGGAGGGGTTTGACACCTGCCGCAGGCCGGTCTGCTGCATCTCGTAGATGCCCAGTTCGGAGGTGCTTCCGAAGCGGTTCTTCATGCTTCGCAGGATGCGGTACATGTAGTGCTGGTCGCCCTCGAACTGGATGACGGTGTCGACGATGTGCTCCAGGATCTTGGGGCCTGCCAGGGTGCCCTCCTTGGTGATGTGGCCGATGAGGATGACGGGCACGCCGCTGGTCTTGGCGAAGCGGAGCAGGGATGAGGCACACTCGCGCACCTGGGCTATGGAGCCTGCGCTGGACTCAACGTCTTCGGTGGCGATGGTCTGTATGGAGTCGATGACGACCAATTGGGGTTTCTCTTCCTTGATGTGCTCGAAGATGTGTTCGAGGGAGTTCTCGCAGAGGATGAGGAAGTTGTCTGACTGTGATTCGGTGGGCGACAGGCGCTCGGCGCGCATCTTGAGTTGGTGGGCGCTCTCCTCGCCGCTGACGTAGAGGATGCGCATGTCGGGCAGGTGGAGCATGGTCTGGAGGGAGAGCGTGGACTTGCCGATGCCGGGCTCGCCGCCCAGGAGGATGATGCTGCCGGGCACGAGTCCGCCGCCCAGCACGCGGTTGAGTTCGGCGTCGCGCATGTCGATGCGCGGATCGTCGTGGCTGCTGATGTCGCTCAGGCGGAGCGGTCGGTTGCTGCGCAGGGCGTGTCCGGCCTGTGCGGCGGCGTGGGTGGCCGTCTGCCTGGCGGTGTCGGCAGCCACCTTGATTTCCTTGAATGTGTTCCATTGTCCGCAGGCGGGACACTTGCCAATCCATTTGGGCGATTCCTGTCCGCAGTTCTCGCAGACGTATGCCGTCTTGTCTTTTGCCATTGTTTTTTTACTCTTTGATGGCACAAAGTTACGAATTATTTTCGTGGTTACAAAACTTTTTAGTATTTTTGCACCCAATGTCAGTGAGAAAGATACTAACGAGCGTCTTCGCGGGGCTGCTGTTGGCAGCCTGCGGAGCCGGCAACGACGGCCGGCAGCAGCCTGATGCCATGGAGGCGTGGCTGGCCGACTCGGCATCTATCAAGGTGGCCGTGATGCCCACGATAGACTGTCTGCCGCTCTACGTGGCCGACGAGTTGGGACTGTTTGAGCGTGAGAATGTCAGCGTGAGCCTCTATCCCTATCAGGCGCAGATGGACTGCGACACGGCCCTGGCGGGCGGATGGGTGGACGGCATGATGACCGACCTGGTGAGGGCCGAGCGGCTGCAGCAGGAGGGTCTGCCGCTGCACTATGCTACGGCCACGAACCTGTCGTGGCAACTGCTGACGAGCCGCCAGGCGCGCATAAAGATGCTGCCGCAACTGGACGACAAGATGCTGGCCATGACGCGCTATAGCGGTACGGCCCTGCTGGCCGACAAACTGGTGGACAGCGTGGGGCTGAAGCCGGAGCGCGTGTTCCGCATTCAGGTGAACGACGTGGGCGTGAGGCTCGACATGCTGCAGACGGGCGTGATGGATGCCCTGCTGCTGCCCGAACCGCAGGCCACGGCAGGGATGCAGGCGGAGGCTCTGCGCCTGTATGACAGCCGACAGAGCGACCTGTGGCTGGGCGTGATGGTGTTCAGCGAGAAGGCACTGGCCGACACGCTGCGCCGCGAGCAGATGGATGGCCTGCTGAGGGCGTACTCTGCTGCCTGCGACACGCTGACGGCGATGGGGCTGTCGCCCTTCCGCGCGCTGATAGCCGAGAAGTGTGGAGTGAGCCCTGCAGTGGTGGACTCGATGGAGCAGAACCTGGCGTTTCCTGCTGCCCATGCGCCCCGGCAGACGGACATAGACAGGGCCAGGGCGTGGCTGGAACAAGTGAGAGTCAAGAATGAAGAGTTGTCGGCTGCGCCGATGAGGAATTAAGAATTTATAGGACGATATATGCTGCAAAACGAGGAACTACGGAAGGTGGTCGGTCTGCTGGAACAATGCAAACTGGGACCCGCCATCAATGCGCTGGAGAATGTGCTACTGATAAATCCCGGCATGGGCAACATGGATGCGCTGCTGGCCATCAAGAACGACTACAGCCTGATGCTGCAGTACTGGGAGCGGGGTTTCGAGGATGCCCAGCGGGAGCAACTGTACGGTCAGTTGCTGGCACGGCTCTACGTGCTGACAGCCAACATCATCACGCAGCGGAAGATGCACCAGGTGCCATTCTGGATAGGCATCTACCAGCGGCCACGCCAGGTGAGAAAAGACTGGTCGATGAACAACGTGCGCAGCCAGTTGGAGAACTTCACCAGCGAGGTGGCCCTGCTGGAACTGGAGCCGCCCCAGCAGCGGGAGGAGAAGGCGAAGACCCTGTATGAGGAGCACCAGATGCTGATGCAGGACCTCTTCGGCTATATCCTGACCTCGCGCCTGTGGACGGAAAATCTGGCGAAGGCTTTCGAGGACCTGTTGCTGTCGCCGACGGTAGATCCTGTGGACCAGCAACTCATCGTCAGCGCCGTGACGCTCTCGGCCATGCAGATGTTTGGCATCAACAAGTTTCAACTGCTGCTGAAGGTCTATCGGCAGGCCACGGTGGAGCAGGTGCGCCAGCGGGCCCTGGTGGGCTGGGTGCTGGCTATCGACGAGCGTAAGACGCGACTCTACCCCGCACTGCAGCAGATGGTGAGCGAGGTGCTGGCCGACAAGCGCTGCTGCCGGGAGGTGACGGAACTGCAGATGCAGATGATCTACTGCATGAATGCCGAGGACGACCAGCAGACGATACGCGACGAGATACTGCCGGAAATCATGAGCGGCAACAACATCAGGCTGACGCAACGCGGACTGGTGGAGACGGACGAGGACTCGCTGGAGGACATTCTGCACCCCGATGCCGCCGAGCGCAACATGGAGAAGATGGAGCAGAGCATGCACCGCATGGCCGACATGCAGAAGCAGGGGGCCGACATCTACTTCGGCGGCTTCTCGCAGATGAAGCGCTTCACGTTCTTCAACGACCTGTCGAACTGGTTTGTGCCCTTCTATCCGCAGCATCCCAGCATCAGCCACATTTGGAACAACACCAAGAACAAACGCTTCCTGCAGATCATCACCCAGATAGGGGCCTTCTGCGACAGCGACAAATACTCGTTTGTGCTGGCCTTCGAATATGTGCTGGGGCGGCTGCCGGCCTCGATGCTGAAGATGATAGAGAACGGCGAGGCTTCGCCGATGCCCGTGGGCGGGGAGATATCGGAGGAGGAGCAGAGCCAGCCGGCCTTTATGCGGAGGATGTATCTGCAGAACCTGTATCGCTTCTTCCGTCTCTACGGCAACCGCAACGAGTTTCCCAGTCCCTTCGCCATGCCGCAGGCCATCTTCTTTGGCAAGGCCATCTTTTCACGATCGGGCCTGCAGGACAGTCTGCTGGAGATGGGCAACTTCCTCTACAAGCGCAAATACTATGATGCCGCCAAGAGCGTGATAGCCAATCTGGAGGAGGAGCGGCGCAACTTCAACTACTACGTGCTGCAGGGTATGCTGCAGCAGCGCAAGCCGGACTTCACCTCGATGTCGGCTCTGGAGTGTTTTGCCAGGGCCATCAAGGCTCAGCCTGACAGCGAGCAGGCTCTGGCTGGCTACGCCCGTGCCGCCTTCAATGGGCAAGGCTACGAACTTGCCCTGGACAAGTATGAGCAGTTGCTGGAGTTGAAGCCCGACAGCAAGAACTACCAGTTGAACGCGGCCATCTGTCTGACTAATCTGGAACGAAACGAGGAGGCCGAGAGGCGGCTCTTCAAGTTGAACTATCTCTATCCCGACGACAGAGGCGTGAACCATGTGCTGGCCTGGGTGCTGACGCTGAACGGGAAGTATGATCAGGCCGACAAACTGTTCAACGATCTGCTGTCGGTGGAAAAGCCGAAGTCGCTGGACATACTGAACTACGGCTTCTGCCACTGGGTGGCAGGGGAGACGATGGTGGCCATCGCTGCCTTCCGCCAGTTTATGAACACGCCGGGCTGCGAGGACTACGACATGGAAAAGGAATTCTATGACACTTCCCACAAGATGCTGAACGAACGGGGCATCTCGGACGTGGAAATCAGCATGATGCTCGACTCTCTGCGCTGAGCCCTTTTCTCTCCCTTACAGGAAGGGGCGCAGCAGATGGGCGAACCAGCCGCGGAACTTCTGCCAGGGCGTGCGAAACTCGTTCCACGTCTGGGGCGTCAGGTAGACGCTCTCGTGGATGTCGCGCTCGAACATCTGGTCGAGTTCGCGCGTGGTGCATGAGTCGATGATAACGGCATTCTCCTCATAGTCGAAGCGCATGCTGCGGGCATCGAGATTGGTGCTGCCCACGGTGCAGAAGCGCCCGTCGACCATCATGATCTTAGAGTGGTGGAAGCCTGGCTTGTAGAGCCACACGTTGGCACCACGCTTCATCAACTTATGAGCATAGTAGAGGGCACAGTCGGGCGTCAGCGGGATGTCGCTCTTGGCTGACAGCATGATGTCTACCTTCACGCCTCGGTCGATGGCCTGCTTCAGGGCCTTGTGGACGGAGGGAATGAGGGTGAAGTAGGGGTTGATGATGTGGATGGAGTCGCGGGCATCGTTGATGGCATTCACATAGAAATAGCGCATCACATCGTTGGTGACGTGGGGCTCGCGGTTGATGATGCCCACGGTCTTGCGGCCGGCTGTCAGTGTGGTGTCGGGCTTCAGGCCGGTGAGGTAAACGGAGTCGTAGGCACAGAAATACTCCGGCCGCTCCATCAGGTCTTCGCCGGTGGTCTTCTTCCAGATGCGGGCGAAGATCATCTGCAGGTCGTTGACCACGCCGCCCTCAATGCGGCAGTGCATGTCGCGCCACTGGCCCACCTGTTCCGTACCATTAATATAATAGTCGGCCACGTTCATACCGCCCGTGTAGGCCACGCGGCCGTCGATGACCACAATCTTGCGGTGATCGCGCGGCCAGATGTGGTTGACCCACGGGAAACGGATGGGGTCGAACTCATGGATGTCGATGCTGTCGTTTCGCAGTGCCGTGACGTGGTACTTGCGCAGCGGCTGGTTGTTGGAGTCGTTGCCGAAGCCGTCGAAGAGGGCCCTGACCTCCACGCCCTCGCGGCGCTTCTCCTTGAGCAGGTCGAAGAGGAGCATGGCGATGGAGTCGTTGCGGAAGTTGAAGTACTCCAGATGTACGCTATGGCGGGCCTGCCGGATGGCGGCAAACATATCGTCGAACTTCTGCTGGCCCGACATGAGCAGCGTCACCTTATTATTATGGGTGAACTGGATGCCGTAGTCCTGCAACTGCCGGTAGATGAGCGAATCGGATGGCTGGGCCTTTGCAGCCTCCCAAGCCAGGTATCCCAAGATGGCTAATGCCAGCAGTCTTCTCATTGTCTGTATTTCTGTCTGTACTCCGAGGGCGAGATGCCGAAGCGATCCTTGAAGATGGTGATGAAATGCTCGCCCGTGGCAAAGCCCACGTTGGTGGCCAGTTCGCTCATGTTGATGTTGGTGCGCTGCAGCAGCACGCAGGCATGCTTGAGGCGCAGGTCGCGCACCACCTCGGTGGGTGTCTTGCCCGTGATGTCGCGCACCTTCTGGAAGAAAGGCTTGGTGGCCATGCCCATGGCGCTGGCCATCTCCTCGAGGTTGATGGTGCCGCGGCTCATGTTCTGCTGCACGTACTGCTCGATGCTCTTGATGAGTTGCTGGTCTATCTGGTTGGTCATGTCGAACTGCTGGCCGAATCCCATCTGGTCGTCCATGCCCTCGGTGCCCTCCATCTCCTGGCGCCTCGAAGTGATGGAGACCATCTTCATCTGGTCGTCGATCACCATCTCGTCGGCCTTCAGCGTCGTCAGCGCGTTGCCCATGCTCTCGGTGGCGGTGGTCATGCTCGAGTTGCGGCCCTCCAGCATACGGGTCTCGGCACCCTCTATCAGGTGGCTGTTCATCTCTATCGGGCCGATGCCCAGCAGTTTGTTGAAGCGCATGACGGCCTCCTGCAGGTTGAAAGGCTTGACCAGATAGTCGTCGGCACCCAGGGTGATGCTCTGGTCGAGCATGTCCTTGGTGCTCATCCGCGTGTTGGTCATCAGCACAAACTTGATGCGGTTCAGTTTGGGGTGCATCTTGATGTTGTTGCACAGTTCGCTGCCGGTCATGTCGGCCATGTCCTGCTTACAGATGACCAGGTCGGGCAGCATGGTCTCTATGTCGACGGCTGCCTTGCGGATATTGTCGTAGGGATGGAACTCGTAGATGTACTTGAGGCGCGAGTTGATGAACTTGATGAACTCGGTATTGTCGTCGATGAACACCACGCGGAACTTCGAGGTGGGGGAGTCCTGCTGGAAGGGGCGAATCTCCGATGTCAGTTCCTCGTCGACACTTTCGGGGAGGCTCATCTCGCGCTTGCTGCTCAGCATATACTGCTTGCGCACGCTCTTCTCGGCCTTCTCCTCGGGGTGCTCCAGGGTGGACTGCATGTCGCTTACGCGAGTGATGAGTTGCAGCATCTGGGTGTGCAGGGCGTTCAGTTGTTCGCGCTCCTCCAGTGTCGTCTCGCGCTCCGAGAGGTTCATGATGATGCTCGTCATGCGCGACATGGGCTGGCGCAGGTCGTCGCTGGCCATTTTGATCTCCTCGCGCTGGCGCTTCAGTTCGGTCACCACGTCGTTCTTGCGCTTGCGGAAACGTATGAGTTGGTCGAAGCCGATTTTCCACAGGTAGACGATGATCAGGATGATCATGGCATAGATGGCCAGCATCCACCACTGCAGGTACCAGGGGCGGTTGACGGTGATCTCGATGATGCGCTCCTGGTCGCTGACGGCTCCCTCGACGCTCTGGGCTTTCACGTGCAGGGTATAGGTGCCGGAGGGTAGGTCGGTGAAGGTGACGCCGTGCTTCAGGGCATCGCCGTTGTGCCAGTTGTTGTCGTAGCCTTCCAGTTGATACATAAACATCAGTCGCTCGCTCTGGTTGTAGTTGCCGGCGGCAAACTTGATGGTGAAGGTGTTCTGGTCGTTGTCCAGGGTGATGTGGCTGATTTCGTTGAGGGCCGTGGGCAGGATGACATTGCCATTGTAGGAATGGCCTACAAACACTTCCTCTTCGCCGATGAACAGTTGGGTCAGCATGACGCGCGGCATGTTCTTCTTCTCGTCCTCCGACTTGGGTCGCACCCAGTTGATGCCGTAGAGTCCGCCCATGATGACGTTGCCGTCCTTGTCGGCCAGGATGGAGCCTGGGTTGAACTCGTCGCTCTGCAGACCGTCGCTGTGGTTATAGTTGTAGAGTCCGTAGTCGTAGGAGCCGTCGCCCACGTTGCGCTGTACCACCACGCGGCAGATGCCATTGCTGGTGGTGATCCAGATGTTGTGGTTGGTGTCTTCGGCAATACCGCAGATGTTGTTGTTGCAGATGCCTTGGCGCTCGGTCAGGCAGTCCAGTTCGTCACTCTCCAGGTTCAGCACGTTAACGCCTTCGCGGGTGCCCACCCAGATGAGACCACGGGAGTCTTCGAAGACCTGGGTGACGTAGTTGTTGGTGAACTTCTTCAGGCTGGTGGTGTTGCCTACGAGGTAGGTCATCTCCGAAGTGGAGATGTTCATCACAATGAGGCCTTCCGCCGTGCCGATGAGCATACGGTTGCCGCTGGCATAGTGGAGTGAGGTGATGTTGTTGTACCTGATCTTGCCGTTCTCCTTGGTGTAGTTGGAGAACTGGTCGAGGCGGGTGTTGTAGACCTGCAGGCCGCCATCGGTGGCTATCCACAGGTTGCCGGTGTTGTCGGTCTCCAGGTCATTGATGTGGTCGTCTATCATCGTGCGGCGAGTGCTGTCGCGGGCCACGGAGTAAATCTGCGTCGTGCCGTTCTTGATGCGGGTCACTCCGTTCTGCTTAGAGCCCACCCAGATGCTGCCGTCCTTGGTGTAGGCCAGGGCAGAGACTTTCTGGCTGGCCAGGCTGATGTCTTCGTGCTCATACAGGCCGTCGTCGCTGGTGCCGTACCAGACGTTGCCTGCGCTGTCGAGGGTCATGGCTGTGATGTCGTTCATCATCCTGGTCTCAAACTTGTAGATGTTGTTGCCCAGGAAAGCGACACCCGACTTGGCCGTACCCGTCCAGAGCAGGTCGGTGTTGTCGATGTAGATGCTCAGTATGCCGGCATTGTTGCCGGGGAGGCGCAGGGTGTTCATCGTCTTCAGCGGCACCTGTTCCATCTGGTGGGTGTTCACATTAGTGCGAATCAGACCGCTGCGGCTGGTGCCTATCCACACGTTGCCGTTGTGGTCGCCGCCCATCGAATTGACGGCATGGTCGACGCCCTGTCCGGTCAGCCCCAGCGAATTGCCGATGGTGGTGTCCCACTGGTTCATCTGCTTGTTGTAGACGAAGAGCGTGCCCTGGCCGTAGAGCCAGAGATTGTCCATCTGGTCGGCAAATATCTTCAGGGTGTTCGTCTTGCGCAGGTGCTGTGAGGCCAGGTCTTTGTTGGTCCACACGATGTGCTGCTGGGGGTTGACGCTGCAACAGATGATGAGACCGTCGTCGTAGACCAGGATGGTGCCGTCCTTGCACTCGCCGATGGAGCAGATGTTGCCCTCGTCGATGCTGTAGCCGTTGTCGCTGTAGGAGAACTCGTACTGCAACTGCTGCTGCAGGTTGACGCAGATGACGCCTCGCTTGGGGATATAGCCCCAGAGGTTCTGGTTGTGGTCCAGATAAATGATGGTAGGCACATCGCGGATGCCCAACTTGGTGAACATCTGGTGCATGTCGCGCTCGAAGGTCTCCTGTTTGGGGTCGTAGATGCAATAGCCGGCGGATGTCTTCACCCAGATGTCGCCGTTGCGGGTCTCCTGGATGCTCTCAATATAACTGTCGGGCAGCGACGAACCATCCTGAGAGTCGCTCTGGAAATGCTTAAACTGGTAGCCGTCGTAGCGGTAGAGGCCGGCCGGCGTGCCGAACCACATGAAGCCGCGCGAGTCCTTGATGATGCAGTTCACCTGGCTGGAGGTCAGGCCGTTGCGTGCATCAATGGTCTTGAAGATATACTCTGCCGATGCCGTGCCGGGTAGAAGCAGCAGTGCTAATGCAATGAATATGTGCTTGAGCATTCTCATATCTCTTAATATTTTAAACCATACAAGAATAGTGGTCTACAACACCCAGCAACTGCTGCTGGTCATTGACCACCAGCACGGAGTGGATCTTGTAGGTCTGCATGATGTGTTGTATCTCGGTGATCTTGGTCTGCAGCCTGACGGTCTTAGGCTTGCGGGTCATGATGTCGCTCACGGTGTGGTCGAAGAACTCGGCCTTCCAGCGCTCGATGGCGCGGCGGATGTCGCCATCGGTAATCAGGCCTACAATGCGGCCGTCCACTTCGGCCACACCCAGTCCTAACTTGCCCTCGCTGACCATCATGATGGCCTCGCCCAGATGGGTCTCCGGCGGGAATGTGGGCAGATCGTCTGACCGCATCACGTCCTGAGCCGTGGTCAGCAGCCGCTTGCCCAGTTCGCCGCCCGGGTGGAAGTGGGCGAAGTCCTGCGGACGGAAGTCGCGCTTCTGCATCAGGGCAATGGCCAGCGCATCGCCCATGGCCAGGGCGGCCGTGGTGCTGCTCGTGGGGGCGAGGTTCAGGGGGCAGGCCTCCTTCTTTACGCCTACGTAGAGGTGATAGGTGGAATATTTGGCGAGTAGCGACTTGGGGTTGCCACTCATGCCGATGATGGGTATCTGCATGTGGAGCACCATCGGGATGAAGCGCAGCAGTTCGTCGGTTTGTCCGGAGTTGGAAATGGCTATCACCACGTCATCGTGGGTCATCACGCCCAGATCGCCGTGGAAAACATCCAGCGGATTGATGAAGAACGACGGCGTGCCCGTGGAGGCCAGCGTGGCAGCAATCTTGGCGCCGATGTGACCACTCTTGCCAACGCCCGTCACGATGACCTTGCCCTTGCACTGCAGCATTAGGTCGACGGCCAGGTCAAACTGCTCGTCCATCTTCGGTATCAGGTCGAGCAGGGCCTCTGCCTCGTCCTTGATAGCCTGTATTCCGTATTCTCTTGATGTCATCGTCAGTTCTCAAATAAGTTGTTTCACCAGGTCGTGGAGCCTGTCCAGTTCCAGCATGTTGGCTGCATCGCTCAGGCCTTGGTCTGGGGTGGGGTGCACCTCGAAGAAATAGCCCGTGGCACCAAAGGCCTTGGCAGCCAGTGCCATCGACGGCACGAAGCGGCGGTCGCCGCCTGTCTTGCCACCCTGGGCATCGGGGCGCTGCACGCTGTGTGTGCAGTCCATGATGACCGTTGGCACGATCTCCAGCATATCGCTGATGTTGCGGAAGTCAACTATCAGGTTGCCGTAGCCCATCATATTGCCGCGCTCTGTCAGCCACACCTCGCTGGCACCAGCCTCGCGGGCCTTCTCCACCGGGTAGCGCATATCGCGACCGCTCAGAAACTGGGCCTTCTTGATGTTCACCGTTCGTCCCGTGCGTGCCGCAGCCACCAGCAGGTCGGTTTGACGGCAGAGGAAGGCCGGTATCTGTATCACGTCCACCACCTGGCCTACAGGTTCAGCCTGCCAGGCCTCGTGGATGTCGGTCAACAGGCGCAGGCCATACTTCGACTTCACATCGGCCAGCATCTGCAGGCCTTGCTCCAGGCCCGGACCGCGGAACGAGTGAATCGATGTGCGGTTGGCCTTGTCGAACGAGGCCTTGAAGATAATATCCGTGCCCAACTGCTGGTTGATTTCTACCAGTTTGCGGGCCACGATATCCAGCAACTGCGCGGATTCTATCACGCAGGGGCCGGCTATGAATTTCGTATCCATTGAGAAGTCTTCTCTTTTTTACCTTGCAAAGGTAGACATTTCATTTGATATTTGCAAGGATTTGTGGCGGAAAGTTGACCTTTATCAATTTTTAAGGGAATTTTCTTAAACTTTCGCCTTTTTCTGTTTGCGTTAACGGAACATTGTTTACCTTTGCACCCGAATTCAAGGATAATACTGCTCCAGTAGGGGCAGTGAATGTATAACTTAATTAAAAGAAAGGTAAAAAGAAAATGAAAAAGATCATGATGACTCTTGCCGCTGCCCTCGTTGCAGTGAGCATGGACGCACAGGTTTACGTTGGCGGTAGCCTCGGTATCAACGCTTGGAGCAGCCAGGAGAACGCTGGTGACCGTAGCGAGACTACATTCAGCATCCTCCCCGAGGTTGGTTACAACTTCAACGACGAGTGGGCCGTTGGTACTGTGATCGGTTATCAGAGTGACAAGTGGGCCGGTGTCGAGGGAATCAGCGAGAACGCCTTCACCTTTAACCCCTATGTCCGCTACACGTTTGCCAAGGCTGGCAAGGTGAACTTCTTCGTTGACGGTGCCGTCGACTTCACCAGTGCTTCTGATGCCGACTGGACCAGTTTCGGTGTTGGCCTGAAGCCCGGTCTGTCTGTCAACCTGACTGACAACATCAGTTTCGTTTCTCACCTTGGTCTCATCGGCTGGCAGCAACTCAACCCCGATGGTGATGACAACAGCATCAACAAGGTGGGTGTCGACCTGAGTGGCAACAACCTTACTTTCGGTCTCTACTTCAACTTCTAATCAAGGATTTAGATTCCGTTACAATGCCGCCCGCCTCCTTTACTGGAGAGCGGGCGGTTATTGTTTTATAACTTCACCTCAGGCACCACCTGTCCGTCGAGCAGGTTGATGATGCGCTCGGCGTAGCCTGCGTCACGCTCGGAGTGGGTCACCATCACCACGGTGGCTCCCTCCTGGTGCAACTGGCTGAGCAGTTGCATCACCTCCAGTCCGTTCTTCGAGTCGAGGTTGCCCGTCGGCTCGTCGGCCAGGATCAGTTTGGGGTTCATCACCACGGCGCGGGCGATGGCCACACGCTGCTGCTGTCCGCCGGAGAGTTGCTGCGGGAAGTGGTGGGCACGGTGCGAGATGGCCATGCGGCGCAGCACCTCTTCCACCCGCTCGCGGCGCTCCTTCTTGGGTACGCCCAGATAGGTCAGCGGCAGGGCCACGTTCTCCTCCACGTTCAGTTCGTCTATGAGGTTGAAACTTTGGAACACGAAGCCTATCTGGCCCTTGCGCACGCTGGTACGCTGGCTCTCCTTGAGTGAGCCCACCTCCTGGCCGTCCAGCCAGTAACTACCGCTGGTGGGATTGTCCAGCAGGCCCAGAATGTTGAGCAGCGTGGACTTGCCACAGCCCGACGGGCCCATGATGGCCACGAACTCCCCTTTCTTCACTTCGAGCGACACGCCGCCCAGCGCTACGGTCTCCACCTCTTCGGTGCGGAAGACCTTCTGAATGTTTTCAAGTTTAATCATATGTTCTATTCGGTTTTAAGATAATTTACGGGATTACTGGTAGCCACACGATGCGTCTGCAGATAGACGACGGCGGCAATGATAAGGGCGACAAGGCAGGCATCGGCAGCGAACACGTACCACAAGAGCGATATCTTCTCGGCAAACTGCTCCAGAAGCAGGGCGCTGAGATACCATCCCAGGGCCGTGCCTGCGACGATGGAGGGCAGCGAAATGACGGCGACGCTGCGCAGGAAGAGGGCCTGCAACTCGGTCGTTGTGGCACCCATCACCTTGCGGATGGCCAGTTCGCGCGAACGGCGCTGCACCTCGTCGCGTACATAGCCGATGAGGCCGATGAGCGTGATGAGCAGTGAGGCCAGACAGCCTATGAGGATGAGGTCGCGGGTGTGCTGCGTCTCCTGATAGTAGTCGCTCAGTTCGCCGGCGTAGGTCTTCACCGTGAGGTCGGCATCGGGATAGAGTTGGTCTGCCCGTTGCTGAACGGCTTGCAGGTTTTCTGCGCTGAGGGCGTTCAGTTTGATGAGGATGTATTTGGCATAGATGTTGCCGTTGAGCATCAGCGCGGGGCGGTTATCGTCGTTGACGAGCGTGCCCAACTGGAAATCCTTGACGACGCCCTTGATCGTCATCGGCACCTCGTTGCCAAACTCTGTACTGAGGATCGTCTTGCCGATGACGTCGGTCCAGCCTGTATGCTGCCTCAGCAGGCGGGCGAAGGTCTCGTCGACGATGGCCTCTGTCTCCCATCCCGGTCGGTCGAGCCGTGTGGGCTGCTCGCCCTCCACCAGCGTCAGGCCCATCGTCTCCAGGATGCTCGATTCGGCCCAGTAGAGGCAGGCGAAGTTGAACAGTTGCTTCGGGTCGCCCGGCAGCATCACGTTGTTGCCGCTGGGGTGGGAGATGAAGATATCGTATGACGTGGCCGTATGCTCCACGCACGACACCTTCTCTATCTCTCGCGCCAGCGTGTAGGTGGAGTCCGAGGGGGTGGTGATCTCGATATAGGCCACATCTTTATAATTGTAGCCGAGGTCCTTGTTCAGCATGTAGTCGTACTGCCGGTAGATGGTGCTGAGGATGCAGAGCAGCATCGTGGAGAGCACGAACTGGAAGGCGAGTAGCGACAGTTTCCACATGCGCTTGTTCTCTGAGTAGAGCCGATAGGCATAGGTCACGGGGATGCGCGAGTAGATGAAGCCCGGCAGCAGGCCGCAGCCCCCGAGCACGACGAGGCATACCGCCGCCAGCACCACGTAGGTCTGCCGCGAGAAGAGCGTCGCGATGCCCACGCCCATCAGGTCGCGTATCCAGTCCTGCCCCGCGACGAGCAGTAGCGCCATGATGACGAGGGCTGTCAGCAGATGTACGCCGGCCTCTCGCAGCGTGGTCAGATAGAACTCACGTTTCGGTGCACCCAACACCTTGCGGATGGCCACTAAGCGGGCACGACCCACGAGCGTGCTGATGACTACGAGGATGTAGTTCATCACCGCCGTGAAGAGCATCACGAAGGCTACAATCGAGAGGATGATGCAGGTGGTGCGAACCGACTGGATCATCATACGGCTGCCACTGACGGCGTTGAAGCGGAAACCGAAGTCCTCAACGCCGGCCACCTTGATCTCCTCCCAGGGTATCTGCTCCTTCAGCATTGTGTCCATCTCCTGCTCTACCTTCTTCATATCGGCATCGGGGCGAAGACGTACGTAGGAGGTGTATCGGTCGTTGCCCATCAACTGGTCCGTGCCGTCGTAGGCGTAACTGCCGATAGAGGGCATTGACATCAGGATGTCCAACTGATTGAATGTGGAGTTCTCCTCGTAGTTCTCGAACACGCCACTGATGGTCATCGGCCGACCTGGGGCTGCCATGAATTGGAACGACTTGCCCACTACGTCGTCGCCCAGTTTCTCGTAGAGCCGGCGGCTGATGAGGCATTGGCCGGGCGTGCTGAGCGTCTTCTTGGCGTCGCCCTGCAGCACCTGCGTGCTGAAGATGTCGAAGAAGCAGGAGTCGGCGAAAACCGTCTGCTCGAAGGGATGGCGGCTGCCGTCCTCAAGTGTCAGTTTCTCGTTGGTAAACTGGAAGGTGTAGCGCGTGCCCACCTCGATTTCCGGGATGTAGTGGCACAAGGCGGGTATCGCCCCGCCAGGTGTCTTGCCATACTCCTTCTCGTTTTCTGCCTGCATCTTGACATACTCCGAGACTTCATAGACGTGCTCTTTGTCCTCGATGCAGCGGTTGTAGTTCATTTCCAACTGCACCTTGGCTATCAGCACCAGGCCCACGGTCAGTCCGATGACCAGCGATGCCACTTTGATGAAGGCCCCTTGGCCTCTGTGAAATACGTTCATCTTTCTTCCTTCTTAATTCTCTGATGCAAAGTTACGCCATTAAAACAAATCCGCCAAGACTTTCAGCCCCGGCGGATGCACATTGTCTAAAAATTAGACACTACGGCGTATGATTTTTAGACAGTAGGCATTGTCGCTATCAAGAATGTCACCCCATCCGCCTCCTTCATGGTGATGCCGATGGGGAAATAGTCGCTGGGCACACCGACATAAGAAAAGCGTGCCAGCGAGTTGTCGAACACGCGTGTGTGCTTTATCGTCACCGAAGTCAGCATGAAGACTTGTTCGGGAATCAGCCTGTAATAGCGCAAGGCGTAGTGCATCGAAACGTATGAAGGGCCATAGATGTGGTTGGCAATCAGTTCGAGTGACAACGGCTTGCCACTGACCTCCGGCGAAACAACAAACTGCCCTCGCTTCAGCCGTATGAGCACACCCTTCTTTTCCAGCATAGCGATGCGCATGTTGGGTGCTTGATAATGTTCATAAATACTTTTCAGCACCCCCATGTCGATGGGAATGTTGCCGAGTCGCTTCAGTTCTTCGTATGGGATCAGTTGGCTCATAACGGCCACAAAGGTATGTATCTATTTTCGCCAATAGTTCTTACTCCGTCTTGATGCTATTCACGGGGTTATCTGTTGCGGCGCGCCAACTCTGCAGGGCAGCGGTCAGGAGATTGACGGCGAGGACAATGACGAGCGATAACAGCAGGGGCATGGCCTGCATCTGGATGGTGAGGCCCGAGATGCTGCCCACCATGGGTGCCAGCCAGCAGGACAGCGGGATGGCTATGACGATGGCCACGAGCGACTGCAGCATGATGGTGCGCAGCAGGCGCAGGGTGACGCCACCGACCTCGGCACCGAAGACGCGGCGGATGGCTATCTCGCGGCGACGCTGGGAGACAAAGTAACTGTTCATGGCCATCAGCCCGAGCACGGCGATGAGCAGGGTTACGAGCGTGAAGACCGTCAGTACGCTGAGGAACCGCTTGTAATCTTTGTACCATTCTTGGTGACTCTCGTTGAGCGAATGGACCCTTTCTGTCTCTTGGCCTGTCATTGCGCTGATCTGTCGCTTGATGGCTTCTTCCACTTTCTGACGCTCGCCGTGATATTTTACCAACGCCAGGCGGGGCTTGCCGTAACTGCGGTTCACGTAAGTGTCGGCATCGTCGTGAAACTCGTTCACGTTCATGATCAAAAGCGGCGTCGGGTGTTCCTCCTCGCGCATCACGTTCTGATAAACCATGTCGGGATAGACGGCTGCCACAGCAAAGTTGACCTTCCCGTCGGCAGTCACAATCTTCCGCTCGTCGTCACGCTTGCCAAACTGCCTGAGCAGTTGATGGTTCACGCCCCAGCCATCGTCGCTGTAGGTCTTTTCGGGGTGAATGTTCAGGATGTTGAAGAAGCAACTGTCGCCCATGAGCAGGCGCTGGCTGACCACCGTCCCGTCGTCGGCCTGAACGGTCTGGTTCTCCAGTCCTTCAAGGGGAGTGCCGTAGCCGAAGCCCACGGCCTCCACCTCGGGCAGCGACAGCAGTTCGCTACGGAAGGTCTGTCGTTGGCTGTCGTTGAGACTGCCAATGTCCCATGTTTTGAGGATGTTATCGATGTCGTAACCTAAGGGGCGGTTCATACGCTCGCGGATACCACTGCCAAGCAACAGCGTGATGGTGAGCATCGTGATGGCAAAGACGGCCTGCAAGACCATCAGCACATGACTCCAGCGCTGGCGCACACGACGGCGGAATGTGCCGCGCACGATGTCGATAGGCTGATAACCGCTGAGCACCGAGGCGGGCACAATGCCTGCCAACAGGCCTGTCAAGGCGATGGCGGCGACGAAGCCGATGACCGCCACCACGCCCGTGTCCTTCAGCAGGTCCAGGCGGCAGTTGGCCATCTCGATGGCCTTGTCCTGCAGCGTCAGCGCCAGCAGGTAGGCCAGTACAAAAGCAACAGCCGTGAAGGCAATGCTCTCACCGATGAGTTTGACGAAGACTTGTAGGCGCGAGGAGCCGAGCAGTCGCCGTGTGGCCATCTCCTTCGAGCGTTCGGTGGTGAGCGACACGCTCAGGTTCACGTAGTTGAAGATGGCGAACACCAGTACCAGTAGGGCAACAACTACATAGAGGTGGGCCATCTTCCGACTGCCGTGATTGATGTCTTCATTTCCTAATGCGCACTCCTTGGCGTCGTAGTAGAGCGTCGACAGCGGCGTGAGCGTCACCTCCAATACGGCCTCCATCTGGTATAGCAAGAAGAAGGTCTTCAGGTAGTCGCGCATCTGCGTCGTCTTGCTGCGCAGGTCGCAGCCCTCGCGCTGCATCAGGAACAGCGCGCACGAGGCGGCATTATTCATCTGCTCGCTCCACGCCGAATAGTGAAAGTGGCGCAGGTTGTCTACGTTCATCACGCACTCATAGCCATCGGGGACGATGGAACGGTCGAAGTCGTCCATCACGCCGCTGACGGTATAGGTGATGTGGTTCTTCCCTTCGTCCGCATCGCCCATAGCCATCTCGTCGCCACCTAGCACCATCTCTTTTCCAATAGGACTCTCATCAGGCCAACAACGCTGAGCAAACGACTTGCTGACCACAATCTGGTTAAGGGCACTGAGCACCTTCTTGCGATCGCCCGTCAGCAGGCGATAGTCGAAGAAGGTGAAGAAATTCTGCCCCACTATCAGCACCTTCGTATCGGCCTTCTGCCCGTGGATGGAGAACGTCATGCCGTAGCCTGCCATCGAGCACCAGTCCTCCACCTCTGGGAAGCGCTCTTTCAGCCGCTCGCCCACGCGGAAGTTCGACATCATACAGTCCTCGTTGCCCACCACGAATGTGCGGTCGCCTCGCGTCTGGTAACTCTCCACCGTCGTCTGACGGTAGATCAGATCGCCCAACAGCAGCAGGAACGCCATCGACAGGCAGAGTCCTACTATATTAATTAGGGTAAAGAGCCGATGGCGACTCAGGAATTTCAGATAACTATTCATATCTCTAACTTTTTTCTGTTGCAAAGTTAAGTCATAAAAACGACCATTGAAGATGACGGAAGTTAACGTTACTCCGTCTTGATGCTGTTAATGGGATTGTCTGTGGATATCCTCTGTGCCTGTCCAATGACGGAAAGGGAGATAATAAGAACTGTGATGCATGCTGCTAATGGAATAATCAGCCAAGGGAAATCTACCTGATAATAGAAGTCTTGCAGATAAAAGCGCATGGCCTTGATGCATAGCGGGATGGCTATGACTACCGATACCAGCGACAGCAGGACAAAACGTCTTGTCAGGCTCCAAACCATTTCCTTATCAGAGGCTCCCATGATCTTGCGGATGGCAACCTCTTTGCTCCGCTGTTCACAGTAATTAAGTGATATGGCGAATAGTCCTAACGCAGATATGAGAATGGACAGACTCATGAAACAAAGCACCAAATACATAGTGTGCCGCTCCTGGCTAAGGGCATCTTCGAGAATATCGGCTATGTATGTACAGTTGAGTTCCTTGGGATAGCCAGTCACTTGCTGTGCCACTTCCCTACAGGTATTCTTCACGGCAACAAGTGCTTCGGAGGGATCACCTTTCACCTTGACAATCAGGCTCCAAGAACGATCGTTCGGACCTAAGAGTTGTATCACATTGTTACTGCTGGTGAATCGTGGTGTATGGTTAGCCATTCCGTTGCGGTAGTTTTCCACGATGCCACA
>JAFUST010000040.1 GCA_017467535.1 Prevotella sp. | reverse complement strand
CGGTCGATGACGGTCTTGTAGATGCGCCCCGTGGTTATTGAGTTGTTGCGCGTAGTGTGAATACCAGTGAATCGCTCGTAGTGGCCCAGGTCAAGATCGGTCTCGAAACCGTCTTCCGTCACGTAGCACTCGCCGTGCTCGTAGGGGTTCAGCGTCCCCGGGTCGATGTTGATATAGGGGTCGAACTTCTGAATGGTGACTTTATAGCCGCGTGCCTGTAGCAGTTTACCGATACTGGCTGAGATGATACCTTTTCCCAACGAGGAAACCACGCCACCTGTGACGAAAATATACTTTGTGTCCATAAAAACAATAATCTTTATGGACTGCAAAGGTAGGTATTTTTGCAGACAAGGGCATTATGCGGTTGCCATTTTCGATTGTTAAAAACGCGCACAATTGTCAAAGTGTTATTTTTACCCTTCATTCTTCCGTCAATATGTGACACTTTGATACAAAAATGATAAAATGCAAAGCAAAATGATATACCGGCAAAATAAACAGTTTCAAAAAGACAGTCATTTGCTTGTTTATTATAACATTTTGTATTACCTTTGCACCCAAATTCGAGATAAATGAAAGATTAAGGAAGGATAATATGACAAAATGTAAACTTCAAGAAGACTATCAGGGACTATACCAACCGCAGTATGAGCACGATGCGTGCGGCGTGGGAATGGTGGTGAATATACATGGCGGGAAGAGCCATGAGTTGGTGGACAATGCGCTGCGGGTGCTGGAGAACATGGAGCACCGCGGGGCGGAGACACGCGACAAGACGGGCGACGGTGCCGGCATCATGGTGCAGATTCCGCATGAGTTCATCCTGTTGCAGGGCATCCCTGTGCCGGAGAAGGGAAAGTACGGGACGGGACTGGTGTTCCTGCCGAAGGAGGAGAAGGCGCAGCAGGAGATCCTCGCCGTGATGATCGAGGAGATTGAACGCGAGGGACTGCAGCTGATGCATCTGCGCGCGGTGCCGACATGCCCGGAGGTACTGGGTGCGGCGGCACGCGAGGTGGAGCCGGATATCAAGCAGGTGTTTATCACGGGCGTGTCGGAGGATGACGTGCCTGTGTTCGAGCGTATATTATATAAGGTAAGGAAGCGGATTGAGAACCGCGTCGCCCGCTTGGCCCAAGGGGACACTGGCTCCAGCAAAAACGAGGACTTCTATATTTGCTCGCTGTCGAACAAGAACATCATCTACAAGGGAATGCTGACCAGCGGACAGCTGCGTCGCTACTTCCCCGACTTGTCTAACGACTACTTCACAAGCGGACTGGCGCTGGTTCACTCCCGATTCAGCACAAACACATTCCCGAAGTGGAAACTGGCCCAGCCCTTCCGCTTGTTGGCGCACAATGGCGAGATCAACACCATTCGCGGCAACCGCGGGTGGATGAAGGCGAGGGAAAGCGTGCTGTCGAGCGAGGCGCTGGGCGACATCAAGGACTTGCGCCCAATAGTGCAGGAGGGCATGAGCGACTCGGCGAGCCTGGACAACGTGTTTGAGTTCCTGATGATGAGCGGGCTGTCGCTGCCGCAGGCGATGGCGATACTGGTGCCGGAGTCGTTCAACGACAAGAACCCGATATCGGAGGATTTGAAGGCATTCTATGAGTACCACTCGATACTGATGGAGCCGTGGGACGGGCCGGCGGCGCTGCTGTTCTCGGACGGTCGCTATGCGGGCGGAATGCTCGACAGGAACGGCCTGCGCCCCAGCCGCTACACGATTACGAAGCAGGGCATGATGGTGGTGGCCTCGGAGGTGGGCGTGATGGACTTCGAGCCGGGCGACGTGGTCTCGAAGGGCCGCTTGCAGCCGGGAAAGATTCTGCTCATCGACACGCAGGAGGGCCGCATCTACTACGACGGCGAGATCAAGGAGCAACTGGCGAAGGCGCATCCCTACCGCGAGTGGCTGAGCGAGAACCGCGTGCAGTTGGAGAAGTTGAAGAGCGGGCGCAAGGTGGAGAACGCCGTGCCCGACTTCGAGCGGAAGTTGCTGACCTTCGGCTACGGGCAGGAGGACATCGACCGCACGATCATCCCGATGGCGACGGCCGGTCAGGAGCCGGTGGCGGCGATGGGAAACGACACGCCGCTGGCGGTCATCTCAGACCGTCCGCAGTTGCTGTTCAACTACTTCCGCCAGCAGTTCGCGCAGGTGACGAACCCGGCCATCGACCCCATCCGCGAGGAGTTGGTGATGTCGCTGACGGAGTACATCGGCGCCGTGGGCACGAACATCCTGACGCCCGACGCGTCGAACTGCAAGATGGTGCGACTGCCGCAGCCGGTGCTGACGAACACGCAACTGGACATATTATGTAATATAAGGTATAAGGGATTCAAAACCCAGAAGCTGGCCATGCTCTTCGACATCGAGAAGGGCGAGGAAGGCTTGCGCCAGGCGATCGACGACCTCTGCCACAAGGCCGAGGGGAGTGTCGATGAGGGCGTCAACTATATCATCTTGACCGACCGCGACATCGACGAGCAGCACGCGGCGATTCCGAGCCTGTTGGCGGTGAGTGCCGTGCATCATTATCTGATTAGCGTCGGCAAGCGCGTACAGACCGCCCTCATCGTGGAGTCGGGCGAGATTCGCGAGACGATGCACGCGGCGCTGCTCTTAGGCTACGGCGCGAGCGCGCTGTGCCCCTACATGACGTTCGCCATTCTGGACGACCTCGTGAAGCGCAGCAAGATTCAGGAGGACTACGCCACGGCGGAGGCCCACTACATCAAGGCCGTGGACAAAGGACTGAAGAAGATTATGTCGAAGATGGGCATCTCGACCATCCGCTCGTACCGCGGCGCGAAGATTTTCGAGAGCATCGGACTGAGCGAGGACCTGCTGCGCAGGTACTTCGGCACCGAGGTGAGCACCATCGGCGGCATCGGGCTGAAGGAGATTGCAAGGGACCAAATCAGATTCCAGCAGACCCAACAGACCCACCCCCAGCCCCTCCCTGTGAGGGAGGGGAGTGGTTACCTTCCTAACTACGGGCAATTCTCGTGGAGAAAGGATGGTATCAAGCACGCGTGGAATCCCGAGACCATCGCGAAACTGCAACTGGCCTGCCGCACGGGCAACTACGAACTGTTCAAGGAGTGGTCAAGACTGGTGGATGAAAAGGAATCGCCCATCTTCCTGCGCGACTTCCTCACCTTCAAGAAAGCATCTACTCCCCTCCCTCACAGGGAAAGGCAACGGGTAGGCGAGCTCCGCTCGGGAATGGGGCCGGGGGAGGGTCTTGACGACGTGGAGCCCGTGGAGAGCATCGTGAAGCACTTCGTGACGGGCGCCATGTCGTTCGGCGCGCTGTCGAAGGAGGCCCACGAGGCGCTGGCGCTGGCGATGAACCGATTGGGAACACGCTCGAACACCGGCGAGGGCGGCGAGGACAACGCGCGCTACCACGAGGCCGTCGACGGCATCAGCCTGAGCAGCAAGACCAAGCAGGTGGCCTCCGGGCGCTTCGGCGTGACGGCCGAGTACCTGGTGAACGCCGAGGAGATACAGATCAAGGTGGCGCAGGGCGCGAAGCCCGGCGAGGGCGGGCAGTTGCCCGGCTTCAAGGTGAACGACATCATCGCCAAGACGCGCAACGCCATCCCCGGCATCTCGCTCATCTCGCCGCCGCCCCACCACGACATCTACTCCATCGAGGACCTGGCGCAGCTGATCTTCGACCTGAAGAACATCAACCCCACAGCTGCCGTAAGCGTGAAGCTGGTGGCCGAGAGCGGTGTGGGAACGATTGCCGCAGGTGTAGCAAAGGCTAAGGCCGACCTCATCGTCATCAGCGGTTCCGAGGGTGGTACGGGTGCTTCGCCTGCTTCAAGTATGCGCTTCGCGGGCATCTCGCCCGAGATCGGTCTCGCTGAGACACAGCAGACATTGGTGATGAACGGGCTGCGGAACCAGGTTCGCCTGCAGACCGACGGACAGCTGAAGACTGCCAAGGACGTCATCATCATGGCGATGCTTGGTGCCGACGAGTTCTCGTTTGGTACACTGCCACTGATAGTTCTGGGCTGTGTGATGATGCGTAAGTGTAATACCAATACCTGTCCTATGGGTGTGGCTACACAGAATCCAGAATTGCGCAAGCACTTCCAGGGTCGCGCTGAGTACGTGGTGAACTTCTTCACCTTCCTGGCCGAGCAGGTGCGCGAATACCTGAGTGAAATCGGTGTGAAGAGTCTGAAGGAAATCATCGGCCATACCGAGCTCATCGAGGTCAATACCGCCAACGCGACCGACAAACAGAAGACCATCGACTTTGCCCGTCTGCTGCACAAGCCTGAGACAGACAAGGCCCTCTACTGGGATCGCGGCGCATTTACAAAGGTTAGCGGCGTGAAGGACGAGGAGATAATCAAGGCTGCACAGAAGGCCATCGACAGTCAGGAGGAGATAACACTCGACTATGCCATCAAGAATACCGACCGCGCCGTGGGTACCATGCTCAGCGGCGCCATCGCCCAGAAGTACGGCGAGGAAGGATTGCCCGACGGAACTATCAAGATAAAGTTCAAGGGCTCGGCTGGTCAGAGTTTTGGCGCATTTGCCGTTCGTGGACTGGACCTGCGCCTCGAGGGTGAGACCAACGACTATTTCGGCAAGGGTCTCTCTGGCGGACGCATCTCTATCCTGCCTCCCGCACGTCGCAGCGACGACTTTAAGGCCGAGGAAAACATCATCGCCGGCAACACGGGGCTCTACGGGGCCACCTCGGGCGAGCTCTACATTAACGGCAAGGTGGGCGAGCGTTTCGGCGTGCGTAACAGCGGTGCCATTGCCGTCATCGAGGGCGCCGGCGACCACTGCTGCGAATACATGACCGGCGGTCGTGTGGTAGTTCTCGGCGAGACCGGCCGCAACTTCGCCGCAGGCATGTCGGGCGGCGTGGCCTATGTGTGGGACAAGAAACACACCTTCGACTACTTCTGCAACATGGACATGGTCGAGCTCTCGCTGGTCGAGGACTCAGTCTCGCGTAAAGAACTGCTCGAACTCATCCGCCAGCACTACCTGCACACGGGTTCGGCCCTCGCAGGTCGTATGCTCGACGACTGGCACCGCTACATCGAGGACTTTATCCAGGTGGTGCCCATCGAGTACAAACGTGTGCTCGAGGAGGAGAAGATGAAGAAACTGCACGAGAAGATTGCCGACATTCAGCGCGATTATTAAAGCGGCGGTTACTCAACGATTGAGTAGCATCGTCCGAGGGTCGGAAATCCGTACTCAACGATTGAGTAGCATCGTCCGAGGGTCGGAAATCCGTACTCAACGATTGAGTAGCATCGACCGAGGGTCGGAGAGCCGTACTCAACAACTGAGTAGCATTGACCGAGGGTCGGAAATCCGTACTCAACGATTGAGTAGTATCGTCCGAGGGTCAGGGAGCCGTACTCAACGATTGAGTAGCACCCTCAAAGTCGAAAAATTAAATAAAACATAACGTCAGACATTAAAAAAGAAAAGAAATATGGGAAATCCGAAAGCATTCTTGGAGATACACCGGCAGGAAGCCGGCTACCGACCGATTCACGACCGCATACACGACTTCGGCGAAGTAGAACAGACCCTCAACACCCGCGAGCGCAAGCTACAGGCCTCCCGCTGCATGGACTGCGGCGTCCCCTTCTGCCACTGGGCCTGCCCCCTCGGCAACAAGGCCCCCGAGTGGAACGACGCCCTCTACCGCGGCGAGTGGGAACTGGCCTACCGCCTGCTCAACAGCACCAACCCCTTCCCCGAGTTCACCGGCCGTATCTGTCCCGCGCTGTGCGAGAAGGCCTGCGTGCTGAACCGTTTTAACCACGAGCCCACCACCAACCGCGAGGACGAATGTGCCATCACCGAGATGGCCTTTCAGGAGGGCTTCATCCAGCCCAAGACCGATATCGTTCGCAACGGAAAGAAGGTGGCTGTGATTGGTGCTGGTCCTGCCGGACTCGCTGCCGCCAACGACCTGAACCACATGGGATATACCGTCACCGTCTTCGAGAAGAACGAAGCCGCCGGCGGCTTGCTCCGCTACGGTATCCCTAACTTCAAGCTGAACAAGGCCGTCATCGACCGTCGCATCGCCCTCCTCGAAGCCGAGGGCATCGAGTTCCGCTACGGCACTGAAATCACCGCCTCCGCTACCGTGCCCGCCGGGGCCCCCGCCTCCGTCCTGTCTGTTGCGACTCTGTCGCAACAATACGATGCTGTCATCATCTCCACCGGCACCCCCACCGCCCGCGATCTGAAGGCCCCCGGCCGCGAACTCAAGGGCGTCCACTTCGCCCTCGAGCTCCTCTCGCAGCAGAACCGCGTCCTCGCCGGCATAGAGTTCTCCAAGGACGACCGCATCACCGCCAAGGGCAAGGACGTCCTCGTCATCGGCGGCGGTGACACCGGCTCCGACTGCATCGGCACCGCCCACCGTCAGGGCTGCAAGAGCGTGACGCAAATAGAAATCATGCCCCGTCCCGTCGAAGGCCCCGACGACCCCCAGAACCCCTGGCCCAACTACCCCCGCACCCTCAAAACCACCTCCAGCCACGAGGAGGGCTGCACCCGCCGCTGGAACATCAACACCCTCGAGTTCCTCGGCAAGGACGGCCGCCTCACCGGCGTCCGCGTCCAGGAAGTCGACTGGGAGCCTGCCACTGTGCCCGCAGGTTCTCCTGCGGGAGTTCCCGCCCGTCCCGTTATGGTTCCCAAGGGCGAGCCCGAAATCATCAAGGCCGACCTCGTCCTCCTCGCCATGGGCTTCCTGAAGCCTGAGCACCCCGAGTACCCCGACAACGTCTTCGTCTGCGGCGACGCCGCCAACGGCGCCTCCCTCGTCGTCCGCGCCCTCGCCAGCGGCCTCGACACCGCCCGCAAAGTCCACGAGTACCTCTCGAAATAACGAAATAACGTCATACCGTAATAACGATATAACGAAACAACAAGAATATGCCCAAGATTCCCTTCACCAAGATGCACGGCTGCGGCAACGACTACATCTACGTCAACGCGATGGAGCACCCCATCGCCGACCCCTCCCGGGCCGCCATCCTCTGGAGCGACCGCCACAAAGGCATCGGCTCCGACGGCCTCGTCCTCATCGACCGCAGCCCCGTCCCGGAGGCCGACTACAGTATGCGCATCTTCAACGCCGACGGCTCCGAGGCCATGATGTGCGGCAACGCCAGCCGCTGCATCGGCAAGTATGTCTACGAACGAGAACTGACAAGCAAGACGACCGTCAGGCTGCTCACCCTCTCCGGCATCAAGACGCTATTGCTCAATGTCGCTGACGGTATCGTCGGAAGCGTCACCGTCGACATGGGTGAACCTCAAGTTGAAAACGCCGAGCAGTTCATTCCGACCCGCGGCCTCACCCAGGGCACCTTCGTCTCCATGGGCAACCCCCACTACGTCATCTTCACCGACGACGTCGACCAGGTCGGCGAGACGGGCCGCGCCCTTGAGCATCACCCCGCCTTCCCTCAACGTTGCAACATTGAGTTTGCCCGCATTGAGCCTGTGGTCAGCGGTTTCCCCGCTGACACCGCCCCCCGCATCCGCACCCGCGTCTGGGAGCGCGGCAGTGGCATCACCCAGGCCTGCGGCACCGGTGCCTGCGCCACGGCCGTCGCCGCCTGCCTCACCGGCCGTGCCGGCCGCGAGAGCGACATCGTCATGGACGGCGGCACCCTCCACATCGAGTGGTGCGAGGAGGACCGCTCGGCCGAAGGACGCTTTTTCAAAAAGAACCACGTCTACATGACCGGTCCCGCCGCCTTCGTCTTCGACGGCGAAATCGAAATAAATAGTAAATTGTAAATCGTCAAATAGTAAATATCCATGGCCCTAGTAAACATCCACTTCCAGAACCTCCAGAACAACTACCTCTTCGCCGACATCGCCAAGAAGGTGAACGCCTTCAAGGTGATGCACCCCAAGGCCGACGTCATCAGCCTCGGCATCGGCGACGTCACCCAGCCGCTCTGTCCCGCCGTCATCGAGGCCATGCACAAGGCCGTCGACGAGATGGCCACCGCCGAGGGCTTCCGCGGCTACGGCCCTGAGCAGGGCTACGACTTTCTGCGCGAAGCCATTCTGAAGAACGACTTCCTGCCCCGCGGCATCCACCTCGACATCGACGAGGTGTTCATCAACGACGGCGCCAAGTCCGATACCGGCAACTTCCAGGAGCTTCTCCATTGGGACAACTTCATCGGCGTCACCGACCCCATCTACCCCGTCTACATCGACTCGAACGTGATGATTGGCCGCTGCGGCACCTATCGCGACGACCGCTGGACCAACGTGCGCTACCTGCCCACCACCGCCGAGAACGGCTTCGTGCCGGAACTGCCCAAGGGTCGGCCCGTCGACGTCATCTACCTGTGCTACCCCAACAACCCCACGGGCACCGTCATCACCAAGCAGGAACTGCGCAAATGGGTGAACTACGCCCTGAAGAACGACGCCCTCATCCTCTACGACGCCGCCTATCAGGCCTATATCCGCGACCCGGAGATACCCCGCAGCATCTACGAGATTCGCGGTGCCCGCAAGTGCGCCGTCGAGTTCCACTCCTACTCGAAGACCGCCGGCTTCACCGGCATCCGCTGCGGCTACACCATCGTGCCGAAGGACGTCAGCGTCGCCACCTTCGAGGGCGAGCGCATCCCCCTCAACCAGCTGTGGCTGCGCCGCCAGTGTACCAAGTTCAACGGCACCAGCTACGTCAGCCAGCGCGCCGCCGAGGCCATCTACTCGCCCGAGGGCAAGCAGCAGATCAAGGCCACCATCGACTACTATATGGACAACGCTGCCCGCATGCTCGCCACCCTCCGCTCGCTCGGCTACGAGTGCTACGGCGGCGAGAACGCCCCCTACATCTGGATGCGCACCCCCGACGGCATGTCGTCCTGGAGCTTCTTCGAGGCCCTGCTCTACGGCGCCAACGTCGTCTGCACCCCCGGCGTCGGTTTCGGTCCCAGCGGCGAAGGCTACGTCCGCTTCACCGCCTTCGGCACCCACGAACGCACAAACGAAGCCCTCGAGCGCATCAAGGTCTGGAACAAATAGACAATAAGGCTTTTTTATTCCTCTACTTTCACTTTGTATCAAAATGACAACGTTTTGATGCAAAGTGATAACTTTTTGCAAGTTTATTCATTGTATTTGTTTTCAAAATGTAAGATTGGCTTAGTTTTAACAAACAATCCGTTAGTACATTTGTTGATTTTCAAGCAAAACGTCGTACCTTTGCCGTGTGATTCAAACAAAGTGTCACATCATGTGCATTATATATATTAAGGTATTAACAAAAGAAAGTTTTTAAGGTATGAAAAGGATTGAAGCAATCATCCGAAAGACGAAGTTCGAGGATGTGAAGGAGGCATTGTTGCAGTCGGACATCGACTGGTTTGAGTACCACGCCGTTCACGGCATCGGTCAGAGCCGTGAGGAGCGCATCTACCGTGGCGTACAGTATTCGACGGACGTGATAGAGCGCGTGGCGCTGACCATCGTATGTCGCGACCAGTTTGTGGAACCTACGGTGCAGGTCATCCTGCGAGTGGCCCATACGGGCGAGATAGGCGATGGTCGCATCTTTGTCAGTGACATGATCGACACGTGGTCGATTCGCACAGGCGAACATGGCGACACGGTACTGCGTGACAAGAAGTAGTTAAGAGTTAAGAATTAAGAGTTATTGCCTCCGGCAATTAAGAATTAAGAATTAAAGATTTCAGGATTATGAACGAAATAGGATTATCACTCGATACTGTATGGATGTTGTTGGCTGCGATGCTGGTGTTCTGGATGCAGCCGGGATTTGCGCTGTGTGAGGCTGGCTTTACGCGCTCGAAGAACACGGCGAACATCCTGATGAAGAACTTTGTCGACTTCATGTTCGGCTCCTTGCTGTTCTTCTTTGTGGGCTTCGGCTTTATGTTTGGCTCAGATGGAGCAGGCTTTATTGGTGCTCCGAACTGGGGCGACCTTAGTTTCTATCATGGCGACCTGCCCGTTGAGGGCTTCTTGATTTTCGAAACCGTTTTCTGTGCCACCAGTGCTACCATCGTCAGCGGTGCCATGGCTGAGCGCACGAAGTTCTCGATGTACCTCATCTATTCAGCCTTCATCTCGCTGATTATCTATCCGGTAGAAGGCCACTGGACGTGGGGCGGTGGTTGGCTTTGCAACAATGCAGCCGACTCGTTCATGATGTCTACCTTTGGCGATGTGTTCCACGACTTTGCTGGTTCGGCCATCGTGCATAGCGTAGGCGGTGTGCTGGCCCTGATTGGTGCACTGGCTCTGGGGCCGCGTATCGGCAAATATTCCAAGGACGGCAAGAGCCGTGCTATTCCCGGCCATAACCTTACGTTAGCCTCATTGGGAGTCTTTATCCTGTGGCTGGGATGGTTTGGTTTCAACCCCGGTTCGCAGCTGGCCGCCAGTGGCGAAGTGAACCGCATAGCCATCTCGCATGTCTTCTTAACCACCAATCTCGCAGCCGTGTCGGGTGGCGTGGCAACGATGTTCCTGACCTGGTGGAAGTACGGCAAACCGTCGCTGTCGCTCACGCTCAACGGTGTGTTGGCCGGACTGGTAGGCATCACGGCAGGCTGTGACCTCGTCAGTCCTATCGGCGCCGTTGTCATCGGACTGGTCTGCGGACTGGTACTGGTCTACGCCATCGAGTTCATTGACCATGTGCTGCACATCGACGACCCTGTGGGTGCTTCTTCTGTACACGGCGTCTGCGGTATCTTAGGTACGTTGATGACGGGTCTGCTGTCAACTTCAAACGGAGCCTTCTATGGCCACGGCTGG
>JAFUST010000039.1 GCA_017467535.1 Prevotella sp. | reverse complement strand
TACAGTCATCTTCAAGCCATTGGCAGACGGTGTTCCTACAAGCGCAACTGACGGAACCGTGGCAACAAGTCAGAACGTGACCTATAAGGGCAAGACCTACAAGGTCTATACCACAAGCGGCCCAGGTTATCTCATCGTCAGCGGTATCACATACGCCAACACCTGTGCCCGCATCGCCTGGGAGGATTGGTATGACCGCTTTGTTTCTCCAACTGACCCCAACGACGTTGGTGGTAGCATCAACCTCGCACCATTGTTCGCAGCCGCTCCTAACGGTACTGGCAAGTTCCTTGTATGCGGCAACGCCGCTACATCGGCAGAGCGTATCAGCGCAAGCCAGTGGAAGATTACAGACCCAATCGGGCGCATCACCTCACCCGCATGGACTAACACACCCGACGAGGTTGAGGAAGGCGCGGTACAGACCTATACTCACTCGCTTGTTATCAGCGACGTGGCAACAGGTGCAACTGTTCTCATCGAAGGTTCCGAGCAGGCTATATCTCTTGACGGTACAACAGCCAAGTACACCGATACCAATCAGACTGCCATCAGCGGTACTGTGCGCTATGGCAAGGCTACGCCTGCAACCGCTAACGTCAACCTTGCAAGCGCATACCAGCTGAACGACGTAGGTATTGAGATGAAGGAAGGTGCAGACGGAGAGGCTGACTTCGTATGTGAATACTCTCAGAACATTGCTGACTCCCTTGCTAACGCCGCTCCTACCCTCAACGATATTCGCCACACTGCGGCTGCAATAAGCCTCGGTTACGGCGTATGCACAACAGGCACATACGATAGCGCGAAGGTAGTCGCAATTCCTAACTTCATGCTGCTGGCTAACGGCGTTATCAACGTGCTCTTCACCACGCCAATCAACACGGAGAACTCGACGCTCAACGTGAGTCTGACAGGCGCGAAGCCTATCCGAATCCTCGGACAGAACCTGCCCGCCGGTGTCATCAAGGCTGAGACCTACGCCACACTCGCCTACGACGGAGTGGCATGGAACATCGTCAACATCTTCTGCCCAGACGCATCGTTCGACCCCGCCGGACTGCTCGTTGATATGGGTCTGCCCAGCGGCGTGAAGTGGGCGGCACGCGACATCGACCTGACGAAGCCTGGCGGATTCTGCGACACCCCGTTCACCTTATGAAGTCGTTCTTCAGCTGGGGCAACATCGACGGCCACAACCCCGTCAGCAACTCGGCATTCAGTTACAACTGGGGTGGAGTGAACGAGAGCGAGCCCTACTACGAGGGTCAGCCCTACGGCAGCACGCCGGGCAATACGCTGACGGGCAACATCGCCGTGGGTGAGGACTTCGACGCAGCACGTGCCAACCTGGGCGCACCATGGCGCATGCCGACCAACGCGGAGTTCGCGGAGCTGTTCGCCAACATCATCTACATCAATGCCGACGGCACAGAGGTGGACACCACCCAAGCAGACAAGCGAGTGACCGTGAACGGTATATTAGGTCTATATATCGAGAGTACTATCAACGGCGCACGTCTGTTCTTCTCCTGCTCGGGCTACGGCAATGGCCGCTCATGGAACGGCAGAGGGTCGAACGGCTACTACTGGTCTTCGACGTGGAACTCAGCCCGCAACGCACGGAACCTGAACTTCCGCAGTGGCGGAGTCAATCCGCAGAGCAACTACAATCGGTGCCGCGGTTTTGCCTTGAGGCCTGTGCAGTAACTTAACTTTTTCGTTCACCCCGAAAGAGTTAAATCTATTCCAGCTTTGTCGCGCGTCCAACGCGCCGACAGGCGCGGCGCGACAAGGCAGGAATAGATTATAATAATGGTTTGATAAGATACAAAAGATATGGCAAAATTAGTGGACATCCTGCAACAGGAGCGCGAGCGCGACAATGCAGATCAATGGGGCGTAATTCACCTCTACAAGACGGGCTCGTTCTATTCGGCATACGAGTGGAGCGCATGGCTCATCGCTGTCATCACCTTCAACGACGAGGTGCGCATGGCGACGAAAGACCGCAAGCCAATAGCCGTGACACGTATCAAGATGGCGAACAGCGACGAGACGTTCTGTCGTGTGGGTTTCCCTTTGAAGAGCATTGAGAAGTATATCCCGACCCGGCTTGACTTCAACAGCGAGGACGACAAGCATATTGTTATCACCGTTGCTTTGCCACAACCGCAGGACGGCAGCGAAGTAACCTACGAGCGGTTGTCAGAAGCGGTGACCAAATGGAAGGAGGCACAGCCGCTGAAACAGCCGAAAGATAAGAAGGATAGCGACCCGCAGGAAGACACCGACCGCCAGCCCGCACAGGGTAAGCCGAAGCGGACGCTGCTGGCGCTGATACAGGAAGCACAGCAGCAGCAGGCGCCGGTGCAAGGCGGTCTGATTATGCAAATTATGTCATATCAACTCTCACAGCATACGCCGGCAGATAACTACGAGTTTATCCAACGGCTGCAACAACAGATAGCATCCATTCTCTAACAACAGCAAGCACACCTCAGATGGTCCGTCGCACCAAATGCAGAACGAAAAAGTTAAGTTCATAGGTTGCCCGTCATACCGCCGTGGGCGGCGTGAAAAAAGAAAGACGAGCAGTGGCTTCCGCCTCATGGATTCCGCAGCACCAGTCGTATAGGTGGCAACCGACGCATTATATCAATACTACACAGCCTTCAGGGTCTGTTCTTCTCCTGCTCGGGCAACGGCAATGGCCGCTCGTGGAACAACAGAGGGTCGAACGGCAACTACTGGTCTTCGACGTGGAACTCAGCCCGCAACGCACGGAACCTGAACTTCAACAGTGGCGGAGTCAATCCGCAGAACAACAACAATCGGTACAACGGTTTTGCCTTGAGGCCTGTGCAGCACTTCACGATTTCATTCTGAATGCTCCAACCGACGAACCAGCTTGCTGACGGATGCTATCATCTTACACGCTCGCAACTGCTCTACGACCTCTATGTCGCCTTTGAGGACGCCGCACGCCACAAGCACAAAATGGCCTACGTGCAGAAATTCGAGGCGAATCTGGCCGAGAATCTGAGCGAACTTTGCGACGATCTGCTGACACGCAGATATAAGGCACTTCCATCGAAGTGCTTTATTGTTTCTTACCCCAAGAAGCGCGAGGTGTTCTGCGCGGCCTTCCGTGACCGCATCGTGCATCACCTCTATTTCCGCTATACCCACCAACTATTCGAGCGCACCTTCATTGCCGACACATACAGCTGCATTGAAGGACGTGGCACCCACTACGGCATCAGTCGCATTCGTCAGCATATCCGCGAGGCATCGCTCAACTGGCAGGAACCTGCCTACGCCATGAGCCTTGACATTCGCGGCTACTTCATGCACATCAACCGTGAGAAACTGCTGAAGATAGCCACCGACAGCCTGCGCAAGATGAGCACCCACCGCGTCGGACTGAGTGATGATATTGCCACTATCCCCAGCGGCGTGCTGCTGACACCTGCAACCGCCTGGGCCGACATCCGCGACTTTGACTTCATCCTGTGGCTCACAGAGCAGATTGTCATGCTCGACCCGATGGAGAATTGCCACATCGTAGGCGACCTGAGCGACTGGGACGATATAGACCATGCCAAGTGTATGCGCTTCGCAGAGCCAGGTGTGGCATTGCCCATCGGAAATCTTACCAGCCAGTTGTTCAGTAATGTATATCTCAATCCTTTCGACCAGTTCGTGAAGCGCGACATCCTGTGCCGGCATTACGGCCGCTACGTCGATGACTCCGCACAGATAGACCCCGACCGCGAGTGGCTGCTGGCTCAGGTGCCGCGAGAGCGTGAGTTCCTGGCCGACGAACTGGGTCTGCAACTCCACATGGGTAAACTCCACATCCGAGAGGTACATCAGGGCGTGGAGTTCCTGGGCGCATTCCTGAAGCCCTACCGTGACTATGTGAGCAACAAGACGCTGGAGCGCATGACCAAGAAGATACAGGAGATAGACCTGCGCAACGAAGAAAAAGCACGGCGCACAATGGATTCTTACCTCGGCATCCTCAGTCATACCGCCAGCCGACACATTGCCATCGACCTCGGACTGGCTGAGTAAACCCCAGCCATAAATACATCCGCATAATAGAACCATTTAACATCAACGAAACATGAACAAAGTAAACGGAAAGAAGACCTCGTTTGCCCCCGTGCGCAACGACGGCACCCGTATCACCATCTGCTACGGGCTGAAACAAGTAAAAGGCGACCTCTATGAGTGGCGCGAAGTATATCTGCCTAAGAAGCAGACTAACAGCTTGACCCTCGCCGACATCAAGTCCGCCATCATCGGCGACATCGACGAGCGCACCAAGACTGCCATCATCGGCGGATTCAAGTGGCAGGAGAAACCCGTGTGGCTCTCAATCGAGAACCAACTGAATTTCTCGCAGGCCACAGCCCCCGTCACACTGAAAATCGGAGAACAGGAAGACGGCACACCCGTGTATCACACCTTCGAGACCCAGCAAGACATCACCGACTTCTGCGCCGCCTGCACCCTGTGGACACAGCAGCAGCGTGAGGTAGGCTGGCAGGAAAAGGACGGCATCGACTGGGCATCCTACGAGGCTCTGTTTCCAACCGACGAATAATGTACTATGGGTTACAGCACAGGACTACTCAAGCACCGCGTGACCATCCTCAACCGCAAGGAGGCACAGCAAGGCAAGTTCGGACTCGACAGCGCAGGCATCGAGTTCGAGCCTGCCGGCCCGGTGTGGGCGTCGGTTGACTGGGCACGTGGCAAGGGCGCGATGAATGCCGGTGCGCTCGATGTGTACGGCGTGGTAATCATCCGCATGAGGTGGAACAACATCGTGAATGAGCGCAGCCGAATTGTGCATGACGGCAAGACGTACCAGATTATCGGCGAGACGTTCCATGCCGACCGTCAGGACAACACCATACAGTTCCAGGCGCAACAGGTGGTGAACGACAAGTAAACCCACAACCGCAAATCGCCCAAATATAAAAAGCAAGATAATATGGATAATTTCTTCATCAATATGTTCCGCAAGCGCGAGGCACCCGCTGCATCTCCAGCGGGCGTTCCTGGCGTTCCGTCGAGCACCATGCCACCCGAACCTGCAAAGGTGGAGGGCGGTGATTATGCGGAGCGCATCGTACCCGTGAGAACCCCGGAGGCGGCTTGCTCGGTGTCGGCGGTCTATCGTGCCGTGACGCTGCGTGGCGACACGATGAGCGTCATGCCCGTGCAGTACCGCAAGAAGGACTTCGAGGGCGGCAACTTCATTCAGGACATGCGCGGCCTGGGACGGCGCATCAACTACCTGTTGCAGGAGGAAGCGAACCCCATCATGTCGGCTCCCGACCTGTGGAATCTGGTGGAGCTGAACCGCACACTGACGGGCAACGGCTTCGTCTATATCGAGCGCGACGAGTTCGGATTCCCGCTGTACCTGTGGCTCGTGAAGAATTGTGGCTACAATATCAACACCGCCACCTACGCCAGCATCGTGTTCCTGACCGACAAGGGCTACAGGACGGAGGTGAACGTGCCGACCTCGGACGTGCTGCATTTCCCGAACAACTTCCGCTATCCGAACGGCTGGGGCAAATCGACATTGCTCTACGCTTTCGAGGCTCTGACGCTGAACCGCACCCTGCGCTCGCAGGCTCTCGACACGGCGGCAAAGGGCGGTCGCATCAAGGGTATCATCAGCGAGAAGCAACCGCAGCAGGGTGTGGGCACACTCGCCTACGGACTGCTGAATCAGGGCGAGGTGCAGAAGACTGCCCAGGAGATGCAGAAGAAGTTCTACTCAGGTCACGACATCGTGTCGATGCACGGCCTTGAGTCGTTCCAGAACCTCTCGATGACCGCACAGGACATGCAAATGCTGGAGCAACTGGGCATCACCTACGACGACGTGGCCCGCTATTGGGGCGTACCCCGTCCGCTGCTGATGCTCGACACCAACAGCCACTACAACGACTATCAAAATGCGACGATGGAGTTCCACACGCGAACCATCCTGCCGCTGAAGAACCGCAACGAGAAGGAGATTGCCCGCAAGCTCATTCCGAGGCCTGAGAACAATCCACTGAAATACTACGGTTCTTATGATATTCACATCTGCGAAGACCCGCTGATGGTGATGGACCCGGAACGCCGTGCGAAGGTGGCACAGCTGAAGATGCAGGCAGGACTCTGCACCGTGAACGAGGCACGCCGCGACTTCGACATGCCAGCCGTGGAGGATGGCGACGTGCCAATGGCATCGGCCAACCTCATGACGCTGAAGGCACTCATCGCCAAGAGCGACGCAAGCACCCAGCTGAAGCCCGGCAACTACACCGTGGGAGAACCCGCCAAGGAGGGCGAGGAAACCGCATGAAGTTAGTATAGAAAACCGCAGCGGTTTAGTATAGAAAACCGCAGCGGTTTAGTATAGATAACCGCAGCGGTTGAGTATAGTAAACCCAAGTGATAAAATATAGCAAAGTATGACACCCAACCCAACCAAAGAGGAAATCGACGCTCTGGAGCGCGAAGTCCAAAAGCAGAGAAAAGAGCGTGACCGCCGCGTGCGCCACGCAGTAAACCCGCAACGGCAATAACACCGAATAGCGTATGAAACAGACAATAGCCATCATACATTTCAACACCCCGGAGCTGACGGAGGCTTGCATCCTGAGCATCAGGAAGCAGGGCTGCGACTGGCCCGTGGTGGTGTTCGACAACAGCCGCGAGGTGACATGGCCGGCAGGCGAGGATATGCCCGAAAGGACCATCGAGGCGCACCCGTTCAAGCGACGGATGAAGGGCGTGAAGGTCATCGACAACACCAAAGGCCAGGTGATAGATTTCGAGAGCACGCTGGCGGCATTCCCGAACAAGACGGAGGCTCATGCCGCTGTCAACGGCTGGGGCTCTGACTGCCACATGATGACCGTTGACAAGCTCTTCGACCTGCTGCCCGACGGGTTCCTGCTGGTGGAGAGCGACGTGCTGATCAAGGCGGACATCCGTCAGATGTGGCGCGAGGAGTATTCCTTCACGGCCTACGTGCAGCGTCAGCAGCGCGGCAACAAGTTCGGCATGGGCAGGATTCTGCCGATGCTGTGCTATCTGAACGTGCCGAAGTTCAAGGCGGAGGGCGTGCGCTACTTCGACCCCGACCGCTCGTGGATGCTGCACCCCGACGAGAACGACCGCCGCAACTGGTATGACACGGGCGCAAGCCTCTTGGAAGACGTGCTGGCACACCGCCCGCGACTGAAGGGCTTGCACGTAGATATTCGCCCGATGGTGGAGCACCTGGGCGGTGCATCGTACAAGACGCTGAAGGGTCAGGCGGAATGGCTGAAAAAGCACGAAGCATTGTGGGTAACACCGAAAGACGAAAACCTACCGAAATCGGTGGGTAAACCCCAGCGCACAAAGCGCACGAATAGTAAGAAGAAATCATACAACGATTAAGATATGAAACAGACAAGATTCATCCCAACCAATGACTGCGGCCTGCAACTGCGCGAGCCGCAGGAGGGGCAGCAGGAGAGCCGCGAGATTGAGGGCCGTCCGATAGTCTTCGGCGTGCGCTCGGTCAACCTCACACCCTGGAGCTCCACACGCAAGGTGTATGAGATTCTGGAGCCTGGCTGCATCAGCCGTGAACTTCTGGCGAAGTCCGACGTGATCCTGAATCTTAGCCACTCGAACATGGTGCCCGACGTGCTCGGACGTTTCCGCAACTCCGACCGGGACACCCTCTCTCTTGAACTCCGTGGCGACGGCATCGACTGCCGCTGCGACCTGCCCCGCACCAACAACGCCAACGATGCGCTGGAGCTGATGAAGCGCGGCGACATCACCGGCATGTCGTTCGCCTTCGAGGACGACTGGGAGGACTCGGAGAACGGCGTGAGCTACGAGAAGACCAACGACGTGGAGGACGGCAAGGAGGTATGGCTGCGCCATGTGAAGAAAATCACCGGCCTCTATGATGTCGCCATCGTCACCCACCCCGCCTACGAGCAGACCAGCGTCGGACTGCGCGAGGCATCGGAGGCTATCGACAAGGCGATTGAGGCACAGCTGAAGCGGGAGTGTGGCGACGACGACGAAGCCAAGAAGAAGGCCGAGGAGGAAGCCGCCAAGCGTGCTGCCGAAGAGGAAGCCAAGAAAAAGGCTGAGCAGGAGGCAAAGGCCAAGGCCGAGCGCGAAGCCCGCGAACTGGAAGAGCAGGAGCAGCGTTTCCGCGAGCAGCAGGCCATGCGCTTGCGTGCCCAGCACCGCCGCCGTGAAATCGAAATAGAATCACTCGAATATTAACCCCTTAAAACGTTTTAAGTTATGGCAAAAATGACTAAAGCAGACATCCAGAAGCGTCAGTTGGAAATCATGGACGCTCTTGACGTGATGGACGAGAAGACCAACGTGCGTGAGGCTAAAATGCGCACCCTGACTTCTGAGGAGCAGAAGGGTACTATCACCGAGGAGCAGAAGCGTGAGTTGGAGGCTCTGAAGGCTGAGCAGCGCAATCAGGACATCGAGTACGATGCACTGATGCGCGAGAGTGCAGGTCTGTTAGCCCGTGCCAAGGCTATGGCCACCGGCAAGGAGCTGGAGCAGATTCGTGAGCGTGAGGACTACGGCGCAAAGATTCGTGATCTGGTCAACGACTGCTTCACCAACCGCCGTGCAGCCAACGCTACCACCATCCTCGCCAACGCCGTGACCTCCGGTACTGACCAGAACACCACCGCCAACCTGGATGCAGGCAAACTGATTCCCATCGAGATTCGCCCCATCATCGACACCAAGGTGCCCGGCATCGAACTGCCTGAAGACCTCGTGATGGTGACTGGCGTGACCGGCACTCAGGTTATCCCCTACAGCATCAACGACGTGAAGTTCACCGTCGAGGGTGAGGTGACCAAGGTGGCTGAGCAGGCTCTCGACTTTGCCCACAT
>JAFUST010000010.1 GCA_017467535.1 Prevotella sp. | reverse complement strand
GGTGAACTCCATATCCTGCATGTCGCGATAGTGCTCTTCCAGTTTCTCCTGGATGCCGTTCAACTGGGCATAGATATCGGGCATTGCCTCTTCCATAGAGGGATACTTGGCCACGCGGTCAGCCTCGCTGATGCCGGCACGCTCTGCCCAACGCTGAGAACCGACCTTCGTGATCTGCTGCGGTGTGCGGATACCGGCCACCACGTCCTCACCCTGTGCGTTGACAAGGTACTCGCCGTTGAACAGGTTCTCGCCATTGGCGGCGTCGCGGCTGAAGCACACACCCGTTGCAGAGGTGTCGCCCATGTTGCCGAACACCATAGCCATCACGCTGACGGCCGTGCCCCACTCGTCGGGAATGCCTTCCATCTTACGATAGAGGATGGCGCGCTCGTTCATCCAAGAACGGAACACGGCGCAGATGGCGCCCCAGAGTTGCTCGATAGGATCGTTGGGGAAGTCCTTGCCTGTGCGCTCCTTGATAGCCTCCTTGAAGAGTTTCACGAGTTTCTTCAGTTCGTCGACGCTCAAGTCCTTGTCCAGTTTCACGCCACGCTCAGCCTTCACCTTCTCGATGATTTCCTCGAACGGATCGATGTCGGTCTTGTTGACGGGCTTCATCTCGAGCACCACGTCACCGTACATCTGCACGAAACGGCGATAAGAGTCATACACGAAGTGGGGGTTATTGGTCTTCTTCACCATACCCTCGGCCACCTCGTCGTTAAGACCCAGGTTGAGGATGGTGTCCATCATGCCAGGCATAGAAGCGCGAGCACCCGAACGGACGGAGACGAGCAGGGGATTCTCCTTGTCGCCGAACTTCGAGTTCATCAGCACCTCGATGTGCTTCACGGCTGCCATCACGTCGTCGTTGAGCAGTTCCATGATCTTCTGCTGACCCACCTGATAGTATTCGTTGCAGCAGTCAGTAGTAATTGTGAAACCAGGAGGAACGGGCACACCGATCAGGTTCATCTCAGCAAGGTTGGCACCCTTGCCGCCGAGTTCCTCACGCATCTTTGCATTACCTTCGGCCTTACCGTTGCCGAAGAGGTAAACTCTTTTCTGACTCATTAGTTAAAGTGTTTTTATTAATTAAAATATTATATAAGTTATTGTTTCTGTTTCGAATTGTGCAAAGTTACGTGATTTTTTGCACATCTCCAAAGAATTTGAGAAAAATTATAGTGAAAAAGAATTAATTGTTTTGTTTTGCGCTCCTTTATTTGTAACTTTGCAGCGAATAAGAAGACGATAATTATGGTAAAGCACATTATTCTTTGGACATTGAACCCCGAATTATCGGAGGAAGAGAAGCAATCGGTCAAGGCCGGCATCAAGGCAGGCCTGGAAGGACTCGTGGGCAAGGTGCCCGGATTGCTGGAAGTGAAGGTGAACATCAGCGGACGCCTGGCTTCGTCGAATGCCGACGTGATGCTCGACTCCACCCTTGAGTCGGAAGAAGCCCTAAAGGGCTACGCCAAGCATCCGGAGCACGTGGCCGTGGCCAACAGCAAGGTGCGCCCCTACACTGTTCAGCGGGCATGTCTGGATTTTGAGATTTGAGGTTTGATATTTAATGGGAAGAAGTAAGAAACCGCTCCCCCTGCTGGAGGGTATCACCATCGAGGCCGTAGCCGCCGAGGGCAAATGTCTGTTCCACTGGCAAGAGTTGGTGGTCTTTGTGCCTTTCTGCGTGCCTGGCGATGTCTGCGACGTGCAGATACGGCGCAAGAAGCACTCCTTCGCCGAAGGCGAGGTGGTGCGCTTCATAGAATATAGTAAGGTACGCGCGACACCTTTCTGTCAGCACTTCGGTGTCTGCGGAGGCTGCAAGTGGCAGAACCTGCCCTACGAAGAGCAACTGAAGTTCAAGCAACAGCAGGTCTACGACCAGTTGCATCGTATCGGCAAGGTGTCCCTGCCTGACTTTCGCCCCATCTTGGGCAGTGTGAAAACACAGGAGTATCGCAACAAACTGGACTTTGGCTGTGCCAACAAGCGATACCTGACCAACGACGAGATAGCCACCCTACCCCACGACGAGAGCCAAAGCCTGAAGGATGTGCCGGCCATCGGCTTCCACATCACGGGGGCTTTTGACAAGATCTTGCCGATTGAGAAGTGCTGGCTGATGGACGATCTGCACAACCGCATACGCAACGAGATTCGCGACTATGCCATCGCCCACGGCCTGTCGTTCTTCGACCTGCGCCAGCAGGTGGGCCTGCTGCGCGATGTCATCATCCGCAACTCGGCCAGCGGCGAGTGGCTCGTCATCATCCAGTTCCACTACGACGAGACGGGTGGTGAACCTGAGGCCAAAGCCTTGCTGCAGCACGTGGCCGACACGTTCCCGCAGATCACCTCGCTGATGTATCTGGACAACCAGAAGTGCAACGACACCATCGGCGACCAGGAGATACTGCTCTTCCGTGGCAAGGATCACATCTATGAGTTGATGGAGGACCTGAAATTCAAGGTGGGCCCCAAGTCGTTCTACCAGACGAACACCGAGCAGGCCTATCACCTGTACTCCGTGGCTCGCGAGTTTGCAGGGCTGACTGGTCGCGAAGTGGTTTACGACCTTTACACAGGCACTGGCACCATCGCCAACTTTGTGGCTCGGCAGGCTCGTCAGGTCATCGGCATCGAGTATGTGCCTGAGGCCATCGAGGATGCGAAGATCAACTCTGAGATCAACGGTATCGAGAACACCCTGTTCTATGCCGGCGACATGAAGGACATCCTGACCGACGAGTTCATCGCCCAGCACGGACGCCCCGACGTCATCATCACCGACCCGCCTCGTGCCGGCATGCACCCCGATGTGGTGAAAACCATCCTGCGTGCCGCCCCAGAGCGCATCGTCTACGTGAGTTGCAACCCTGCCACACAGGCACGCGACCTGCAGGCGATGGACGAGCAGTATCAAGTCGTTGAGGTGCAACCCGTGGATATGTTCCCCCATACGCCCCACGTGGAGAATGTGGTGCTAATGGTAAAAAGATAGAAAAGTAAAAAGGTAAAAACAATATGAAGAAACTCATTGCTATTTTGACATTGGCCGTCGCAACGACGACCGCCAGTGCACAAACCAACAAGTGGTTCCAGGACATGAAGGTCAGCGGCTACGGCATGCTGCAGTATCAGGCCTCCGACAAAAAGCACGACGAACAGAACAGTTTCAATCTCCGTCTGGCACGTCTGGCCATCGAGGGCCGCGCCCACGATGACTTCTACTACAAGGTGCAGATGCAGATCAACGGCACGACGAAGGACGACAACACGGCTATCCGTCTGGTCGACCTTTTCGGTGAGTGGCAGAAGTACGACTTCTTCCGTGTGAAGGCCGGACAGTTCAAGCGTCCCTTCACCTTCGAGAACCCCATGCACCCCATCACGCAGGGCTTCATGTCCTACTCGCAGAACGTCAGCAAACTGGCCGGCTTCAGCGACCGCACAGGCGAGCATGCCTCCAACGGCCGTGACCTGGGCGTGCAGGTACAGGGTGACCTGCTGAAGATTGCCGACCGCAACTGGCTGCACTATCAGGTGGGTGTCTTCAACGGCGAGGGCATCAACACCAAGGACAAGGACAACCGCAAGGACATCATCGGCGGCCTCTGGCTGATGCCCCTCGACGGCCTGCGCGTTGGTGCCTTCGGATGGACGGGCAGTTGTGCCGCCACCGGCGAGAAGAACCGCTATGCCATCTCGGCCGAGTATGCCAAGCACGACTGGACCCTCCGCTCGGAGTACATCCACAGCCAGGGTCTCGGTGCCAATGCTGCCGCAGGCGACAAGGCCGACGGCGTCTATGCGCTCTGCATCGCCCCTGTCATCGAGAAGAAACTGCACGTCAAGGCCCGCTACGACCTCTATCGCGACCAGAAGACCTGGAGCAGCAGCAAGACCTACTACGAGGTGGGTGCCGACTATCTGTTCACCAAGAACCTGCAACTCAACCTCGAGTATGCCCGCGTCAACGAGCGCACAGGGCACCGCAACTACAACCTCGTAGACGTGGAACTCGATGTACGCTTCTGATGAATTAAGAGTTAAGAATTAGAGTTTAAGTGACATCTAAGATTCTGTTGATCTATACTGGCGGCACGATTGGCATGAACCACAATCCGCTGACTGGTGCACTGGAGCCGTTCGACTTCGAGCACCTGCTCAGCCGCGTGCCCGAACTGGCACAGTTCAAGACCGAGATTGCCACCTACCAGTTCTCGCCGCCCATCGACTCCAGCGATATGTCGCCACGCCTGTGGACGGAACTGGCCCATATCGTCGCCGACAACTACAACCTGTACGACGGCTTTGTCATCCTGCACGGCACCGACACCATGTCCTACACCGCCTCTGCCCTCTCGTTCATGCTGGAGAACCTCGGCAAGCCCGTCATCCTTACAGGCAGTCAACTGCCCATCGGCCAGTTGCGTACCGACGGCAAGGAGAATCTCATCACTTCCATCGAGATAGCCGCCGCGCGGCGTCAGGACTCGACGGCCGTCGTGCCCGAGGTGT
The DNA here is from genome assembly GCA_017467535.1 of Prevotella sp. Classification (GTDB taxonomy): domain Bacteria; phylum Bacteroidota; class Bacteroidia; order Bacteroidales; family Bacteroidaceae; genus Prevotella. The sequence continues at coordinate 5,808 of JAFUST010000010.1, read as the reverse complement.
GCATCTACTTCAACGGCCACCTCATGCGCGGCAACCGCACCACCAAGCAGAGTGCCGATGAGTTCAACGCCTTCGAGTCGTTCAACTACCCCCACCTGGCCGATGCCGGCGTGCAGATCACTTACCACGACGAGTTCATCCACCGCCCGCAGTCATCCCACTTCCATCCCCAGTTCCGGCTGGACAACAACGTCATCATCTTCTCACTCTTCCCAGGCATCCGCGAAGACCTCATCCGCCACATCATCGCCACGCCCAACCTGCGCGCCATCGTCATGCGCACCTTCGGCAGCGGCAACGCCCCCCAGAGCCCCTGGCTCATCAGCGCACTGCGCGAGGGCACCCACCGCGGCAAGGTCATCATCAACATCAGCCAGTGCCTGCAGGGCTGCGTCGAGATGGGACGCTACGACACGGGCTACCAACTGCAAGAGGCAGGCGTCATCAGCGGCTACGACGGCACCGTGGAGGCCGCCGTCACCAAACTGATGTACCTGCAGGGCAAGTACGACGACCCTGAGCAGGTGCGCAAGTTCATGCGCCAGAGCATCTGTGGAGAAATTTCTATTTAATAACTAAACAAATACCATTATTATTATGAAAAGTCTAAAAGGAACCAAGACCGAGAAAAACCTGCAGGAAGCATTCGCTGGCGAGTCGATGGCTCGCAACAAGTACAGTTACTGGGCATCGAAGGCCAAGAAGGACGGCTATGTACAGATAGCCGCCATCTTCGAGGAGACCGCAGCCAACGAGAAGGAGCATGCCAAGATGTGGTTCAAACTGCTCGAAGGCGGTGCCATCAAGGGTACTGAGGACAACCTGGAGGCTGCTGCCAACGGCGAGAACTTCGAGTGGACCGATATGTATGAGCGCATGGCCAAGGAGGCCCGCGAGGAGGGCTTCGACGAGATTGCCGAGAAGTTTGAGGGTGTGGCCGCCATCGAGAAGGCCCACGAGGAGCGCTACCGCGAGTTGCTGGACAACATCCGCAAGGAGCGTGTCTTCTCCAAGGACGGTGACGTCATCTGGCAGTGCGCCAACTGCGGCCACATCGTCATTGGCAAGAAGGCCCCTGAGGAGTGCCCCGTTTGCAACCACCCCCAGTCCTACTTCCAGGTGAAGGCCGAAAACTACTAAGTTGTTACTTAAGCAGCAAACTCAAGAAAGCAAAATGCTTACGATGCGCTCTGCCGTACGGCCGTCCCAACGGTCTGGCAGGGCGCATTTTTTCCATTCACCTTTCACCATTTGAGTTACGGCTTCATGCAGTTTCTCCGGGTCTTCACCGACTAACACATTAGAACCGACGGTGACAGTCTCTTGGTGCTCGGTGTAACTGTTCAGCGTGATGCAAGGCACGCCGTTGAACGTGGCTTCCTCGGCCACATTACCCGAGTCGGTGATGATGCCACGGGCATGGGCCGTGAGCCAGCCGAACTCGAGATATGGAAGTGATGAGTGAAGAGTGAAAAGTGAAGAGTGAAGAGTGAAGAATCTGCTGACAGGCGGCTGACCACTTCATGAGCCTGTCCACGCAGGGGGGCGATGATGGGCATCGTGCCTGCGGCAGCGGTCATGGCCTCTAGGAGTTGGCGCAGTTTCTCCTCGTCGGCCAGCAGGGCCTTGCGGTTGAGGGTGAAGACCAGATAGCCGTTCTCCTCCACATCGATGGCGGGTTTGCAGAAGCGGTCGCGGTTGAAGCGCAGGTTGTCCATCAGGATGTTGCCCACCATATAGGTGTTCGAGCCCTCGGCCTGTTCGCGACTGGCCACGCTGTTGCTCTTGACACCGGCCGTGAACAGATAGTCGCTCAAGGCGTCAATCACCAGCCGGTTCACCTCCTTCGGCATGTTCATGTCGAACGAGCGGGTGCCGGCCACGAGGTGGGCCACCTTGATGCCGCGCTTCTTGGCGGTGATGGCTGCAGCCATAGTTGAAGCCAGGTCGTCAACGACAATGACGATGTCGGCTGGTGAGAACTCGAGATAGGAGTCGAACTTGTCCATGACCTGACTGGTAATCTCGTTCAGTTTGGTGCTGTCGACGCCGAAGCACACCTGCGGACGGGGCATCTGCAGGTCTTCGAAGAGCGAGGGCTCGAGTGTGGGGTCGTCGCGACGGCCTGTATAGATGAGTTCATAGTCGGCGCCATCGGTCTTCTGGATGGCACGGATGAGTGGAGCCACCTTCACAAAGTTGGGTCTGGCACCCACGACAATACATATCTTCTTCATGAATTATGCCCCCTAAGTTAGGGGGTTGGGGGTCTGAACAAGCGGAATCAGACCAGTTAACAATTAAATGTAATCATGGGGATCTACGCTTGTTCAGACCCCCACCCCCCCTAACTTAGGGGGCTTTGAGCAGGCGGTCGATCTCGTCGAACTGCTTGCCCATATTCAGGTTCAGGTAGATGCGGTAGAGCACGGGCGCCCATTTGTCCTGCTCCTTCGGCATCATCTTACGGTATTTCTCTATGTAGGGGCGGGCCTTCTCGTAGGATCGCCGCATCAGTTTGCGCTCCTTGCGCTGGTCCAGTCGGCCCGCAATGTTGACATAGGCCGTGCCGGCATTGAAGTAAGGCTCGGCCATCTGCGGATTCCGCTTGATGAGTTGGTCGCTATACTTGATGCTCTCGGCATAGCGCTCCAGACGGAGGAGCACGGTGGACTTGGCAAAAAGGAACAGTTCGCTGGAATCATTGACGGCCAGGGCACTGTCGGCCAGGGCCAGTGCCTTGTCGTACTGCCCCTGACCAGTGTAGACATCCATCAGGCGGGGGAAGAAATAGGGGAACTGCGGATAGCGGCGGAAGCCCTCCTCGAGGGTTTTCCTGTAGAGTTCGTCGTCCTTGAGCCAACGGCGGGCCTCAGCCACAAACTGCAAGGTGAAGTCGGCCTTCGAGGAGTCCTGCAAGGCCAGATGACGATGGCGCAGGGTGAGCACGGGGTCCTGCAACTTATAGCCGCAGTAGGTGGCCCAGTAGCCCGCCTCGGGCAGGCGCACATCGGTGGAGTCGTAGCGATAGGCCTCGAACAGAGGTTGACGGGCACAGTCGATGTACGCCTGATAGTAGTCGAAGGCCTCGGCCCACTTACCCTTGTGGATGAAGTAGGCACCACCATTGAAGATGTTGGGCCTGTAGTTGTTCTGCTGGGCAGCATGGCTCTTGCGGTACTCGGGTGCCAGGCTGTCGAGCGTCTCGGCCACGGAGAGCATCTTCTTCACGTTGGAGAAGAAGGTGGCCGTATCGTATTTCTGCTTCAAATACAACTTCTCGTTGCCCTGCTCGTACTGCCCGCGCACGGCATCGTAGTAGGCCAGCCAGATGCGCTTGTTGGCACGGTTGGTCGAATCTTTCAGAAGACCTGCGAGGGTCTTCTCCGCATCGTCGTATTTGCCGCTCTTGATAGAAGACCGTGCCTGACTCAACTCTTTCTTCTGAGCGAGCGTCAGGCACGGTGTTATCATCAGTAAGAGAAGCAACAGAATGGTTTGCTTCGTCATTTAAGGTGATTTGTGTTCGATATTACTGTGCAAGCGAGGGATCGACAGCCTCGATCTCCTTCATCTTGTCGTTGTCCTTCAGGAAATAGTAGATCTGATAGAGGGGATAAGCCCAGTTGCAGGCAGCACGGTCGGGATCGAGTTCCTTGGCACGCACATAGTAGCCCTCAGCCTTCTTGACCACCTCTACCACCTTGTTGCGGTTCTCGTTGGTGATCATGCCGTTCTTGTCGGCCAACTTGTTCTGCAGTTCCATAGCAGAAGAGTAGTAGCAACGGCCGGCGTTGAAGATGCACTGCACGAAGTCGGGCTTCACCTCGATGGCCTTGTCGTAGAGGGCGATGGCCTCGTCCCACTTCTCCTCGTTCATCTTGTTCTCACCCATCAGTGCCCACACCATGCTGTTCTGGGGGTTGATCTGGCTCTCCTCGTTCAGCCACTCGTTCATGGCCACGGGGTTGTTAGCATGAGAATAATAGTCCATCAGCAGGTTGAAGTAGCGCTCCTGGTCGGGATGAGCCTTGTGCAGGTCCTTCACCATAGCGACATAGGACACCGAGTCTTCCTTTGTCTGCATGTTGTCCTTCTTGGCAAAGAGCAGAATCTCGTTGGCATCCTCCACCTTCTCAGGATTCTCGGCGGTCAACTGGGCATACTTCACAGCATTGTCGTAGTCCTTGGTCTGGTAGGACAGGAAAGCGGTGTAGTAGGTGATATCATAGAAGAAAGGATCCTTGGGGAAGTCCTGCACCTCGGCAAAGATGGGGGTATTCTTCATGTCGCAGTAGAGTTTCCAGGCCTTCAGGGCATTGTCGTTGTCCTTATGCTGATAGAAGAACTGTCCGGCCTGCACCAACTGCACACCGAAGATCTTGTAGCGGTTCTGGGCCTCGTTGCGGAAGCGTGGCTTCACCTTACCCTTCTCGTTGGGCTGAAGGTCGAACTCGTCGCACTTCAGGGCTGTCTCCCATGCCTTGATGGCAGCGTTATACATGGTCAGCGTGTCGTAGGCCTCGTGGGTGATAGCGCTCTTGGCAGCAGCCTCGGCGATGCCGGAGTGCTGTGCATAGAAGATGTCGCTGTACTGATGCCATGCGGCGGCCTTGTCGAGCGTCTCACTGGAGGTGAGCGCAGGCGTAATCACTTTAACGGCTTCAGCAAAGTCACCCTTACCGGCCAGTTTCTTGGCTTCTTTCACCAGGGCATCCTGGGCAAAGGCGGTGGTGGCAGCGGCTGCCATCAGGGCCATCATCATTAGTTTCTTCATAATCTTATAGTTATTAGTTAAACAGTTATTCCTGATTAGTGTTCTCAGCAGTGCCGTCGGTCTCGGGAGCCTCGGCGTCCACGGCCGGTTCGGTGCCTTCGGCCATATCGGCCGGCTCGCCCTCCTCGCCGTCGCGCGAACGCTGCACCTTGCAGACGCTGGCAATCGAGTCGTTCTTCTTCGTCAGATTGATGAGACGCACTCCCTGGGTGGCACGACCCATGACACGCACCTCGTCGACGTTCAGGCGGATGAGCACACCACTCTTATTGATGATCATCAGGTCGTTCTCATCGGTCACCACCTTGATGGCCACCAGACGGCCGGTCTTCTCGGTGATGGCCAGGGTCTTCACGCCCTTGGCGCCACGGGCCGTCTTGCGATAGTCCTCAATGTCGGTGCGCTTGCCGTAGCCGTTCTCGCTGACCACCATGATGGTCTCGGTCTCAGGATCGTTGACGCACACCATGCCCACGACCTCGTCGTCGCCGCCGTCGAGACGCATGCCGATGACACCCGTGGAGACGCGGCCCATCGTGCGGATCTGGTCTTCGTTGAAGCGCACGGCACGACCGTTGCGGTTGGCCAGCAGGATCTCGTTGTGGCCGTTGGTCAGGCGGACGCTCACCACCTCGTCGCCGTCGTTGATGTTGATGGCCTTCACGCCGATGGCGCGCTGGTGGCGGTAGGCCTCCAGACAGGTCTTCTTCACCACGCCCTGCTTGGTGGCGAACACCACGTAGTGGGAGTTGAGGAACTCGTCGTCATCGAACTTCTTGATGCGCAGCACGGCGTTGATGGCGTCGTCTGGCTCGATGTTCAGCATATTCTGGATGGCGCGGCCCTTCGAGTTCTTGTCGCCCTCAGGTATCTCGTAGCACTTCTGCCAGTAGCAGCGTCCCTTCTTGGTGAAGAAGAGCAGCGTGTTGTGCATCGTGGCGGGATAGATATACTCGGTGAAGTCGTTGTCGCGATGGCGAGCACCCTTCGAGCCCATGCCACCGCGGCCCTGTGCGTGGAACTCAGAGAGC
>JAFUST010000038.1 GCA_017467535.1 Prevotella sp. | reverse complement strand
TTCAAGATTTATGAAGAAGTACAACTTTAATGCAGGCCCCTCTATGTTGCCCCGCGAGGTCATCGAGGCTACTGCCAAACAGTGTTTAGACTTCAATGGTTCCGGTCTCTCTCTGATGGAGATCAGCCATCGTGCAAAGGACTTCCAGCCCGTGGTCGACGAGGCTGTGGCTCTGGTCAAGGAGTTGCTCAGCATCCCCGAGGGCTATTCAGTCATCTTCCTCGGCGGCGGTGCATCGCTCGAGTTCTGCATGATTCCCTACAACTTCCTGATTAAGAAGGCAGCCTACCTGAACACCGGCGTGTGGGCCAAGAAGGCCATGAAGGAGGCCAAACTCTTCGGCGAGGTGGTTGAGGTGGCTTCGAGTGCCGATGCCAACTATACCTTCATCCCCAAGGACTGGACGGTGCCTGCAGATGCTGACTATCTGCACATCACCTCTAATAATACTATATATGGTACGGAGATCCGCAAGGACCTCGATGTGCCCGTGCGCCTGATTGCCGATATGTCGTCTGACATCTTCAGCCGTCCTGTCGACGTGGCCAAGTATGATGCCATCTATGCCGGTGCCCAGAAGAATCTGGCCATGGCCGGCGTGACCATCGTCATCGTGAAGGACGACGCCCTGGGCAAGGCTCCCCGCGAGATTCCCACGATGCTCGACTATCGTACCCACGTGGACAAGGGCTCGATGTTCAACACGCCTCCTGTGGTGCCCATCTACTGCGCTCTGGAGAACCTGCGCTGGATCAAGAAGCAGGGCGGCGTAGAGGCTATGGACAAACTGGCCAAGCAGCGTGCTGAGATCGTGTATGGTGAGATTGACCGTAACAAGATGTTCGTGGGCACCGCCAAGGAGGAGGATCGTTCGCTGATGAACATCTGCTTCGTGATGGCCGACGAGTACAAGGAGTTGGAGAAGGACTTCCTCGACTTTGCCGTCTCGAAGGGCATGGTCGGCGTGAAGGGTCACCGCTCGGTAGGCGGTTTCCGTGCATCGTGCTACAACGCTCAGACCATCGAAGGTGTCAACGCCCTCGTTGCCTGCATGAAGGAGTTTGAGAGTAAGCATTGAACATTGAACATTGAACATTGAACATTATGCGTGCCGACAATCAAATACTGATAGACAGCAAGGCTTTTGCTCTTAGAATCATTAAACTATACAGATTTTTAAAAGAAGAGAAGCAGGTCTATGTATTGTCTAAGCAGGTGTTGAGAAGCGGTACAAGCATTGGTGCCAATGTTCGAGAAAGTGTCAATGCTCAAAGTCGAATGGATTTTATTAATAAATTAAATATTGCTTTAAAGGAGGCAAATGAAACTGAATATTGGCTTGAACTACTGCATGAATCGGACATTCTGGAAGAGAAACTTTTTGAATCCATTTATGATGATTGCAAGAAAATAGTAGCCACCCTGACAAAAATCATTAAGACAACGAAGGGAAGCGAAAAATAATGTTCAATTTTCAATGTTCAATGTTCAATGAGATAAAATGAAAGTTCTTGTAGCAACAGAGAAGCCTTTTGCAGCCGCTGCTGTGGAGGGCATTCGCAAAGAGATCGAGGGAGCAGGTCATGAGTTGGCACTGCTGGAGAAATACACTGAGAAGGCCCAACTGCTGGACGCCGTGAAGGATGCCGACGCACTGATCATCCGTTCCGACAAGGTGGATGCCGAAGTGCTCGACGCTGCCAAGCAGTTGAAGATCGTGGTGCGTGCCGGTGCCGGTTACGACAATATCGACCTGGCAGCCGCTACTGCTCACAACGTGGTGGCAGAGAACACGCCCGGACAGAACGCTAATGCTGTGGCCGAACTCGTGTTTGGTCTGCTCGTCTTCGCCGTCCGTCAGTTCTACAACGGCAAGGCCGGCACCGAGTTGATGGGCAAGAAACTGGGCATCCTCGCCTTCGGTAACGTGGGCCGCAACGTGGCTCGCATCGCCAAGGGCTTCGGCATGGAGGTCTATGCCTACGATGCCTTCTGCCCTGCAGAGGTAATCGAGAAGGCTGGCGTGAAGGCCGTGGCCAATCAGGACGCCCTGTTCGAGCAGTGCGACGTGGTGTCACTCCACATCCCCGCTACGCCCGAGACCAAGCAGAGCATCAACTATGCCCTGGTGGGCAAGATGAAGAAGGGCGGCATTCTGGTGAACACCGCCCGCAAGGAGGTAATCAACGAGCCTGAACTGCTGAAACTCATGGAGGAGCGTCAGGACCTGAAGTTCGTCACCGACATCATGCCCGATGCCAATGCCGACTTCCAGAAGTTTGAGGGTCGCTACTTCTCCACCCCGAAGAAGATGGGCGCCCAGACGGCCGAGGCCAACACCAATGCCGGTATTGCTGCCGCCCGTCAGATCAACGCCTTCTTCAAGGACGGCGATACGAAGTTCCAGGTGAACAAGTAATCACGTGAGACCTCAGGTCTTGTGAAACCGATTAAAAATCCCGATGCGGTGTTACGCAGCATCGGGATTCAATTCATTAAAACCCATTTATGAAGAGAAATCTTTTTTTCTTAATCCTGTGTTTCCTCTTCTGCACCCTCTTTGCCCAGGCACAGGAGGAGCAGAAAAACAGTCTGCAGCAGCGTGCTGAGTCGGAACTGAACGACGGTAAGTATATCAATGCCCGTTCGCTGTATATCCGTGCCTACGAGGACTATTTCAACAAGGGGAAATATAAGGAGGGCGTGGAGTGTGGCGCCAAGGCCACGTCTCTCTACTACAGGGAGAACCTCTATCAGGAGGCTTTCGACCTGTTGCGCCGCATCGACCAGAACATAGAGACCCAGAAGCAGAACCTGGGTTGTCCTGCCGATGCACTGCACTACCTGACTACCAAGGAGCGCATGCAGATGTACATGAAGATGAGGCGTAGTGCCAGCGTGATGGACCAACTCAACATCATGGAGCGCCAGGTCAACATTGCCGACGACGAGTCGCTGCGGAATGACCTGCTCTACAACAAGGCCATCTACTACTATACCTTCGGTCAGAATGCACAGGGCAATGCCGTCTTCAAGGAGATGGCCGACAAACTGACGGCCTCGAAGGAGTATGACAAGGTGGACGAGGTCTATCAGACGCTGATAGCCAATGGTCGCAAGAGCGGCAATGCCAATATGGTGGCACAGTCGTACAGCAGTTATATCGTCTGGAAGGACTCTGTCAACGCGCTCAAGGTGGCCGAGGAGATTGACTCTCTGAAGCAGCATATTGCTGCCAACGAGACTGCCATTGCTGAGAAGGACAGTTCGCTGGCTGCCCGTCAGGTGATGATTGTCGGACTGAGCATTCTGGCCATAGCACTGGCTGCGGTGCTGGTCTTCGGCGGTCTTGTGCTGATACGCTACATGCACCTGACCCGCAAGCAGAAGAAGACCATCAGTCTGGCCAACGAGAACAACGCCCTGAAGGCTAAGTTCATCAGCAATATCTCTGCCCAGTTGGCCCCCACGCTCCAGAAACTGGATGCCAGCATTCCTGAGGTGAAGGCCTTGCGCGATTTCTCAGAGCACATCCAGACCCTCTCTGCACTGGAGAGTTCGGAGGAGGAAGTCGAACTGGAAGATACGCAGATCTCGCAGTTCTGCGAGTCGATAGCAGGACAGGTGCGTGACGAGGTGCCTGCAGGTGTCAGCCTGGAGGTGAACGCCCCGAAGATGAGCGCCAAGATCAACAAGGAATACGTGTCGCACATCCTGCTCCACCTGTTGCAGAACGCCATCGAATATACGCCGGAAGGCGGCAAGGTAGCCCTCGACTTCAAGAAGCGCAGTGCCCATAAGGTGCAGTTCCTGGTCACCGATACTGGTTGCGGCATTCCCGAGGAGGAACAGGAGAACGTGTTCAAGGCCTTCCTGGAGATCAAGGATCTCAGCAAGGGCGACGGCCTGGGACTGCCCATCTGCAAGCAGATGGCCCTGAAGATGAACGGTGACCTGGAGATTGATCCCGCCTACACCAAGGGTGCACGTTTCGTACTGAGCCTGAATGTATAACCTATTAACTATAAAAAACAATCAAACTATGCAAAGTGATCCCAAACAGTGCCTCTATTGCACGAATAACCAGACGCTGCACGATCTGATGATCGAGTTCGCACAACTGCGCGTTTCCCGCGCTTTCCTTTTCAAGGAGCAGACCTATCGCGGCCGCTGCCTCGTGGCCTACAAGGACCATGTGAACGACCTGAACGAACTGAGCGATGAAGACCGCAACGCCTTTATGGCCGATGTGGCTCAGGTGACCCGCGCCATGCAGAAGGCCTTCAATCCCGAGAAGATCAACTATGGTGCCTACAGCGACAAACTCTCGCACCTGCACTTCCACCTGGCCCCCAAGTATGTGGACGGTCCCGACTACGGTGGCACCTTCCAAATGAATCCCGGCAAGGTCTACCTCTCCGATGCCGAATATCAGGAGATGATAGAGAAGATCAAGGCCAACCTGTAATCTTCAATGTTCAATCTTCAATGTTCAATGTTCAATAAAATAACATGGCAACAGTAAAACCATTCAGAGGAATACGTCCGCCGAAGGAGTTGGTCGAGCAGGTGGAGAGCCGTCCCTACGACGTGCTCGACAGCGAGGAGGCCCGCGCCGAGGCCGGCGACAACGAGAAGAGCCTCTACCACATCATCAAGCCCGAGATTGACTTCCCCGTAGGCACCAGCGAATACGATCCTCGTGTCTATGAAAAGGCTGCCGAGAACTTCCAGAAGTTTCAGGACAAGGGCTGGCTGGTTCAGGACTCGCGCGAACATTACTATATATATGCACAGACCATGAACGGCAAGACCCAGTATGGTCTGGTGGTGGGTGCACTGGTGGACGACTACATGCAGGGCCGCATCAAGAAGCATGAGTTGACCCGTCGCGACAAGGAGGAGGACCGCATGAAGCATGTCCGCGTGAACAACGCCAACATCGAGCCCGTCTTCTTTGCCTATCCCGACAACAAGGTGCTCGATGCGCTGATCATGCGCTATGCCGAGACTGAGCCGGAGTATGACTTCATCGCCCCCGTCGACGGTTTCCGCCATCAGTTCTGGGTGATCAACGACGAGCACGACATGCAGACCATCACCGAGGAGTTTGCCAAGATGCCCTCGCTCTATATCGCCGACGGCCATCACCGTTCGGCTGCCGCTGCCCTGGTGGGCGCCGAGAAACAGAAGCAGAACCCCACCCACACGGGCAAGGAAGAGTACAACTACTTCATGGCCGTCTGCTTCCAGGCCAGCCAACTGACGATTCTCGACTACAACCGCGTGGTGAAAGACCTCAACGGACTGACCTCTGAGCAGTTCCTCGATGCCCTGAAGAAGAACTTCGAGGTGGAGGACAAGGGCACTGAGATATACAAGCCCCAGCAACTCCACGAGTTCTCGCTCTATCTCGACCAGCACTGGTACTGCCTGCGTGCCAAGGAGGGAACCTACGACAACAACGACCCCATCGGCGTGCTCGATGTAGACATCTCCAGCAGACTCATCCTCGACGAGATTCTCAACATCGGCGACCTGCGCTCATCGAAGCGCATCGACTTTGTGGGCGGTCTGCGCGGCCTGGGTGAACTGAAGCGCCGTGTCGATAGTGGCGAGATGCGTGCTGCGCTGGCCCTCTATCCCGTGTCGATGCAGCAGATCATGGACATCGCCGACAGCGGCAAGATCATGCCTCCGAAGGCCACCTGGTTTGAGCCGAAACTGCGCTCAGGTCTGGTGATCCATAAACTGGTATAGATGACCGACGAATACAAGACTATAGCGACAACAAGCGAGGGATTCTACTCCGAGAAGCGGAGCAAGTTCCTCGCTTTTGCCCATCACGTTGAGAATATCGACGAGGTGAAGGAATTGCTGGCGCAGTACCGCAAGAAGTACTATGATGCCCGCCACGTCTGCTATGCCTACATGCTGGGGGCGGGTAGGGAGGACTTCCGCGCCAACGATGACGGCGAGCCCTCGTCGACGGCGGGCAAGCCCATCCTGGGGCAGATCAACTCCAACGAACTGACCGACATACTGATTGTGGTGGTGCGTTACTACGGTGGTGTCAACCTGGGCACCAGCGGACTCATCGTGGCTTATCGCGAGGCCGCTGCCGACGCCATCGCCCATGCCCAGGTGGAAACGCGACAGGTGGAGGAGATAGTCACCTACGACTTCCCCTATGTGATGATGAACGACGTGATGCGCATTGTCAAGGAGATGCAGCCGCGCATCGTCTCGCAGACCTATGACAACACTTGCCAGATCAAACTTGCCATCCGCCAGTCGGAAATCGGCCGACTGAAGGCAAAACTTGACAAATTGAGTTTTTCCTGAATATTTCTCTTTCTTTTTGATGGTTTTTTGGAAATATTTGTGTAATTTTGTCCCCGCAAGCACTAAACAGAATTATTTCCAAAACATGAAGAAATGAAAAGAACATTTAGGATTGCAACGCTGGCTGTCATGATGGCCGCGTTTAGTAGCAGTGCTGCCATGGGGCAGGCACAGCAGGAATCGTCGAGTAATGAATGGCTGAAGGACTTCACCAGCCGGATTCAGTTCAATGGTTATGCCCAGGCAGGCTGGTCTTATCAAGACCCCAACGGTGAAAAGGTCAATTCCTACAACCTGAAACGCACACTCCTTTGGGCCAAGGCCCGAATCACTGACCGATGGTCGTTCCTCTTTATGCACGACTTCTCGAGCGTCGTCCAGGAATTCTATACCGACTATCGCATCACCCGTGACAATTCGCTCACCGTCCGCTTCGGACAGTTCAAGCACTCCTACTCCATGGAGAACCCCATGTCGCCCACTCAGTTGGAACTCATCGACGTCTACTCGCAGGCCGTGCTCTATCTGGCCGGCGAAGGTCCTGACCCGCTGAACGGCGTCAACTATGGTCGCGACCAGGGCCTGATGGTCTATGGTGACCTGCTGAAGAATCATCTGCACTACGAACTGGCGCTGATGAGCGGACAGGGCATCAACCGCAGCGACCGCAACAATCAGAAAGACTTCATCGCCAAACTCGAGGTGCGTCCTGTCGACGGGCTGCGCATCGTGGGCTCTGGCTATCTGGGCACGGGCAATGCCGTGGGCGTGGCAGCCTGGAATCCCACGATTGCCGTAGGCGACAATTATACCCGCAACCGCTACAGCGTGGGTGCAGAATACAAGACGCTGGCCTACTCGCCGGCCAAGTACAAGGAAGCCCGTCCGGCCAGCCTGCGTGCAGAGTGGCTGGGCGGCAAGGATGGCGACGTGGGCAGCCGTGGCGGCTACGTGACGGTGGCTATCCCCGTGGTCGATGCACTCGATGTGGTGGCCAGCGGCGAGACCTTCGACCGCAATACCGATGTGGACGGTTGGGATCAGACCAACCTGACGCTGGGCGTCCAGTACTGGTTCTACAAGAAGTGCCGACTGCAGTTGCAGTACACCCGCTGTATGTGCGGCGACCAACTGGGCAAGGACTACAACTGGCTGCAGGCACAGGTGCAGGTGGCTTTTTGATGGGACATTGAAGATTGAAGATTGAACATTGAAGATTGTGGAAATATGATTATAAAAGTTCTTCTGACCATCATCTTCCTGGTCGTGATGGTGGGCGTGGGCATCTACTCACGCAAGCAGGCCAGCAGTGTCGACGGATTTGTGCTCGGCGGACGCTCGGTGGGCCCTTGGCTCACGGCCTTTGCCTATGGCACCAGTTATTTCTCGGCAGTGGTCTTCGTGGGCTATGCCGGACAGTTCGGATGGGAATACGGCCTCAGCAGCACGTGGATTGGCGTGGGCAATGCCGTCATTGGCTCGCTGCTCGCATGGCTTGTCCTGGGGCGGCGCACCAAACTGATGACTCAGCACATTGAGAGCCGCACCATGCCCGACTTCTTCGGCACCCGCTTTCAGAGTCAGGGCCTGCGCGTGGCGGCCAGCATCATCGCCTTCGTCTTCCTGATTCCCTATACAGCAGGCGTCTACAAGGGCATCTCGACGCTCTTCGAGATGGGCTTTGGCATTCCTTATGAATATTGTGTGGTCATCATGGCCATTCTTACGGCCGTATATGTCATCCTGGGCGGCTACAAGGCCACGGCCATGAACGACTTCATTCAGGGTATCATCATGCTCTTTGGCATTGTGGCCGTCATCGTGGCTGTGCTGGCATCCAAGGGCGGACTCACCGAGGCCGTGACGGCGCTGGCCGCCAAGGCCAGCGATGCCGATCCTAATGTCAACGGTGGCTTTGCCTCGTGGTTCGGCCCCGATCCCTGGGGACTGCTGGGTGTGGTAATCCTCACCTCGCTGGGCACGTGGGGCCTGCCACAGATGGTGGGCAAGTTCTATAGCATCACCGACGAGAGTGCCATCCGTCGTGGCACCATCATCAGCACCATCTTCGCCTTCATCGTCGCTGGTGGATGCTATTTCCTCGGCGGTTTCGGACGTCTCTACGACCGCGTGGTGGTCAACGGCAAGATTGCTTTCGATAGCATCGTGCCCGCTATGCTGGTCACCCTGCCCGACATCCTCATCGCCCTCGTGGTGCTGCTGGTGCTCTCGGCATCCATGTCTACGCTGGCCTCGCTCGTGCTCACCTCGTCGAGCACCATGACCCTCGACCTCATCTATCGTGATAAGAAGTCGCTCGAAGGCGAGGTGGAGGAGGGCACCATCGACGATGTGGTGGCAGAGAAGGTGGAGCGTCGCAAGGTGGTCATCATGCGTGTGCTCATTGTCTTCTTCATCGCCATCTCACTGCTCATCGCCCTCAACCCGCCCACCTTCATTGCCCAACTCATGGGCATCTCGTGGGGCGCTCTGGCCGGTGCCTTCCTGGCTCCCTTCATGATGGGCCTCTACTGGCGTGGCGTCACCACGGCCAGCGTCTGGGCCTGCTTCGTCTGGGGCGTGGGCATCACAGTGGTCAACATGCTGCTGGGCAATCCCATCAACCCCATCAACTGCGGTGCCATTGCCATGGTAGGCGGCTCCCCCGTCGTCATCCTGGTCAGTCTGCTCACGCCGAAGTTGTCCAAGGAGCGTGTATCCAAGATCTTCGAATGCTATAGCAAATAGACAAAAAACAGGCAGGGCGAGAAAAAAGTGCCTCGAAAATTTTGCCAGTTGAAAAAATAGTATTACCTTTGCATCCGCAAAAGCGCAAAGGGAGGTTAATACTTCGTAAAGACCATTCCTCACGCTCGGCCAAACGAGTTTACTCGTTGGCTCCCGTTCAATTGGAAGGTTGGCAGAGTGATCGATCGCGCTGGACTCGAAATCCGGTATACCCCTTTCGGGTATCGGGGGTTTGAATCCCTCACCTTCCGCCACAAACAGCAGAGAGGACTAATTCATTTAGTCCTCTTTTTTCATGAGTATCATTGTTGAAAGCATGAAAAGAAGAAGCCGGAACCAATTGCTTGATTCCGGCTTTCTCTTTGGAGGTGCCTAGCAGATTCGAACTGCTGTAGACGGTTTTGCAGACCGTTGACTAAGCCACTCATCCAAGGCACCATTTGCGATTTGCGACTGCAAAGGTAGTGATTATTTTTTATTTTGCCAAATTTTTCCTGTACTTTTTCTCTGTGCAGTGTTTATTTTCCCCTTTTTGGCATCTCAACTCCTTCAGTGCACAGCCCTGGCAGCCTGCACAGGGGTCTTCAGCCGATGCTTGCAGAAGTCGGTAGGCGCGCCAGACGGCATAGGCCACGGAGAGGGCAATGATGACGATGACGAGGGCAGTCTGCATTTCACGCGTACCTATCTTATTATATAATCTTGTTGACCACGTTGCTGATCTTGTCCACCATCTTGTTGGGCTGGGAGTTGTCTTCCACAGCCTTGGGGTTGATGACGGCCAGCAGGCCCAGCGGCACAATCTCCACGTCGATTTCCTGTTCCATGCGGATAGGGTCGCCGTCATAGTGCACGGCCCCCGGCTGCTCGCGGTGTATGTGTATCTGGCGGGCCTGAAACCGCTTGATGTGAGAGTTATTGTCGAGCGTCTTGGCAAAGAGGTCGACGGCGATGGTCGGAGCCTCGATGACATTGAAGGGCTCCATCACGATGATGTCCAGCAGTCCGTCCTGCATCGAGGCACCAGGGGCGATGTAGGCATTGTTGCCATATTGGGCGGCATTGGCGCAGGCGATGAGAAAGGCTTTGTAGCGGTGGCGGCCTGTCTCGTCCTGCACGGTGTAGGTGTCAGGCTTGTAGGAGAGGCTCTCCCTCATCACGTTCTCCACATAGGTGCTCAGCCCTCGTTTGCCCGACTCGGCGAATTTCAGCGAGACGAATGCATCGAAGCCCATGCCGCAGGTACAGAAGAATGGCTGGTCGTTGATGATGCCGTAGTCGAAATGGTCGGTCTGCCCCATGTTGATAATCTCCAGCGCCCCTTTCATGTCCATAGGCAGGCAGAGATGGCGGGCCAGCCCGTTGCCGGAGCCGCAGGGCACGATGCCCAGGGCCGTCTGGCTGTGCACCAGCGAGCGGGCCACCTCGTTCACGGTGCCGTCGCCGCCCACGGCCACGCAGATGTCAGTGCCGTCGGCCACGCACTGGCTGGCAATGACCGAGGCATGGCCGGCATATTCGGTTCGGGCTATCTGCCACTCAAAGCGCGCCGGGTCGATGGCCTGCTCGATGAGGGCGCTAAGTCCCTCCTTCGACTTCGTCCCCGAGATCGGGTTGACGATAAACACTATCTTTTTTTTCGATGATTGCATAGTGCAAATTTACGAAATTAGTATAGAAAAACACTGAAATTGACGATAAAAATGCGAAAAACAAACATTTATTAGGAAAAATGTGCCCGATTTACGGAATTTTGTGTAACTTTGCAGCCTGTAACGAAAAGAAATACCTATAAAACAAGTTATGGGACAATTAGAAGAAAGATACAAGGCGTATCGCATTCCTCAGGAATTCATGGCCAAGGGGATTTATCCTTATTTCCGTGCAATTACTGGTAAGCAGGGTACGGAAGTGGAGATGGGAGGCCACAAGGTGCTGATGTTCGGTTCGAATGCCTATACGGGTCTGACGGGCGACCAGCGCATCATCGACAAGGCTAAGGCTGCACTCGATAAGTATGGCTCAGGTTGTGCTGGCAGCCGTTTTCTGAATGGTACGCTTGACATCCATGTACAGTTAGAGAAAGAAATCGCTGAGTTCATTGGCAAGGACGACTGTCTGTGTCTCTCGACGGGCTTCAGTGTCAATCAGGGCGTGCTGGCCATGGTGGTAGGCAAGGATGACTACATCATCTGCGACGACCGCGACCACGCTTCCATCGTAGACGGTCGCCGTCTGTCGTTTGCCAAGCAGTTGCACTATAAGCACAACGACATGGATGACCTGGAGCGTGTGCTGAAGAATCTGCCTCATGAGGCTGTCAAACTGATTGTGGTCGATGGCGTGTTCTCGATGGAAGGCGACTTGGCAAAGTTGCCTGAGATTGTGGAACTCAAGCATAAGTACAACTGCTCGATCATGGTCGACGAGGCTCATGGCATCGGCGTCTTCGGGCGTCAGGGCCGTGGCGTGTGCGACCATTTCGGCCTGACCGACGAGGTGGATCTGATCATGGGCACCTTCTCGAAGTCGCTGGCCAGCACCGGCTGATTCATCGCTTCCGACAAGGAGACCATCAACTATCTGCGTCACACCTGCCGCACCTACATCTTCTCGGCATCCAATACGCCTGCTGCAACGGCAGCCGCCATGGAGGCCCTGCACATTCTGCAGCAGGAGCCCGAGCGCATCGAGAAGTTGTGGAGCGTCACCAACTACGCCCTGAAGCGCTTCCGCGAGGAGGGCTTCGAGATCGGCGAGACCGAGAGCCCCATCATTCCGCTCTATGTGCGCGATCCTGAAAAGACATTCCTCGTGACGGCCCTCGCCTTCAACGCTGGCGTCTTCATCAATCCCGTCATTCCTCCTGCCTGTGCGCCTCAGGACACGCTGGTGCGCTATGCACTGATGGCTACTCACACCGAGGAGCAGGTGGAGCGTTCTGTCGTGATACTGAAAAAGATATTTATCGAGCAGGGCATCATCAAGTGATTGAAGATTGAACATTGAGCATTGACCTTTATTTGTTAAATAAAGATAATGTTCAATGTTCAATGTCCAATGTTCAATAAAAAGTTATTACCTTTGCACCCGCAAAATCGAGGTGTAGCGCAGTTGGTAGCGTTCCTGGTTTGGGACCAGGCTGTCGCAGGTTCGAGTCCTGTCACCTCGACTTCACTCAGATAGAAGAGAACTTTCCACTGTGGGAGTTCTCTTTATATTTTTACCCTGAAAAATTTGCAATACACATTTTTTTTCGCTATCTTTGCACACGATTACTTAACCATCGTATGAAACAATCGTTCAGATTCATCCATTTGGTGCTATTATGCTTGACGGCAGTGTGGGTTCATGCTGCTGAGCAAGACCGCACGTTCCGCGTCATCAATGCTGCCGACGGACTGGCTGACAATAGCGCTCAGACGGTGGTCTGCACCAAGACGGGGCGCATGATCATCTCGACCATCGGCAACCTCAATTTCTACAATGGCAGTAGTTTCACCCACATCGACACCCATCAGGACTTCCAGTACGCCCTCCCGTCCTATGGCGGCAACAACCATCTCTATTTTGACCACGACCACCACATCTGGCTGAAGCGCAAGCACCTGGTGACCTGTGTGGATCTGATGACCGAGCAGTTCATTGCCAACGTCGACAGTGTGCTGCATCAGATGGGGTGCCCCGATCCGGCGCTGGACCTGTTCACCGACTCCATCGGCACGTTGTGGGTGCTGACAGACAAGGGCCTGCTGAACGTAGAGCGGCAGCAGGTCTATCCCGTGCTGCCCGGCCGCAATCTACAGGATATGGAGGTGGTCGACCAGACGCTGCTGCTCTTCTATGACAATGGCGCTGAAGTGGCCTACGACCTGCAGACCGGGAAGATGCTCCACGAGACTTGTGCCTACGACGAGCAGACCAGTCTGAGATATCCCAACTCTTCGCTCCTGCTCCGCTATGGCAGCGGTTTCTATCAGTTGCGCAATGGCGGTCACGATTCCATACTGCTCTTCTTCAACCTGCAGACACTCGAGTGGCAGATAGTGCTCGAACTGCCCTACCACATGAACAATCTGGCCATCAAGGGCAACCTGCTCTATATTGCCTCAGAGTATGGCTATTGGGTCTATGGCCTGACTGACGGGCATACGGAGCAGATTTCAGAACTGACACTCGTCGACGGATCGAAACTGGGCACCGACTGCAACACCCTGACCTTCGACCGCCAGGGAGGTATGTGGATTGGTACCGAGAAGCGCGGACTGCTCTATGCCCGGCCCGTGGCCTCGCCCTTCAAGGTCTATCCCTGGAGCGACCCTCTGTCCAGCAAGTATGCCGAGTACACCTATCGGCTGGAGCAGAACATCACCGAGTTCGAGGGCCGACGGGCCAACTGCAAGTTCGAGGACAGCCGTGGCTGGACGTGGATCGGCACCAACTCGGGCCTCTTCCTCTACAAGAAGCCAGACTCCGAGCCCATCCTGTTCTCCAAGCGTACAGGCTTCTACAATGATGTCATCCACTCTGTCATAGAGGGCAGGCGCGGCAATATCTGGGTGGCCACATCCTGCGGTATCTCGTGCATTGAGATAGAGAATGGCGAGCCCGTCTTTGTCAACAGTTTCGGCGAGGAGGACAACGTGCCCAGCGAGGCCTTCATCAACTGCAAGGCCGCCTGCACGGAGGATAGTTTCATCGTCATGCAGGGACTCGACCACATGGTGGTCTTCCGTCCGCAAGACCTGGATAGTCTCAACATCCGGCGTCCCTATAAACTCTATCCCAAACTCATCCATCTGCTGGTCAATGGCACCGGTGTAGACCCCAATGAGGAAGTGGATGGTACGGTGGTCATCACCAAGGCCGTCACCCGCAGCAAGCACATCTGGCTGAACAGCAACCACAAGAGCGTGTCGCTCATCTTCTCGGGACTCAACTACTACCGCCCGCGCCAGACCTACTATCGGGTGCACCTGAAGGGCAACGGTCGCGATGAGTGGACTGACTACTCCTATTTCGATGCCCACCACCAGGTGGACGACAAGGGCATGCTGCGCTACTCCATCGTGGGCCTCGAGGCCGGCGACTACCAGTTGAGCGTGCAGGCCTCGATGTTCCCCAACCAGTGGGATGACGACGAGACCTATACGTGGGAGATCCACATCAGCAAGCCCTGGTGGCGCACCACTGGCCTCTATCTGCTCATGGGTGTGCTCATCCTCGTGCTCCTCATCTACAACCTGGTCTACTATTCGCGCAACACCCGCATGAGGATGCGCCGCGACCACGAGGAGAGCGATGTGCTCAGCAAGATCCGTGCCTTCGTAGAGCGCAACGATGCCTTCGAGTCGCAGTTGCTCATGCCTTCTCAGGATGATATGCTTGGCAGTCAGACCTCGTCCAACGCGCAGTTGCCGCCGGAGTTCATCACCTTGATGGAGAAGTTGATGCCCTACATCCGCGACCACCAGAACTCCAACTTCTCGATGCACGACCTCAGCGAGGAGGCACAGGTGGAACTGCCCGAACTCTATGCTGTGGTCACACCTCACATCCACAAGAGCCCGCGCGAGATCATCCGTCGTGCCCGTCTGGCCAAGGCTGCCGAACTGCTGCGTACCACCGACAAGTCTGTCGAAGCCATTGCCGACGAGTGTGGCTTCTATACGCCCAACTACCTGATTGGCAATTTCTTCCGCCTCTACAAGATGACGCCTCGCGAATATCGGGAGCGCGTCTGAGTGTGATCTGATGATTTCTGTTATCTGAGAGTAATCTCCTGGAAGCCCACCAGCCGCCAAGAGCGTTCGCCCGTGCCTTTATAATAGACCAAGGCCTGATAGGTGTTCTCCGTCTCGTAGAACGAGCCCTCCTCGGGCAGCGGGTGCGTCGTGCCGTCCATGTCGACCAGCAGCAGTTGGTAGTTGTAGTAGCCCAGTTTCTGCATGACAGTGGCGTTGTACGATTGGCTCGCCTCGTCGTATTCCATCACGTACTGCTCCGGAGCCTCCGTGGCCCATCTTCCGCTCACCACCACCTGGCCGTCATCATAGTGGCGGGCAGGTTGCAGGCGATAGTGCACGTTGACGTATTCCGATGTCCGCTCGCTCTCATAGTTGTCGCTGTTGCGCAGCAGGAAGGCTCCGTTGACATCCTCGTCGTACAGGTAGTTGCGGCGCGGCTCGCAGGGCACGGGCAGCGCGTGCCATGTGCGCGTGTCCTCGTCCCATCTCACGGCGGCCAGTCCCATGGTGGGGTGGGTGGGGTCCAGCACCTCAAACTTGTGGTATTCGTGGCCCGCGTCGAATATCAGGCCGCGGTTGTACTCCCATTTCAGACTCTGCGGCATCGTCAGGTTCGGCTTCACGTTCACCTTCATGTTGTCCTCTCGTCCGTTCTGCATCACCAGGGTCTGAATCTGTTCGTCGGGGCGTGTCACGCGCAGGCTGCCGTACAGCACCGTCATCGCCACTTGCTGGTACCGCGTGTTCAGTCCCATGTCTGTGTTCGTCGTGGCGCTCAGGCCCACGTTCATCAGCGGCTCCACCACCCTCAACTCCACGGTCACGGCCTCCTCGCCGTCCTCATCGATGATGTGCAGGCGGTAGTTGCCGCTCATCTTCAGTTGGCATTCGCGGTTGGGGAATGTCAGGCTGTAGTGCGTGTAGAGCGTCGTCGTGTTCAGCGAGTTCTCATAGTCCTCTATGGGCAGGTCGTTGAAGCCCACCAGCCAGTCGCTGTCGAAGAGCCCCTCCGTGGGACTCCAGTCGGGGTTGCAGGGCTCCAGCCGGTAGGTGAACCGCTGGTATTGGTGCGACAGTTCATCGAACCCGATGGTCAGCCTGTCGTCGCTGTTCAGTGTCAGGATGGGCAGGGCCTCAAAGTCATCGTTCAGAATCACCTGTAGCCCCTTCACATTGGGGCTCCACACCCGGTGCCACGCCCCTGCCGTCAGCGCGGCACCCGTCATCAGCAGTACAAGTAATACCTTTTTCATCGGGCGCAAAGATACGAAAAAATATTGAGAATCATTGAGATTTAAGAATTATTTCGTACCTTTGCACTATGGAAACGAAGAAAGACAGTATTCTGATACTCAGCGGCGGGGTGGACAGCACCACGTTGCTCTACGACTACCAGGAGCGCATCGCACTGGCAGTCACGTTCGACTATGGCTCGAAGCACAACGCCAGTGAGATACCCTTTGCCCGCCTGCACTGTCAGCGACTGGGCAT
The DNA here is from genome assembly GCA_017467535.1 of Prevotella sp. Lineage (GTDB taxonomy): Bacteria > Bacteroidota > Bacteroidia > Bacteroidales > Bacteroidaceae > Prevotella. The sequence goes on along the minus strand of JAFUST010000038.1, from coordinate 2,589 downwards.
CGAGCATCTGGTCATCCCCCTCCAGTTCATGGCGCAGTATTTCGAGAGTTCGCTGCTCCAGGGCGGCGAGGACATCCCCGAGGGCCACTACGCCGAAGACAACATGAAGTCTACGGTGGTGCCCTTCCGCAACGGCATCATGCTCAGCGTGGCCGTGGGACTGGCCGAGAGTCGCGGCCTACAGTATGTGATGATGGCCAACCACAGCGGCGACCATACCGTCTACCCCGACTGCCGCCCAGAGTTTGTCGAGGCCTTCGACCGCACCGCCTCCGCCGGCACCTTCAATGGCGTCCGCCTGCTCTCGCCCTACACCCATCTGACCAAGGGCCAGATAGCCCGTCGCGGTGCCCAGTTGGGCATCGACTACAGCGAGACCTGGTCGTGCTACAAGGGAGGCCAGCATCACTGCGGCCGTTGCGGCACCTGCGTGGAGCGCCGCGAGGCCCTGGCCGAGGCCGGCATCGACGATCCCACGGTCTACGAACAATAGTAGTGCTACGATGATGCTTAGGCCTCCGTTCTTCCTTTTCCTCCTGCTTGCCCTGCCCGCCGTGGCGTTTGGCCAGACCCAGCAGGGCTGCGTGAAGACCCTGGGGCGGGCCGATAGGGCGGGGGTGCCGCTGGGCGGCGTGACCGTCCGCGTGAAGGGCGAGCACAACGCGGCGCTGAGCCGTGATGACGGCACCTTCTCCCTGGTGCTGTCAGGCCGCAAGAATGGCGATGCCTACGTGCTGCAGCAGGTCCGCAAGCAGGGCTACGAACTGAACGAGCAGGGCGTGATAGGCCGTCAGCAGGCCTTCTCAGAATAGCAGATAACTGTTACGTCATAGGTGTGGTATTCCGTTCTCAGGGCGAATATTCAAAGGCTATAGAGTACTTTCAGCGTGCCTTGGATATTCTGGAGAAGTCGAAGGGCTTGGATCATCCAACTACTAAAAAAGTGAGAAATAGAGTAGAGGAGATGCAGGCAAAGATAAAGGAAGCAGAGGAGTGAGAAGGAATTCAAGGCCTATTCTTTTTCGATAGAAAAATTTGGCAGTTCGGGGAATAATCACTATCTTTGCGACAAATTAGTGCAATAAACTGAAAGTTATGACACATCTTCAAAAGAACCACGAACTGAAGGGCGGCAAGTACCGCATAGAGAAAGTGCTGGGACAGGGCGGTTTCGGCATCACTTATCTGGCCACAACCAAAACGACCGTACAAGGCGCACTAGGCGAGATGGAGGTAGAGATAAAGGTCGCCATCAAGGAGTTCTTTATGAAGGAGTATCAATTGCGCGAGGGTGATTCTGCCCTTGTCGAAACACCATCAATGGCATCGCGCGAACTGGCTTCTCAATACAGGGCAAAGTTTATTAAGGAGGCACAGAGTCTTTCGCGGATGAAGCACCCGCGTATCATCACCGTGGCCGATGTGTTCGAGGAGAACAATACCGTCTACTATGTCATGCGCTACCTGAGCGGTGGATCGTTGCAAGACTATGTACGCAGGAGTACCGACGGGCACCTCAGCGAGAATGAGGCAGTCAGGTTCGCTATTCAGATAGGCGAAGGACTGGAGTACATGCACACCGAGCATCAGGCATGCCACTACGATGTAAAGCCGGGTAACATTTTGCTCGATGACAAGGGCGATGCAGTGCTTATCGACTTTGGATTGTCAAAAAACTATGATGCCGCTGGCCAGCAGACCAGTAGCACCCCCGTGGGCATCAGTCAGGGGTTTGCTCCGCTGGAGCAGTACAACCAGATGCTTGACAAGTTCTCGCCTCAGAGCGACATCTACAGCCTTGGCGCCACGCTATTCTTCATGCTGACGGGACAGGTTCCCCCAGAGGCAAGTATGGTCAATGAGGACGGATTGCCAGAGGCTCCCGTCTGGGTCTCACAACGTGTCTGGAAGACGGTTGAGGCGGCCATGCAACCCCGCAAGAAAGACCGTCCACAGAGCATCCGCCAGTGGCGCGAAATGCTTGCCAGTCAGACCGCGTCCCAACAGTCTGAACGTACATTTTTGTCACCCTCCCAGCGTACGATGCCGCCAAAGGAAGAACAGACTGAACAGCCGGTCATGCAGAGTAATGAGACGATGGTTAGTGACCATGCCAAAGAAAAAAAGGATAGCAAGAGTGGCTTTTCTATTTTGCGAGGCATAGCAACACTAATCGTTTGTGTGGTGGCTACCATACTGATGATGCCGCTGTGTCGTCTCGGTTCTCCTGATCAGGATGGTGTGGTACTCATGTTTGTATTTGGTTTATTGAGTGTTCTTGCAATAGTGGTGATTTTGTCTTGCATGGAAATCATAAGTGCTCGAATATTACTTGTGTTGCGTTGTGTTTCATCTGTGGCATTCGTGGCCAATTTGCTGATGTTGCCCATGTGGAACCGCACGCTCACCTACACCTATATTTTACTATCATTCGGTTTGGCAATTATCTTGGCACTTTCTATAGGCATCAAGAAGTCATCTTAGTGTGAAGGGCGAGCACAATGCCGACCAGATGACCGAAAAAGCCCGCCGACCGACTCATACTCTCGGCCAGCGGGCTCTCATCACTCATCACTTATCACTCATCAC
>JAFUST010000037.1 GCA_017467535.1 Prevotella sp. | reverse complement strand
TGAAGAATTTCCTACCGGGCTCCCAACTTCGGCGGCAGCAAATTCTTCACTCTTCACTCTTAACTCTTCACTAAAACTAAATCTCCTCTAAGGCGTAGTACTGGTAGTCGCGCAGGATGCGACGCAGGAAGTCAATGTCGGTCAGTTCCTGACGCTGGATGTTCAGTTTCTGCTGCACCTTCTGCGATAACTGTATCACCCGTGCCGTGAAGTCCTTTCGGGGCGTGTTCACGGTGCGGGTGATGATTTCTATCTGCTCCAGCGACAGGTCGGCAGCCTGCGGATAGCGCGGGGTGTAGTTCTTCGTCAGATAGTCGTATTCGTCGAGGCTGACCTGAATCTTGCGGTAGTTCTGCATCTTGATGACCACGGTGCCGGCAGCCAGGTCGCCCAGCCGCTGGTTGTTCTTGGTGAAGATAATGCAGAGCAGTCCCAGGAAACTCATGCTCGGCCCGTCGACGATGTAGAGCAGCCAGCGCATGAGATAGGCGCTCAGGGTGGGGGTGGAGCCGTCCATCTTCACCACCCGCGTCTTCATTACCATCTTGCCCAGCGACTGGCCGTGGTTGAAGATCTCCATCAGCAGGGTGTAGAACAGCAGCGGCAGAAGCAGGACATAGGCGACGATGGCTCCGCTGACATCGGCCTCCACCATGGCCCATGTGGCCAGCGTTAGATAAGCCAGCAGGACCACCCAGTCGATGAGTTGCGCGAAGATGCGGTCGCCCACGCTGGCCGTAGCCTGCTCGATGCGTACGTATTGTCCGGTGATGATGCCCGATTGTGCCATCAGATTGACTCCTTTTTGATGAATTTCGATGCAAAGGTACAAAATAAATGATAAATGATAAGTGATAAGTGGAAAAAAAGTATTACTTTTGTGCCATATTTGTGCAATGAGGCAGTAGCGGATGAAGGAAGTCACGTTCATCAGGCAGAACATCGAGAAGTGGCGCGGCTATGAGAACATAGCCGAAGCCCCTGCCATCTCCACCCCCGACGAGGTGGCCGATGCCTACATCGACGTGACCTCCGACCTGGCCTTTGCCCAGACGCACTATCCCCATTCGCGCATCAACCGCTACCTGAACAACCTGGCGTCGGCCATCCACAACAATATCTATCGCAACAAGCGGGAACGCTGGACGCGCATCTTTACCTTTTGGACGCAAGAGGTGCCTCAGACCATGTGGGACGCCCGCCGCGAACTGCGCCTGTCGTTTGCCATCTTCCTCTTCAGTGCTCTGGTGGGCATGGTGTCGCAACTGATTGATCCCGAGTTCTCCCGTCTGATTTTAGGTAACGCGTATGTGGAGATGACCATCGACAATATTGAGAACGGTGAGCCGATGGCCGTCTACGACGGTTCGCCCGAGGGCACCATGTTCGTAGGCATCACGATGAACAACATCTACGTGTCGTTCATCACCTTCGTGATGGGCATCTTCACGTCGTTCGGCACCGGCTTCATCCTTTTCCAGAACGGTGTGATGATAGGAGCCTTCCAGACCTTCTTCGCCCAGTACGGGCTGCTGTGGGACTCGGCCTTGGCCATCTGGCTGCACGGCACCATAGAGATCTCGGCCATCATCGTGGCCGGAGCCGCCGGCCTGGCTATGGGCAACGGCTGGCTGTTTCCCGGCACCTACACGCGGCTCTACTCCTTTCGCCGTGGTGCCAAACGTGGACTGAAGATTGTGATGGGTACCGTGCCGCTCTTCGTCGTGGCCGGTTTCATCGAGAGTTTCTTCACCCGCCACACCGGCTGGCCCGATGCATTGCGGCTCAGCATCATCCTGCTCTCCCTCGCGTTCATTATTTATTATTATATAGTTTTACCCTATCTACGTCATCATGGAACAACAACAGTCACCGAAGATTGAACTCTACGTCACGCGGTCGTTCTCGGAGAAACTGAGTGCCGCCTTTGCCTTCCTGCGTGAGAACTGGCGCACGCTGCTGAAATACTTTACCTATCTCATGCTGCCGGCATCGCTGGTGCTGGGCTTCTTTGTCAACCACTTCTGGGGCGGCTATATGTCGCTGTTCGGTATGGTGGAAGGCGGGGGCGAACTGGACGATGCGTGGTTCATCCGCTTCATGCTGACAACGGGGGCCACCGTCATTGTGGGTATGGCGGTCTACGTGGTCTTCTCGGCCATGCTCTATGCCCTCTTCCGTCTCTACCAGGTGAGGCCGCAGCGGTTGCAGAATCTGCACGCCGACGAGTTCCGTCCCGAGTTCTACCATTGTCTGAAGCGGGCGGCCTTCTACCTGCTGACCTGTTTCCTGCTAGTCATGCTCGCACTCCTGGTGTTCGGCGCATTGGTGGGAGGTGGCATAGCCATCAACGAGGGCCTTGGTGTCATCATAATCATACTGGGCTATGTGGCCATCCTGGCCGTAGCCATCCCGCTGTCGCTATCGCAGCCCATCTACATGATGGAGGACGAGGTCAATCCGCTTCAGGCCATCGGCAAGTCCTTCCGTCTGGGCTTTGCCACGTGGGGCGGCATCGTGGCCATCTCCATCGTCTTCAGCATGCTGACCAGCGTCATCCAGTCGTTCACCTTTGCGCCGTGGTACATCCTCTTCATCGTCAAGATGGTCTTCACCTTGGGCAGCGACCTGGACAGCACGTTCGTCAACTCCATCTTCTACACCTTCCTGGAGTATATCACCTGCGTCATCCAGTGCCTGGGCTATCTGCTCTCTGGCGTCATCACCACCGTGGCCCTGGTGGTACAGTATGGTCATGCCAGCGACAAGATAGACGGCGTAGGCGTCGCCCAGAACATCGACCGCTTCGACGAGTTTGATAACTTCTAAATAGCGGTAGCCGGTCGCCTGCTTGGCAAGAAATTCTTCACTCTTCACTCTTCACTTTTCACTTAAAAATGGATTCCCTCCAGATAGACAGCACACAGATAGCCGCCTGGCAGCAAGACAGCCGCTTTGACTACGACCGCGAGATCGTGGGCGGCAGCCAAAACCTGCTGGAGTGGATTGCCTCGGTCATCAGCGATTGGGTGAACGACACCTTCAACACCGTGCTCGACAACGATGTGGTCTACTATACGCTCATCGTGCTGGGGGCGCTGCTGGTGCTCTTCCTGCTCTGGTTCCTGTGGCGCAAGCGCAGCCAACTGTTCTACGGCAAAGACCGCAGCGAAGAGGAGATGGACTATGAGGTGCTGGAGGATACCATCTATGGCGTCGACTTCGATGCGGAGATCAGTGAGGCCCTCAGGACTGAGGACTATCGGCAGGCCGTGCGACTGCTCTATCTGCAGACGCTGTCCTACCTGCAGGAGAAAGGAAAGATAGACTGGCAACCGTCGAAGACGCCCAGCCAATATATGCGGCAGGTGGGCCAGCCTGCCTTCAGCCAACTGACGCGCCAGTTTGTGTTGGTGCGCTATGGCAACTTCCTTGCCACCGAGGCCGTCTTCCGGCAGATGAAGGCGCAGCAGGATGTCGTCATGGGGAAAGGAGGTGACAGCCTATGAACAGCCGCGCCAAGTTCGTCCTCGTCATCGTGCTGATGCTGGTGGCCGTGGTGCTCATCGAGTACCGCCTGCCGCGCCGCTTCGACTGGACGCCCACCTTTGCCCACGACGACCCGCAGCCCTTCGGCTGCATGGTGTTCGACAGCATCATGGGTGCCGCCATGCCCTGCGGCTACAGCGTGGAGCGGCGCACCCTCTGGCAGTTACAGCGCGACAGCGTGCTGACTGAGCCGCACGGTCTGCTGATCGTGTCGAATGAAATGCTGGGTGAGAACGACCTGGAAGAATTTCTGTCGCTGGCCGAAGCGGGCCACGTGGTGCTGGTGGCCACCACTGCCAGCCTCTACTCCTGGGAGGACACGCTGGGCATCGACTTCGACTGGCGGTCCGAGTTCAGCATCAAGCGGCTGGCAGGCAAAAACCCCGGGAAGGTGCCCATCCACTGGAATGCTGACAACGTCTACCCGCAGGATTCCATCGTGTGGGTCTACGAACAGATGATTTCCCGCACGGTCACGGTCGCCAACGACTCGCTCCCCTTCACCTCGTTGGCCGAATGTCGGGAAGGGGACTACGCAGCCTCTGTGGCCCTTAGTCTGTCGAAGGGACAGGGCGAACTGATCATCGTCACGACACCGCTGCTGCTGACCAACTACGCCATGCTGAACCACGACAATGGTGCCGTGCTCATTCATCGTCTGATGAACCGCATGGGCCACCTGCCCGTCATCCGTCTGGAGAGTTACGTGAAGGGTGCCGCCGTGGCCGAGGAGTCGCCGTTCTACGTGCTCCTGCAGCATCCGCCCCTGCGCTGGGCCCTCTACCTGACGGTGTTGGGCGTGCTCTGCTTCTGCATCTTCACCGCCCGCCGCCGACAGCGCCCCATACCCGTCATACCGCAGCGCAAGAACGGCAACCTGGAGTTTGTCCGGCTCATCGGTATGCTCTACTGGCAGGAGGGCGACCACCAGGGGCTGCTGCGCAAGAAACTGGCCTACACGGCCGAAGAGATACGTCGCCAGACGGGACTCGACATCATGGATGCCGAGACCGAGCAGGACACCACGGCCCAGTTGGCCCGCCTGACCGGCATGGAGGCAGACAACCTGCGCTTCGTGCTGCGCAATGTGAAGATGGCCGTCGACCCAGCGCACGTGGTCACCGAGCCTGAGATGAAAACCCTGATTGCCGAATTGGACAAAATAACAGATAGTATATAATGGAAGAACAAAGAACCGACCTCACCCAGTTTGCCGAGCGCATCGACCTGCTGCGCCAGCAAATCTCTCAAGTCATCGTAGGGCAGACCGAGAACATCGACCTGCTGCTCATCGCCGTGCTGGCCAACGGCCACGTGCTCCTGGAGGGCGTGCCCGGCGTGGCCAAGACGCTGCTGGCCCGACTGCTGGCCCGGCTCATCGACGCCAAGTTCAGCCGCGTGCAGTTCACGCCCGACCTGATGCCCTCCGACGTGCTGGGCACCAACGTGTTCAACATCCGTACCTCCGACTTCGACTTCCACCCCGGCCCCGTCTTTGCCGACCTGGTGCTGGTCGACGAGATCAACCGCGCACCGGCCAAGACGCAGGCCGCCCTCTTCGAGGTGATGGAGGAGCGCCAGGTGACCATCGACGGCGTGACCCACGCGATGGGACAGTTCTACACCATCCTGGCCACGCAGAACCCCGTGGAGCAGGAGGGCACCTACAAACTGCCCGAGGCACAGACCGACCGCTTCATGATGAAGATCACGATGGGCTATCCCTCGATGGACGAGGAGGTGACCATCCTGGAGCGTCATCACATCAACCAGCGTCTGACGGCACTCGACGACATCGAGCCGGTCATCACCAAGCAGCAACTCATCGAACTGCGCCGTATGCTCAGCGATGTGTTTGTAGACCCCGCCCTGCTGCGCTACATGGCAGGCATCGTGCAGCAGACGCGCCAGAGCAAGGCCGTCTTCCTCGGTGCCTCGCCCCGTGCCTCGGTGGCGCTGCTCCAGGCCTCGAAGGCCTACGCCCTGCTGCAGGGCCGCGACTTCGTCACGCCCGACGATGTGCGCCAGGTGGCACCCAGCATCCTGCAGCACCGCATCATCCTGACCGCCGAGGCCGAGATGGAGGGCATCACGCCCCAGCGTGCCGTTCAGCGACTCATCGAGAAGGTGGAGGTGCCGAAGTGAGTTTATAGTTAATAGATAATAGTTAATAGTTTGCTGCCGCCGTAATTGTGTATCTGAAGAATCGTTTCTACTATCTGCTGACTGTCGTTGTCCTGACTATCGCGTCGGGATATGCCGTGGAGGCGATGTTCACGGTCGGGCGTGTGCTGCTGCTCCTGCTGGTGGTGGCGGTGGCGACCGACTGCGTGCTGCTGTGGCGGCGGAGGGGCATCACGGCCTCGCGCCACATGAGTCAGCGCTTCTCCAATGGCGACGACAATCCCGTCAGCATCCGCGTGGAGAGCACCTACAGGTTTCCCGTCGACCTTGAGGTCATCGACGAGATACCGTTTGTCTTCCAGCGGCGCGACGTCTGCTTCCGCGCATCGCTCCGCCCTGAGGGCGAGACCACCGTCAGGTATCAACTGCGCCCCACGGAGCGCGGCGTCTATGGCTTTGGCCGGGTGCGCGTTTTCGTCAGCACGCGGCTCGGTCTCGTGCAGCGTCGCTTCACCTGCTGCGAGCCGCAGGACGTGAAGGTCTATCCCTCCTATCTCATGCTGCGCCAGTATGAACTGCTGGCCATGAGCAACAACCTGACCGAGATGGGCATCAAGCGCATACGCCGCATCGGCCACAACACCGACTTCGAGCAGATTCGCGACTACGTGGCCGGCGACGACTTCCGCACCATCAACTGGCGCGCCACGGCCCGCCGCTCCGTCTCCGTCACGCCTCGCATCATGGTCAACATCTATCAGGAGGAGCGTTCGCAGCAGGTGTTCTGCCTCATCGACAAGGGGCGCATGATGCAGCAGACCTTCCGGGGCATGACGCTGCTCGACTATGCCATCAACGCCTCGCTCGTGCTCTCCTTCGTGGCCGTCAACAAGCAGGACAAGGCCGGACTCGTCACCTTCAGCGACCGCTTTGAGACCTTCGTGCCCGCCTCGCGACAGCCCGGCCAGATGCAGATCCTGCAGGAGGCCCTCTACGCCGAGCACACACAGTTCGGCGAGACGGACTACTCCGCCCTGCTCGCAGGCCTCTCCCGCCACGTCACCCACCGCTCGCTCTTCATCCTCTACACCTCGTTCACCACGATGACCGCCCTGCGCCGTCAACTCTCCTATCTCCGCCAGTTGGCTCAGCGCCACCGCTTGCTCGTGGTCTTCTTCGAGGACGAAGAACTGCGCGACTTTGCCGCAACAAACACATCACTTATCACTCATCACTCATCACTTCTCACTTACCAGCGCATCATCGCCGAGAAGTTCGCCTACGAGCAGCGCCTCATCGTCAGCACCCTGCGCCAGTACGGCATACAAGCACTGTTGACCACACCGCAGAATCTGTCTGTCGATGTGATCAACAAGTATCTGGAGATCAAGTCGCGGTAATTTACCTGATAACAGATTCCATAGAAAACTATGAAGGAGCCCCCCGTCGCAAGCAGCAACTGGATACTACACACATTTTTTTTCTTCAAAAAATCTGTCACATCTGTCACTTCCCCAGTGTTTATCGGCATTTCAGTGATGACAGATGTGGTGATAGATGTGATAGATTCTGCGCATTTTTGCTAAAAAACAGACATTTTTCGTTGAAAAATCGCCAAATTCGGCATTCTGTTAGCAAAAAATAGTGATAGTGCCTGTGACTTTGCCACAAAATGTTCCAGCCGTTGGAACAAAATGTTCCAGCAACTGGAACAAAATGTTCCACCGCCTGGAACAAAGTGTAACACCCGCTGGAACAAACCGTTCCACCGCCTGGCGCCCCCTGTTCCACGCTCCGGAAGAAAAAATACTCGCGAGCAGCGCGACTTTTTCTGCGGTTATCTGCTGAATCTATCACATCTATCACCACATCTGTCATCACTGAAACCCCGATAAACACAGGGGAAGTGACAGATGTGACAGATTTTTGAAGAAAAAAACTTTCTGGGGGGGAGAGAACCCAAAGAGCCCCCGCCGCACGCAGCGACAGGGGCTCTTCTGGAGTATTCTCCTCCCGAGGGGAGAAGTTGGTGTTTCGAAAATTACTTCACCACGACCTTCTTGCCATTGATGATGTAGAGACCCTTCTGAGCCTTCTGCACCTTCTGACCGTTCAGGTTGTAGACAGAGCCGTTCTCGATTTCAGCCTTCAGCGTGTTGATGCCGGTGTCAATGTCACCAACCTTCACGATGTAGACGAGGTCAAGGCCTTGAGTTGCGCTGCCACCCTTAGCCAGCAGAATGGCTGTCTCTGCAGTCAGAGTGAATTCGTCAGAAGACAGTTCCTGATAGTTCACATTGGTGCAGTTCAAATCAGCAACCTGAGTCTCACCAGCCTTGAAGATGAAGTGGCTGTCAGGAGTCTTGGCCGAGTCATAGAGAGCGGCTGTCAACTTGTAGATGCCGGCAGGCAACTTCACAATTTCCACGTCAGCCTCAGCAGCATAGCCTGCAGCAGAGTTGGAACTGCGGATAGCCGAGTTGCCAGTGGTGATCTTCGTCAAGCCCTCGATGTCCTCACCTTCCTTCAGGAATACTACATTCTCAATCTCGGTGGCATCGTAAACAATGTTCTCCACCTGATTGTTCTCATTCAGAGTGAACGAGTAGTTGTACTCCTTGTTGGTGACGCCCTTGCTGTAGAGTTTGCCATCCAGCACATTGTAGTGGCGGTAAGCAACCTTCACTACAGATGCCTTGTCGGCAGTACCAGTGGTGGTGCGCAAGATTTCATCACCAACCTTCTCGTTAACGGTGTAAGCATAGACGGGAGTCTCTGCCTCAACCTTCTGGATGTAAACCAGGTCAAGACCCTGGGTGTTGCTGCCACCCTTGGCCAGCAGGATGCTGGTCTCGGCCTCGAGCGTGAACTTGTCGGAAGACAGTTCCTGATAGTTCACGTTAGTGCAATTCAGTTTGGCAATGGTATCAGTGCCTGCGATGAAGTACCACATGCTGTTGGGGGTCTTTGCAGAGTCGTAGATGGCAGCCGTCAATTTGTAGGTGCCGGCGGGCAACTTCACGATCTCTACGTCTGCCTCGGCAGCGTATGCAGAAGCAGAGTTAGAACTGCGGATAGCGGTGTTGGCACTGGTGCAGGGAGTCAGACCCTCGATGTCCTCGCCCTCTGACAGGAAGACGATGTCCTGAGCGCCAGTGGCAGTGTAACCGGTGATGTTCTCCACCTGACCGTCGGCAGTGAAGGTGAACGAGTAGTTGTACTCCTTGCTGGTAACACCCTTTGAGTAGAGTTTTCCGTCAACCACGTTGTAGTGGCGATAGGGAACCTTAACGGTGGTGTTCAGTTCAGCCGTACCTGTGGTGGTGCGAACAATCTCGTCGCCAACTTTCTCGTTTACGGTGTACTGAGGACCTTTCTTCTCGAACTTCACGTTCTTGAACGACAGCCAGTGAATGTTGTTGCCTTCAACAACATTGATGTTGATGTTCAGGATGCCGTCATCACCAACAACGCCGGTAGCGGTGGTCTCTTTCAGGTACATCTTCTGAGAAGTAGCCTCAGTGCCGATTGCCTCGACGGCCTCGCCACCGTTAGCATCAATGGTGACACCGGCGGGAGCGGTCTCGCCATTCTTCAGTTGTACGCGTACCCATGCGCTGACTTCATAGTTGCCAGGCTCCAGACCGCTGACGGTCGTAGTGAAGGTCTTGGCACCAAGAGCATTTGCAGCGTCAGTGAAATACTCATAGAAAGGAACGGAGAAGTTGCTGCCGTCCTGATCACCCTCAACAGACCATGTATTGACATACAAGGGGTTGTTGAATGCGTCGATAACGCTGTATGCGCTCTCCATATACTTCACGGCTGCACCGTTTGCACCTGCACGCCAGCCAGTGACAACAGTACCCAGCGTGGTGCCTGCTGCGTTGGCAGCGTCATTGGTCAGTGTACCATTCTCGTAAGGAGTTGCGATGGCGGCGATAGCCTCCTCGAATGCGGTCTTAGCAGCGGCGGTGGCCACGTTCGTACCATTCAGGATGGCCTTGGCCTTCTCAATGGCTGCATTTGCAGAAGCATAGGCAGCGGCAGATGCCTTGGCGGCACTGGTGGCTTCCTGCAAAGCAGCGGTTGCTTCGGCCAAAGCCTTGGCATTGGTCTTGTCGACCTCTGCGGCGATGGCTGCGTCGAGAGCGGTCTTAGCCTCTGTATTCATCTTGCCCTCAACGGCTTTGGCGGCCTTCAGAGCCTCGTCGTATGCAGCAACAAGTTCTTCGATGTTGGTCTCGCCAGTGTAAACGAGCGACACATTGTCGATACCCATCCAGTTGGCTACAGCAGCGGTCTGCTCAAGGCCAATCTCGATCTTGTTGTTGGTCACGATGGTGTTCACCTCGTAGGCCGTAGGATCGCCGGAGGTCAGGGCCACGTGGTCAGCATTGGCGAATACGTACTGAGTTGCTGCATCAAAGGTGTTGACGAATGCGGCAATCTTCAGCGTGTAGTTACCATTGGGGATGTCCTCGATTTCTTGGTACATCTTGTTGGCCTTGGCAGAGCCGTTCCAGTTCTCAAAGAAAGGAACTGTGAAGGCACCCTGCTGGTTGGTAGCAGTTGTCTGGTTCTGGAATCCGCCAGTGGTCTTCCAAGGAGCAATGTTGCCAGCAGTGTCGAATGTACCGTTGACAACGAAGTTGGTCACGATGGGGTTAGATGCAGATGCACCTTCAACAGCCTTCGTGTTGATGGCCAGTTTTACTGCATGATAAGCCTCGGTAGCCTTTTCTGCAGTAGTCTTGGCATCAGCAAGCACGGCCTTTGCATCACCAGCATCTACGCCAGCAGCATCAGCATCGGCAATGGCCTGTACGAGGTTGTCGTAAGATGCCTTAGCAGCATAGAAGGGTGCAATTGCGGCCTGAGCAGCAGCCTTGGTCTCGGCAGCAGCGATGGCAGCCTTCTCGGCACCAGCCACGTTGACATAAGCCTCGTAGGCTGCAACAGTAGCGGCAATGCCCTTCCAGTATTCGTCCTGAGCAGCAGCATCGGCCTTAGCCTTATCGCTGGTCTGAGTCAGAGCCTTGATCTGGATGGTGTGCCAGTTAGAGCCTTCGATGTCCTTGCGCAGACCCATCTTCAGGGTTCCGTCGCTGACAACTACGTTCTCCAGTGTCACGATGTTGTTCTCTCCAACAGCAGTCTGATGAACCACGGGGATGGTCTTTTCCACATCGCCTGCATAAACGATGGCACGGCCAACTTCGTTGTTCAGGGCAGCAGAAGTGAAGCCGCGACCAGAGGTGTAAGAGGCGTTAGCGTAGAGTTCAACGGTATAGGTACCATTGTCCAGACCTTCGACAGTCTGATAGAGCACCTGTCCCAGTGTGGTGGTGTTAGTCAGATACTGCTCCTTCTGAGCCACATCCTTCGTGTAGTTTCCTACACTGCCAATATCGCTCTTCCAGCCATTGGCATCCACCTTGGCGGTGCAGTCAACGAACTCGAAGTTTTCTTCAGCAGCCTTACGGGTAATCTTAAACTCGTTGAAGTAGGTTGACTTGCCTGTTTCACGATAGATGTAGATGGTCTTTGCACCAACTAGTCCATCGCCCTCGGCCACAACATAATTGCTCAAATCTTCATAGGCAGCAGTCTCTTTGGCATCAACCGAGAGTTTTGTCGTAGTTTCGTTCGGTCTTGATGTTTCGGTTGAGATGAAGAGACCCAAGTTCGTGTCGGTTCTTGTATATGTCTTGGCAGCAATCGTATCGCCAACAGCAAGTGCATTGTCAAGGTCTACCTTGAAATATGTATTGTTGTTGGTCATGCAGAACAGATAATTACTGCCTTGTTTGCCGATGAGGTTCTTGTCTGCAGTTTGTTCGCTGATAGCAGTTATCTTACCTCCAACCACAGTGGCTTGCTCACTTGTAATCTCAGTGGTTCCAGGAGCAAAAGCAACATTTGCGGTAGCAACAACATTAGCAGAGAAGAATGTGCCTTCTACTACAGCAGGTACATCATCCTCCAAACCGTCAATGGCTTCTTTCAAAGCATATCTGGCAGCCGTGAGTGACTCAGCGGTTGCGTCAGCAGCAGCGAGTGCAGCCTCAGCAGCGGCGATGGCGGCAGTCAAAGCGGTGACACTTGCCTCAGTCTTACCTTCTGTGGATATAGTCTTGGCAAGGTCGATTGTTTCCTGCAGGTCAGCCTTCTCTGTTGCGAGAGGATCCACGTAATCGCCAGTCTTTTGGATATACAGCCAGTCGATAGCGTTTGTGTTTGAACCGCCTGCAACCCAAGTTACATCGGTGGCAGCAGTAAGTGTGAATTCTTCAGTCTCTAATTCATTATGGTAGCCGTTGGCTGTAGAAGTTAGGGTGAATTCCTGCTCGCCAATCTTTATCTTCTGGCTGCCCATTGCAGATGTGGGAGTGAAGAGGTCTGCCTTAATCTTGTATTTGCCGGCAGGCAGGTTGGTGATAACAATATCGGTAGGGGCAAAACCTACAGTGCCGCCAAAACTGCGGATGTCTGCATAGTTGCCCGAGTTCTTTGTGGCGCCTTCAATAGCCTCGCCTTCAGATACGTAAACGATGTTTCCAATTTCTGTTGCGGTATAAGTAATGGTCTCACTTGCATCAGAGGAACCTAATGTAATGGATATGCCATACCAGGGGTTGGAACCCTGCTTGGGGCATTCGTAAAGAATGTTGTCTTTGAGGATGTAGTGAGGGTAATATGCGCTTACGGCATCACCTTCAAAGCCCTTGCCAGAGGTAAGAGTCTCACCTGTCGTGCTTTCTGTAAGCGTATAGTTGACGACAGCAGCCTCGCGGAATACCAGGCTAATGACATTGGCTGTAGCGTCGGCTACGGTTGTCAGCGTTGTGTTACCCGACTGATAGATATATTTCTTCTCATCTACAGTGAATGAAGCCATGTCCTCTGCAGAAGCAGTAACTTCTGCACCAATAGTGACACCTTCGTAAACGACGGGATCTTTCAAATCCTTTGTACCGTCCGTGAATTTAATGGTGTAGGTCGTCAGGGCACTGGCATCTGCCGTTTCAATAGTCAGTGTGGGAGCATTTTCAGATGCTTTTCCATAGAGGTCAGCACCACCAGCATTGCCAGTCCACTGGAAAATGACATAACTCTGCCCTTCGGCAAAGAGTGCGCGAACGGCATCTGTCACATCTTGGCTTAAGTTCAGACGGTCGCCTGTACCACCAGTAGCAGCCGCCGCAACAGCCTTACCTGCACGGCTTGCTGCATTGCGGAGGTCTGTACCAGTCTGTCCTGCAAAATTAGCCCAGTCAAGATCGAAATCCTTCGACATATAATAGATAATGTCGTTTCTTCCAGCCCTTCCCCCTTGATTGACGCTATATTTGAGTGTCGCTTTGGTGATAGAATTGCCGGAGGGAATCTCAAAGGAGAACTTAGCATACGCACATCCAGACCAGCCAGAGGCTGCATCATTATTGTAGTGCTCTTTCTCTGCGTCAACTGTCGAGGCGCCTGTATTAGAGCCCCACTGTGCACCTGCAGTATGGTCAAGCGTAGCATTAATCTCAGCCGCCCAAGCACTTGTCCCTCCTAATAAGGCAACGAGTAGCAGCAGTGATTTTAGTAAATACTTTTTCATTATTGCTTGTTTGTTAGTAATAAAATAGTGCGCCTTCCGGTCCGCCAGCGCATGTAGTTGTTAGTTTGTAGGTTTTCTTTTGTGCCCGTCTGCGGACCTCTTTTCTTTCGCCTCCCAGTCTTAGTGGTGAGGCCAGACGTGGCACGTTCTAGTCTAAGTTAGATGCGTTTCTTCGTTTTAGTCGTTTTTTTTGTTAGTATTGTGGAATAGTAGTTAATAATTGATGTGACTTTAGGGCGCAAAGGTAAGAAATCTTTTCGAAACGGCCAAGGATTCTGAAAGGAAATTCGCGCGCGCCAGCGATTTTTATTCTCGCAAGGGCTGGCCTGCTGAGTGTCGTGATGTTGCTCTTTTGCTTCGCGCGCGCATATATTTAATAAGGTGTGTCGGTATTTCTGACTTTGATTTAAGTCAAGAGAGAAAGAAAAAGCGAATAAAAAGAGAAAAAATCTTCGGAAAAGTTTTGGCGGTTCGCGGAAAAGTCGTACCTTTGCACCCGCAAAACAGCAAGAGAGTTCTTTGAAAGACTTACATAGACAGATAGAAGTAGTACAAGAAGCGAGATGCACTAGCCCCCTAAGTTCTTGGACGAGCCAAGCGGCGCGGCCGAGCGAGGGGATGGGGGTCTGAACGGTCCTCAAGTGTGTCTTGGGTTATGAAGAAACGAACCGTCAAGTTTTTCTTGAAAACTTTAGAAGGATAGTCATTCTGGTCAGACGAACAAGAAGAATATTTTTACAGTGAAGAGTTTGATCCTGGCTCAG
>JAFUST010000036.1 GCA_017467535.1 Prevotella sp. | reverse complement strand
GCACGCGTCCGCTGGCATTGATGCGGGGACCTATCTTGAAGATGATGTCGCTCATCGTGATCTCGCGGCCGGTAAGTCCACATATCTCGATGATGCTCTTCATGCCCACCGACGGGTTCTGATTCAGTTGCTTCAGTCCGTGGAAGGCCAGAATGCGATTCTCGCCCATCACGGGTACGATATCGGCAGCGATACTTACTGCACAGAAGTCGAGCAGCGGGATGAGTTGCGAGAAAGGTATGCCGTTGTTCTTGGCGAAGGCCTGCATGAATTTGAAGCCCACACCACAGCCGCAGAGGTCCTTAAAGGGATAGGTAGAGTCCGCGCGCTTGGGATTGAGGATGGCTACAGCGCAGGGCAGTTCATCATCAGGAACATGGTGGTCGCAGATGATGAAGTCGATGCCCAGACTCTTGGCATAGGCTATCTCGTCGATGGCCTTGATGCCGCAGTCAAGCACTATAATCAATTTCACCCCCGCCTCGGCAGCATAGTCGAGGGCTTTCTTGCTGATGCCGTAGCCCTCTTCGTAGCGGTCGGGGATGTAGTACTCGATATTCGAGTAGAACTGCTGTAAGAACTTGTACACCAATGCAACGGCCGTACAACCGTCCACATCGTAGTCACCATAGACCATGATGCGCTCCTTGCGGCCCATCGCGTCGTTCAGTCGGTCTACGGCCACATCCATGTCGTTCATCAGGAATGGGTCGATCAGTTCGCTAAGCATCGGTCTGAAGAACCGCTTGGCAGCCGACTCAGTGCGTATGCCTCGTCGCAGGAGCAGTTCGGCTATGATGGTACTCATGCCGATTTTCTCGGCCAGTTCCTTAGCCTGTTGCTGTCGTTCTGGTGTAGGTCGTTCGTAATTCCATTTGAAGTTCATCAGATGCCCAGTTTCTTGCGGATGTCCTTGGGAATGGCGTTCTTATTGATGAGGAAATCCATCGTGTTGGCGGCGATGAAGGCCTTGGTCATGTACCATGTGCCCTTGAATTCGCCGGTCTCGCCCCACGAGTTCTTCACCATGTAGTATTCCTTGCCGTTCTGGTCCTTGGCCACGCCGTAGATCAGCATACCGTGGTCGTCGGTCAGTTCCCAGTTGTCGAAGCGCTCCTGGCGCATCTCCTGTGTGGGCACCACTTCGGGCACGGTGCATCCCAGCGAGTCAATCAGGTTCTTTTTCTTGGCGGCAGTCATCTTCAGCCACTTGGCCATGTCGCTGCCCTGCAGGCTCTCCGTCTTCTTGGTGTCGATGGCATAGGCCAGTCCTTGACGTGTAAAACCGTCCTCGCTGACGTCACCGCCCCAGGCGATGGTATAGCCATTGTCGATGGCGTTGTCGATGACCTGCATCATCTCGTCCATGGGCAGGTTGTACGACAGGGGGAAGCGCCAGTTGTCCTGCACCTCGACGGCGAAGCCGGTGTAGAAAGGATGGTGGGTGTAGGAGGTGATGCTCACATAGTCGTCGAGGTTGATGCCCAGGCTCTGCATGAAGGTCTTCGGCGTGTATTCCTTGCCCTCATAGGTGAACTTCTCGGGGCACTGTCCCAGGTAGGCATCGAGGATGCCCTGCAGGCCAGCCTTCCACTGTCCGCTGATTTTCTTGGCGTTGCTCTTGGCGATGGCAGCCACGTAGGGCTCGAGCAGCGAGAAGAACTCGTTGAAGTTGTTCAGCGAGTCGCCGTAGAGCGAGCCGGGGAAGGGCATGATGCCCTGTGGGATGATGCCGTGGGTCTTCATCGTGGCCAGCACGTCCTCGGCCGAACCGCCTTGTGCAAACTGGCAGTCACCGTGGAAGCGCACCACCTGTATGGCACGCTCCATGTAGGTCTTGTTGGCAACGAACGACTCGTCGAGGTCGTAGGTCTTGCCTGTGGCCTTCAGAATCTCTGCCTCGAAGAACGAGATGGTGGAATAGTCCCAGCAGGTGCCTGAGCGGTTCTGGTCCTTGATGCTGGTGATGGGGTTCTCCTTGATGGTGGTGAACACCGGCTTGTTCGATTTCACCGAGTCTTTCTTCTCCTCGGCCTGTGCGCCCATAGCCATCATGGCCAGGAGCGCGAGTGTCATCATTTTCTTCATTGTGGTTTTTATTTTAATTTATAGTTTCTGTTGCTAATGGCTTGCAAAGTTACGAAAATAAAACGAGAATTCCATTGTTTTTCATGTATGATTATTAAAAATTAACGACATCTTTTTCTGTACTTTCGCAAAAATAGAGTTTTTCCTATGAAAAATTAGGGATTTTCCTTTGCCGTGTTAGGAGATAATTGCTAATTTTGCGGCATGAATCATTAAAAACCTAAAGTTATGAAAAGAATTATTTTATCATTGGCAGTTGCCTTAGTGGTTGCATGTGCAGTTCAGGCACAAGAACAGAAGTGTTGTAAAGCAGAGAAGAAAGAATGCTGCAAGGCAGAAAAGAAGGAGTGCTGTAAAGCAGAGCAGAAGGAGAAAGTCACGGTTGTCAAGATAGAAGACAACAACATCTTCTCGCAGTGCTTCAAGGAACTGGACACCAATGGCGACGGCATCGTGGATTGCTGCGAGGCTAAACAGGCGACGTTCCTGTCTCTGGAAAGAGGCGGCCGCTCGAATGTCATTGACAACTACGACTTCCTGCAGTATTTCCCCAACCTCACCGCACTTGGAGTAGGCACCACGACAGTGGAAGTTATTGACCTAAGCCGTCAGAAGAAACTGGAGAAACTCAACATTAGCAATGCTTCGTGGCTTAAGAAGATTATTTTGGCAGAAGGGTGCAAGCCGGAGATTAGCGGAAAGAGCGATGTACAGGTAGAGTATAAGTAAGCCCACCCCCAGCCCCCTTTCCCAAGGGAGGGGGCTAAAAGAGAAACCCCTTCTAAATCTCCCCTGACAGAGGGAAACTTCCTAAACAACCAATAAAAACGATACAACTATGAAAAGACTATTATTTACTGCCTTGCTCTTTTCGAGCGCTCTGGCGATCGAAGCGCAGGTGCCTGCGGTGAGCGAGGCAGTTTGCGCTAATTGTGAGGCGCGCACCACAAGGGGCGAGAAACATAAGCGGGGCTGTCCGGCGTATCAAGCTACAAGAGAAAAGGTAAAAACAAAACAGATATAATTTATGAAACG
The DNA here is from genome assembly GCA_017467535.1 of Prevotella sp. Lineage (GTDB taxonomy): Bacteria > Bacteroidota > Bacteroidia > Bacteroidales > Bacteroidaceae > Prevotella. Next base: position 22,994 of record JAFUST010000036.1, on the reverse strand, counting down.
ATTCATTTTAACCGCAGCAATTGCCGTTACCGGCTTGTCGGCTGTTCAGGCACAGGATGCCAACGACACCTTTATTAAAATAGAGAACGAGAATATCTTCTCACAGTGTTTTGAAATCTGCGACACCAACAAAGACGGTATCGTGACCTACGCTGAGGCTGCTGCCGCTACGAAGTTAGGACTCGACCGCGGCGGACGCTCGAACATCATCGAGAACTACGACTTCCTAAGGTATTTCCCCAACCTGGAGATGTTGTCAATAGGCAACACCACACTGGAGGAAATCGATCTGCACGAACTGAAAAACCTGAAACTGGTTAACGTGAGCAACGCTCCTTGGCTGAAGAAACTGATCATTGGATGCGAATCGGCTCCGGAAATCACAGGCCAGAACCCCACACGGGAAGCCATTAAACAGGAGGTCTGGGTGGAAGATCCTGTTGTCAGCCGGTTACATAACGAAGGCTACAACTTTGTAGAGCCGATACACCAGGATGGCGATACCTACTATATTGTCAGCAGGAACTTCGAAGCCCGTGCTTATTCAGATGATTTTGGACTGTGGCACAACGGCACTCTGGAGGTGCCCTGCAAATATAACTACGACAATCTGAGGTCTAACTTCTTCACCGTGGAAGTGAAAGAACTGGGAGATGCCAACAACCAGCATGAGCATCCTGCTAATTGCAGATGTCTGCTCCATCAGAAAAAAGAACTGCAGATGATGACCGACGTGCCTGAAGTGCCCAATATGAACATCATCACGTTCAAGGATGAGGCCATTCGCGACTTCTGCACCAACTGGCTGAAGACGGTGGACACCAACAAGGATAAGATTGTGACCCTCGAAGAGGCTGCTGCAGCGAAAAACCTCAGCCTGATGAACTTCAAGAGTTTCATGCGCACCATCAAGGACTACGACGACCTGAAGTATTTCCCTAACCTGGAGTATTTCCACGCAGGAATGTCCTATGCTGAAACCATCGACCTGAGTGCTTGCAAGAAACTGAAGGAAATTGACCTCAGCGACTGCCGCATGCTGAAAACGATCGTCCTTGCCAAGGGTTGCCAACCAACCATCAAATATCCAGTAGCCTATAAGGGTGAAAAGGCGAAAGTGGAGTATAAATAAAGCCCACACCTATCAAAGAACAACCTTTCAAACGATACCAGTATGAAGAGACTGTTATTTTCTGCCTTGCTCTTTTCGAGCGCTCTGGCAATTGAGGCGCAGATTCCTCAAGTCAGTGAGCCTGTGTGTGCCTTCTGTGAGGCACGTTTCACAAAGGGTGAGAGCCACAAACCTGGCTGTCCCAACTATGTAGAAGAGGTGGAGAAGCCTCAAAGCACTCAGGAGGATGTTGTCTGGGATGACCCCTCGAAATACGTGACTGATGAGTTCAATGTGGGGTTAGGCGATGGGAGAACATGCCCGGAATGTGGTAAAGATCATCACTTGGGCACCAACTGCGGTATCGCCCGACTCCAGAATTCATACTACGATTGGAATAATGTGTACTTTGCGGGTAAGAGGAAGTATAGAAAGCAAGCCGAGGCGAAGATGGAGGAGATTGCAGGCCAACTGAAGAAACGCTATGCGAACGCCCAGAAGAACCCCGTCACGCCATCCACGAAGTTGAAGGACCATCAGCCAATGCCTGAGCAGAAGCCGGCAGAGCAGAAACCGGCTGAGCCGCGCCCGAAGTTAGACCCTCTGGCACGTCCTGAACTGCCCAACAGCACGCTTACGACTAACGTGCGGGAGACATCGGGCCCCAACGACCCCACTATCTACGACAAGCGTATAGAATTCCATGGCGACCTTTATAAATACTATTTGGTGGCACGCTGCAAGACCAGCCAGGACGGCAAGGAAGAGTGGAAGTTGTTCAAGAAGAACGGTGAAATGGTTGCTGGTCCCTTCAGTCGACTTTACGTTACCGACCAGGGTTTGTTCAACTATTTCGTGGCTGCCGACCTGAATGGCCGATGGGGCATTTACGACGGGTATGGGGAGCAGAAGGTGATGCACCGCTTTGATGTCATCGAGCCCATGAAAATTCGAGATGCTATTGGCAACCTCTGCATTACTTTCAAATGTAATCTCGACGGAAAATGGGGCATGCTGGAAACATACGGTCTAAACAACACACCACGGTTGCCGTTCATCTATGATGACATCCGCGAGTATAGTTATGACCGTTCGATGATATGGGTAGAGAAAGACGGCTTGTATGGACTGACTGATTGGACTGGCTACTTTGAAGTTCCTCTGGAATATACCTATATTGAGAACATCAGTTACCAGAATGTGGGCAAACTCTACATCGTGACGAAGAATGGCACTCATTACGGCGCCTATCATGGCAACATCATGAGAATTCCCTTGGAGTTCTCGCTTGGCGAGGCTCGCCAGAAGGTGCGTGATTATGCTTCTGAATTCATAGCGCGTCAGAATAAAAAAAAGAAACCCTAAAACAATACGATTATGAAACGAATAATTCTGTCATTAGCGATTATCCTGACAGCAGGAATGTCTGCTCAGGCCCAGACGAGTGAGAAAGAGGAATTTGCACGCAGTTATGAAATGGCACAGACAGGTGATCCTGTCCACATGAATAACTTAGGTAAGTGCTATTACTACGGTAGAGGCGTTGCCAAAAATCCGGAGGAAGGCTTCAAGTGGTTTCTCAAGGCAGCCCAGAAGAACAATGTGAATGCCATAGAAATGGTAGCATTTATGTATGGACATGGAGACGGAACCGACTTTGACCTCTTGGAATGCATCTACTGGGACAGGAAAGGTGCAGAAATGGGCAGCGGATACTGTATGTGTGACTTGGGACTTTATTATATAGGTGAAAATGTAATCTTGTATCCTGTATCCTATGTAGACGAAGATAAGATAGAACGTACCGAAATCTTCAAAGACATGAAAAAAGGCATAGAGTGGCTGAAACTGTCTGCCCGAACAGGTTATAAGTTTGCACAACTACACCTGGCTGATTTAGGAGAGAAGTGGTGAGCCCTACGGCTTACAACAAGAAAGGCGGGGAAGACCCGCCATTCTTTTATTTCGCCATAAACTCCTCTACCTCCTTCGGGTGGTAGGGGATTCTTTTTGTGCCCATGAAGCGGCAGCCGTCGTCGGTGATCAGCAGGTCGTCCTCTATGCGTATGCCGCCGAAGTCCTTGTACTGCTCCAGCAGGTCGAAGTTGAGGAACTCCTTGCAGTGGCCTTCCTTGCGCCAGAGGTCGATGAGGTGGGGTATGAAGTAGATGCCCGGCTCGTCGGTCATCACGAAGCCCGGATGCAGCGTGCGGCCCATGCGCAGGCAGTTGGTGCCGAACTGCTCCAGGTTGGGGCGTGTCTCGTCGTCGAAGCCCACGTAGATCTGTCCCAGGCCCTCCATATCGTGAACGTCCATACCCATCATGTGTCCCAATCCGTGGGGCAGGAACATGGCGTGGGCACCTGCTCTGACAGCCTCCTCGGTGTCGCCCTTCATCAGGCCCAGTTCCTTCAGGCGCTCTGTCATCAGACGGCATACGCCGAAGTGCACGTCCTGATATTTCACACCAGGCTTGGCCACGCTGAGCACGTAGTCGTGACACTCTTCCACGATGCTGTATATCTCCAGTTGGCGCTGCGTGTACTTGCCGTTGACGGGCATCGTTCGCGTGTGATCCGAACAGTAGTCGTTCAGTTCGCAACCAGCGTCGCAGAGCACCAGACTACCGTCCTCCAGCAGAGCGTCTGAGGTCGAGCCGTGCATAATCTCGCCATGCTGCGAGAAGATGGTGCCGAAACTGTTGCCCTGAGCCAGCGAGCGGGCTATGCCGTCCACCTGTCCAGCCACGAAGCGTTCCGTCACGCCCGGCTTGATGAGCATCTGTGCCGTGGTGTGCATCACGTAGCCCACGTCACATGCGGCGTCGATATAGGCTATCTCCTCTGCACTCTTCGTGGCGCGCATTTTTACTACAGCCTTGATCAGTTCTACGCTGGCGGCCTCCTTCTGCTGCGAGGGGTGAAGGCCCAGCAGGTCCATGATCATGATCTTCGTGTCGTGGCGGTAGGGTGGGAGGAAGTGCTTATTGACCATTGACCATTGACCATTGACCATTTCCCCCAGAGCCTTCATCGGGGCGGTCCTGGTGACGCCTACCTCGGCGGCCAGGTCGGCCACGCTTGGCGTGAAGCCCATCCACACGATGTCGTCCACGTCGATATCGTCGCCGAAGAGCCATTCCTCGTCACGATCGATGTCGATGACGCCCACCAGTCCGTCGCGGTGCTGGCCGAAAAAGTACAGGAAGGTGGAGTCCTGGCGCATCGGCGTGTAGCCGTTGGCAGGATAGTTGTAGGGCGCCTCGTTATTGCCGAAGAGCACCACCACGCCGTTGCCTACTAATCGCTTCAGTTCCGCACGCCGGCGGATATATGTGTCTTTGCTGAACATAAGAAAGTATTTTTCGTGCAAAGATACGCATTATTTACGAAAAAGTAGTATCTTTGCAGCAAAATTTTCTTAAAACGCCAATATGGAACGCTTAGAACGGTTGGAACGCAGCACGGGACTGGTGCTTGAAGGAGGCGGCATGCGTGGGGTCTTCACTTCTGGCGTGCTTGATGCGCTGATGAAGCACGAGTGCTATTTCCCCTATGTGGCCGCCGTCTCGGCCGGGGCTTGCAATGGTCTGTCCTACATGAGCCACCAGCCCCGCCGGGCTCGCTACAGCAACATCGACATGCTGCGCAAGTACAGCTATCTTTCGCTGAAGAACTTGCTCGTTCAGGGCAGTATCTTCGACCCCAACATACTATACGAACGTTTCCCTGCCGAGATTGTACCCTTCGACTACGACACCTATGCTCGCAATCCGGCTCCCTTCGAGATGGTCACCACCAACTGCCTGACTGGCGAAGCCGAATACCTGAGCGAGAAGCACGATGCACGCCGTCTGACGGCCATCGCCAAGGCCAGCAGTTCGCTGCCCTATGTGGCCCAAATCACACCAGTAGACGGCATTCCGATGCTCGACGGCGGTATCGTGGACAGCATTCCTGTCTTGCGTGCCACCTCTCAGGGCCATCCTTTCAACGTGGTGGTGATGACGCGCAACAAGGGCTTCCGCAGTACTGAGCGCGACATCAACATTCCCTCGTTCATCTACGGCGACTACCCCAAGTTGCGCGAAGCCCTGAGCCATCGTGTGGAGGTCTACAACGAGCAACTGGAGATGGTGGAGCGCATGGAGCGGTGGGGCGAGATACTGGTCATCCGCCCCCAACGCAAGATGGAGGTGGGCCGCACCTGCAGCGATCCCGTCAAACTGGAGCGCCTCTATGAAGAGGGCTTCCAGGAGGGCGAGAAGTTCTGCAGGGCTTATCGCCTGTAGTTACTCATTCGGCACAGTCGGCGAAACGCATCAGATAAGTGTCGTATTGCGTCTCGAAGGGGCGGAAGGGAGCGGGCACAGCGTCAGGCTGACTGAAGAGGCGGCTGACGGCTGGGGACCACTGACCTTTCTTGATGAGGTAAAGACGGCATGACGCACTGACGCCATCGCTGCTGCGGATGGGGAAGGCCGTCTTGGCGAACTTGGGGCCTTGACCGCTGACGGCAGCGTTGACCGTGAGCACGAGGCCGCGGTCGGTCTGCTCGAAGTTGAGGTTGAGTTGGTTGCCAACGACCAGCACGCCATTCCCCTCGGCATCAGTCAACAGGGCAGCGTCCACACCGCCATGATTACCCTCGAAATAGAGGTCGTCTTTATGCTTCGCCCACAAGCCATAGCGGGTGGCCTGATGGCGACCGGGATAGGAGGCGAAGGGGCCTTGGCCTATCCACTGCACACGGTCGATGGCTGAAGGGAGGAGGTAGGCCAGTCCGAGTTCGGAACGGAACACGTTGGCGGAGTCGGGCTGGAGCGTGAAGTCTACGCGCAATCCATAGTCGGGCAGAGCGGTCTGCGTGATACGGGCCTGCACCTCCCCGTTCTTACTCTGAAAGTTGTCATCGGCTATTTGGTCGATAGACAGCAGATAGCGTTGAGGCAGGCGGTTCTTTTGCGTCACCATCTCGGCCAAGGTGGGCTTACGTCCGGCTCGCACCATCGGTCGGAGCAGGCTGTTAGCCAAGATCGGTTCAGAGCCTTGCCAGTCGACGATGGGCTTGTTGAGTACTGACGACTGGTGGAGGAAGGTGTGTCCCTGGGCATCTTCGATGTCGAACTGCAAGAGGCTCAGGCCTGTCTGTTTAGGCAGGTTCAGAGTGTAGGTGACGGAGTCGCGCGGCGGGCAGGCAGGGCTGAAGGCACCACGCATCACGGTGTCGCGGTCGTTGGTGAGCGTCCAGTGGAAGGTGACGTTGTCTTTCAGATCGAGGAAGTCGTAGCGGTTGACGATGGTCAGCACGACCGTACTGTCGCAGCGCAGCGAGCGGATAAAGGCACGGGCATAGTTGTGCTGCAGTTCGTAGTAGTTGGGCAGGGGAGTGCGGTCGGCATAGAGCAAGCCATCGGTGCCCTTGTTGCCGTTCATCTCGAAACCGCCGTCGTCCGAGGTGAACACCCGCTCTTCGTAGCCGTATCTCTTTCCTCTTTCCTCTTCGCTCTTAAAAGGAGCCCCCTGGTCTACCCATTCCCACACCGAGCCACCGGCAATGCTGGGCGTACGCTCGATGATTTCCCACTGACGGTCGTGGTCTTCGAAGGATATGCCCAGCGTGTGGCAATACTCGGTGAAGATGACAGGACGGTCCAGGTGCTGATAGAAGCCGCCTATCTGCCCCGTCGTGGGATAGTGGGGGGCATAGATGGGGGCTTTGGAAGGGAAGTGTGACGGGCCAGTCTCCGATGGCTTTACGCCAGCCTTCTCCCAGAACCGACGGAAGAAACTGCCCACCTGCGGGAAGCAGTAGGGACGCGAGGCGTCGAGTTGGCCCACGTAGTCGCCCACCTCGATGCAGGTCTGCGGTAGCGGGTTCTCGTTGCCCACACTCCACACGAGCACCGACGGGTGGTTCTTGTCGCGGTTGACAGTAGCATTGGCGCGAGTCATCAGAATGTCCTGATACGAACGGTTCGACAGGTGCTTGTCGCCATAGCCGAAGGGCACCTCGTCGACCAGATAGAAGCCCAGCGAGTCAGCCAGTTCGTAGAAGCGCGGCTCGCGGGGGTAGTGGCTCAGCCGCATGTAGTTGACCGATGCCTCCTTCATCATCCGCATATCCTTCAGGGTCAGTTCGTCGCTGATCACCTTCACCGTCTTGGGGTCGGTGGAGTGAGCATTCACCCCGCGCAGTTTGATGGGCTGTCCGTTCAGTTTAAGCACGTTACACTCAGTGCTCACCTCCTTGATGCCAATCTTCTGGGTAAAGGTCTGCAGCGTCTTGCCCCTCTGTTTCACGCAGACGCGCAACGTATATAAATAAGGTGTCTCGGCCGTCCAGAGTTTCGGCTGGCTCACCGTGCCGTTCTTTTTCAACACCACCTTGCCCTCGTCGTCCAGCAGTTCGAATGTGGTAGTGGTCTGCTTCGTTGCACCTGCCACCTTCGTCTCGACCGTCACTTCGCCGTTCATCCGTGTGGTGACGGTCAGGTCGCTTAGGTGCGTCTTGGGCACGGCCATGAGCGTCACATCGCGGAAGATGCCCATCGTGGCCCAGTCGTCGAAGCAGTCGAACTCGTAGCCCTTGAAGCGTGAGTAGACGCGCATGGCGAGTTGTTGCTTGCCTGACTGGCGGAGATAGGGCGTCAGGTCGAATAGGCAGGTGTTGTAGGCCGACTCCCACGAGCCCACCAACTGGTCGTTCAGCCAGAGGTCGTAGCCACGCAGCACGCCGTCCAGGCGGATGTACACCTGCTGGCCCTTCCACTCGCCGGGCACCTCAAACTCCGTGCGGTAGTAGCCCGTCAGCGAGTCGGGATAGTCGTATTTCGCCTCACAGAAGCCGTATGCCTCCCAGCATCCGGGCACGGGTATCCTGCCCCACGACGCATCCGCTGCAGGCACTTCTTTCTTGCCGTCAATCCCCTTGACGACTTTCAACTGCCACTCGCCGTTCAGGCTTCGCATCATGCCCGGGTCGTTCACGGGCCACACGCCCTTGAAGGCGTCGCCCATATCGGCTTTTGCCCAAAGTGCGGTCAAGGCCAGAGTGATTGTCAGTAAGTATCGTTTCATCTTGCTATTTAGGTTGTTATTATTCCATGTTTTCAAGTTTCTGGTTTGGACGGAGCAAACCCCGAGTTTGGACGAAGCAAACTCCTAGTTTGGACGGAGCAAACTCTGAGTTAGGACGGAGCAAACTCCCAGACGCCTCGGTGACGTGACAATGACGGATGACATTTCGGCACCACCGCCCAGCGGGTGCAAAGTTAAGCAATAATTTTCAGACACGGAAAATAAATCGGAATTTATTTTGCCGTTTACATTCTTATTTGTAACTTTGCACCCGCATTTAATGATAACTCCACAGTCCAGCCCTCGTGCAGGGTGGGAGTGAGGCCAACAAGACGACTGTCCTCGTGTTTAGGACGGGCATGGCTCAGTGGATAAGTATAACATTCTAAAACAAAAACATTTGCATTATGGCAGAAATGAATTTTGGTGGCGTGATCGAAACCGTAGTCACCAGCAAGGAGTTCTCACTCGAGAAAGCACGTGAAGTATTGAAGGATGAGGTCATCGCCGTCATCGGCTATGGCATCCAAGGCCCCGGTCAGGCTTGCAACCTGCGCGACAATGGCTTCAATGTCATCGTCGGTCAGCGTCAGGGCAAGACCTACGAGAAGGCTGTGGCCGACGGTTGGGTGCCCGGCAAGACGCTCTTCAGCATTGAGGAGGCTGCCGAGAAGGGCACCATCCTGTGCATGCTTCTGAGCGATGCTGGTCAGATTCAGGTTTGGCCCACCATCAAGCAATATCTGAAGCCCGGCAAGACGCTGTACTACAGCCACGGCTTCGCCATCAACTGGAGCGACCGCACGGGTGTGGTTCCCCCGAAGGATGTAGACGTGATCATGGTGGCCCCCAAGGGCAGCGGCACCAGCCTGCGCACCATGTTCTGCGAGGGCCGCGGCCTGAACTGCTCGTATGCCGTCTATCAGGACGCTTCGGGCAAGGCCAAGGACAAGACCATCGCATTCGGTATCGGCATCGGAGCCGGCTATCTGTTTGAGACCACCTTCCAGCGCGAGGCCACCAGCGACCTGACCGGTGAGCGCGGTTCGCTGATGGGTGCCATCCAGGGCCTGCTGCTGGCTCAGTACGAAGTGCTGCGCGAGAACGGCCACACTCCCTCTGAGGCCTTCAACGAGACCGTTGAGGAACTGACCCAGAGCCTCGGCCCGCTCTTCGGTGCCAAGGGTATGGACTGGATGTACGCCAACTGCTCTACCACCGCTCAGCGTGGCGCATTGGACTGGGCTCCCCGCTTCCACGATGCCGTGAAGCCCGTCATGGAGTGGCTCTACTACTCGGTGAAGACTGGCAACGAGGCTCAGATCTCCATCGACGCCAACTCGAAACCCGACTATCGTGCCGGCCTGGAGAAGGAACTCGAGGCCATGCGCAACCAGGAGATGTGGCGTGCTGGCGAGACTGTGCGCAAACTGCGCCCAGAGAATCAAGAGGACTAAGTCCTATGGACTTTCAGGCGCTGATAGACAGATATTATCCTGACGACGACGAACTGCGGCGGCTCCTGCTTCGACATTCGAGGCAGGTGGCCGACCGCAGTTTGCTCATTTGTCGCCGCCATCCCGAACTGCGGCTCGACCGAGAGTTTCTGGAAGAGTCGGCCATGCTGCACGACATCGGCATCCGCTGGTGTCACGCCCCGGGCATCTTCTGTACGGGCGCGGAGCCTTACATCCGCCACGGCCTGATTGGCGGCCAACTGCTTCGACGGGAGGGCTACGAGCGTCATGCGCGCGTCTGTGAGCGCCACACAGGCACAGGTCTGACCACCATGCCCAAGGCCCCTGCCGACTGGCAGGGCGGGGCCGACGAGCCCCTGCTGCCGCCTGACCTGCTGGCCAGCGGCTTCTTTGTGCCAGAAGTGCTGGAGGAGCAGGTGGTGTGCTATGCCGACAAGTTCTATTCCAAGTCGCATCCGGAGCGAGAACTGTCAGTGGTCGATGCTGCCCGTAGCCTGGAGAAGTTTGGCGCGGCAGGCGTGGAAAAGTTCCTCGGGTGGGCTAAAATGTTTGAATAACACGTTAAAAAAAGCAAGGCGGCAGCAATTTCTTTGATTTCACGCTTCACTCTTCACTCTTTTTTTGTACCTTTGCAGCGTGAAACGCAAGTCGGTCATATTCTTGATGCTCTTCGTCTTCCTCTGTGTGATGGCGGGAGTGCCTTCGTCGCCACGGCAGGATAACAGCTTGAGGGTCCCGCGTGGTGACTCTTTAGTGGTGACCGATACGGTAGACACGATGCTCACGGGCCGTCAGGTGTCGAGGGCCGAACTGAAACGTGACACCACGACGATGGACTCGCTGGCGCTGGCCATCTACAAGCACAACAAGGCCATCGATGACTCGCTGGCCTTGGATAGCCTGAACCGTAAGAAAAAGAACGGCATCGACTCGCCTGTGGAGTTCTCGGCCAAAGACTCCATCATCTATTCCGCCGGGTCGGGCACGGCCTTCCTCTTCGGCAGTTCCCACGTGAAATACCAGAACATGGACCTGCAGAGCGAGCGCATCTACATGAGCCTCGACTCCTCGCTGGTGCATGCCACGGGCGTCAGGGACACCGTGACGAACAGGCTGACGGGCACCCCAGTGTTCCAGATGGGCAGCGACACCTACGAGAACGATACCATAGCCTTCAACTTCAAGACCAAGAAAGGCCTCATTCAGCAGGTTTACACCGAGCAGGAGGACGGATTCCTGACCAGCGAACTGGCCAAGCGCGGCGCCAATGGCGAACTCTACTTGCAGCACGGACGCTACACCACCTGTGACGAGCCCCATCCGGACTTCTATCTGGCTCTATCGCGCGCCAAGGTGCGTCCTGGTAAGGACGTGGTATTCGGACCAGCCTATCTTGTGGTGTGCGACGTGCCTCTGCCCCTGGCCATTCCCTATGGCTTCTTCCCCTTCACCAAGAGTTACTCCAGTGGCTTCATCATGCCCACCTACGGCGACGAGACGGAGCGTGGCTTCTACCTGCGCGATGGCGGCTACTATTTCGCTATCAACGACAAGATGGACCTGAAACTGCTGGGCGAGATCTACACCAAAGGTTCGTGGGGCGTGAGCGCCGCCTCCAATTATCGCAGGCGCTACCGCTACAATGGCTCGTTCTACGTCAACTATCAGAATACGATCACGGGCGAGAAGAATCTGCCCGACTATTCGAAGCAGACCAGTTTCAAGGTGCAGTGGCGACACACTCAGGATGCTAAGGCCAATCCCTATTCCACACTTTCGGCCAGCGTCAACTTTGCCACCACCAGTTTCGAGCAGAACAACCTGACCTCGATGTACAATCCCCAGTCGCGCACCCAAAGTACGCGCACCTCGTCGGTGAGTTACGGCACGCGCTTCTCCAGTCTCAACATGTCGATCAACGCCTCGATGAACCTCGAGCAGAACATGCGCGACTCGTCCATCGCCGTCCGTCTGCCAGAATTGACCATCAACGTGTCGTCGTTCTATCCCTTCAAGCGCAAGAAGATGGTAGGCAAGGAACGGTGGTACGAGAAGATTTCGCTCTCCTACACGGGTCGTCTGAGCAACTCCATCAGTACGAAGGAAGACCAACTGCTGAAGTCGAGCCTGGTGAAAGACTGGCGTAACGGCATGCAGCACAGTATACCCGTCAGCGCGACGTTCAACCTCTTTAATTATATCAATATCACACCATCGGTGTCCTTCACCGACCGCACCTACATGAAGCGCGTCATGCGTTCGTGGGATGATACCCGTCAGACCGAGGTGGCTGATACCACTTATGGCTTCTACAACGTCTACAACTGGAATATGTCGCTCCGTGCGCAGACCAAACTCTACGGTTTCTATAAGCCCCTCAGGTTCCTTTTCGGCGACAAGGTAGAGAAGATCCGCCACGTCATGACCCCGTCAGTCAGTCTGACTTATGCGCCCGACTTCGGTGCCGCTCACTATGGCTACTGGCGCACCTACCAGAAGACCGATGCTGAGGGCAACGTCACGATGGTGGAGTACTCGCCTTATTCTGGCGAACTCTACGGCGCGCCGGGCAGGGGCAAGACGGGCTCGGTGTCCTTCGACCTGGGCAACAATGTGGAGATGAAGATCAAGTCTGATGATGATTCCACCGGTGTGAAGAAGATCAGTATCATCGACGAACTGGGACTCAGCATGTCCTACAATATGGCTGCGAAGGTGCGCCCCTGGAGTGATCTGAGTATGCGCTTGCGCTTGAAACTAACCAAGAGTTACACGTTCAACCTGAATGCCCAGTTCGCCAGTTACGTCTACGAGGCCGATTCTGTGGGCGCCACGCCCCGTGTGAGTGAGCATACCACCTATTGGGAGAAGGGCCAGATAGGCCGCTTTCAGGGTATGTCGCAGAACCTGTCGTACACTATCAACAACGAAAAGTTGGCCAACCTCTTCAAGTGGCTAAGGGGAGAGCGTGTTGAGAAGAAGGGCAAGACGGACAAGGACAAGAACAACGATGATGAAGACTGGGACAACGAGACCGACACCAACATAGACCACGACCTGGAGGCCGGCAAGCATGGTGCCAAGAAGCAGACGAAGGAGAAAGCCGATGTAGACGAGGACGGCTACATGGCCTACTCGCTACCTTGGTCGCTCAGTTTCGGCTATGGCATCACGATGCGCGAGAACACCGACCGCACCAAGTTCAACTACAGCACGATGCGCTATCCCTACAAGTTCACACAGAACCTCAATGTCAGCGGCAACCTGCGCATCAGCGACGGATGGAACATATCGTTCTCCAGCGGATATGACTTCGAGAACAAGAAGATATCGATGACCACGGCTTCTCTCTCGCGCGACCTGCATTGCTTCAATATGTCATGCTCAGTCGTGCTCGCGCCTTACACCAGTTACAACTTCTCCTTCCGTTGCAACGCCTCCACGCTGACCGATGCGCTCAAGTACGATAAGCGCAGCGGCTATTCCAATTCTGTTCAGTGGTATTAGTTGGCGCTGCTAAGCAGGCGGTCGATGTCTTTCTGCTCGCCAACTATCCAAATGATGTCGCCCTCGTTGAACGTGCGTTTGGGTGAGACGCCAGACAGGTTCTCCTTTCCTTCCTCCAGTCCTACGACCATGCAGCCGTATTCGCTGCGGATGCCGCTTTCCTGCAGGGTCTTGCCCACGAAGGGGCTGCGCCCTGTGATGATGATCTGACGTAGTTTCATCTCGCGCTGCTCAATGTTCTCTTCACTCACCACCTGCTGTTGCAGGGCCTGGCCGAAGACGGCCAGTTGTTGGTCGCTGCCGATCACTTGGATGCGGTCCATCGGGTAGATGCGCGAATCGCCGTCGGGGATGTTCAGCCGCTGACTACCGCGCAGGATGCTGCTCACATGGACACCATACTGCCGGCCTAAGTTCAGTTCCTTCAGCGTCTTACCCAGCCAGGTCGACTCCTGCGGGATGTCGAACTCGGCGATGTGGATATCGCGGTCCAGTAGTTTGCCTTCATACAGCGGACGCTTCTTTCCGTGCACCTCGGCTTCGATGTCGCGTGAGCGCAGGTTATTGATGAACAGGCGCTCCAGCCTGATGCTGCGCTGTTTGATGGAGCGCGACAGGATGATGCCGACCAGCATCAGCATACCGATGGTGACCAGTAGGGCCGGTCCGAAATGGGTCAGGTGACGACAGACGGAGAACACGAAGCCCAGGGCGATGAAGAAGCGTGCCAAGATAGTGAATAGCAGGGGCAGGCGGTTGCGATTGCTTTCTTCCCACAGGGCGCGGAACTCCTCGCTGTGGTTCTTCTTCATCACCATAGCCCGCAGGAATGGAGCAATGATCAGGATGGTTGTCACAATCGTGATGGCGTTGGTGTACCAATGCTGGCCCAGCAGTTTCGTGATGAAGGGATGGAAGAACATGAACATCACGGCGATGGCAGCGGCGGCCAAGATGGAGTAGACGATGGTGTTCACGGCCATCTGCGTCAGCAGGCTCTTCCATTTGTTCTTCTCCGTGCTGTTAGGGTGGCTGGTGGAGAAGTGGTTCAGCGTCTTGATGATGGGCTTTGGCAGATGGGCCTCCAGCACGTTGTAAGCCGGCGTGGCGAGCCGTATCATGTAAGGTGTGAGGAATGTGGTAATAACTGATACGGCCACCACAACCGGATAGAGGAAGTCGCCAATCACGCCCAGCGACAGGCCGAGCGAGGCGATAATAAACGAAAACTCACCGATCTGGGCCATTGAGAAGCCGCAGCGCATGGCCGACTTCAGCGACTCGCCGCCCAGCATGAACGACAACGAGCCGAACACGGCTTGGCCCACGATGATGGTCATCACCAGCACGAAGATGGGTAGGGCGTAGTCAGCGAGTATTTGTGGGTCCACCAGCATACCCACCGACACGAAGAAGATGGCTCCGAAAAGGTTCTTCACCGGGTCCACCAGTTTCTCGATGCGCTCGGCCTCGACGGTTTCGGCCAGGATGCTGCCCATGATAAACGCGCCGAAGGCCGACGAGAAGCCCACCTTGGTGGAGAAAACGGCCATCGCACAGCACATGCCCAGCGACACGATGAGCAGCACCTCGGCATTGATCAGTTTGCGCACGCTGCGCAGGAAGAGTGGAACGGCGAAGATACCCACCACCAGCCAGAGCACCAGGAAAAATACAATCTTGGCTATCGAGACCAGCATCTGACTGCCGTCTGGACTGCTTCCCCCGGCGATGGCACTCAGCATCACCATCATCACGATAGCCAGGATGTCTTCTAGTATCAGCACGCTCATCACCAGGCCGGCAAACTGCTGTTGCCGTAGGCCCAGGTCGTCGAACGCCTTATATATAATAGTGGTACTGCTCATGGCCAGCATACCGCCCAGGAAGATGCAGTCCATACGAGACCAGCCGAAGACGTTGCCCACAATGATGCCCAGCATGGACATAGCAAAGATGATGCACGTCACCGAGATAATGGGCGATGCTCCCATCTTCAGGATTTTCTTGAACGAGAAGTCCAGACCCAGCGAAAACAGCAGAAACATCACGCCAATGTCGGCCCATAGGTGGATGTTGGCCATGTCGACCACCGATGCCGTGTAGGGCATGTGGGGCGACACCAGGAAACCAGCCACGATGTAGCCCAGCACCAGCGGTTGCTTCAGTTTCTTGAAGACGAGCGTCACGATGCCAGCCACCACAAGTATGAGGGCCAGGTCTTGTATCATTGGGGGGAGTTCTGCCATAGTCTCTCTCGTCAATCGTTATACCCTGCCGTCAGTTCGCATATCTTGATAATCACCTGCATAGCCTTCTCCATCGATTGTATGCTCACGAACTCGAAGGGCCCGTGGAAGTTGATGCCGCCAGCGAAGATGTTGGGGCAGGGTAGTCCGCGGAACGACAGTTGTGCTCCGTCGGTGCCGCCGCGAATGGGCTTTACTTTCGGTGCCACACCACAGTCCTGCATGGCGCGCAGCACCAGGTCGATGACGTGCATCCGCGGGTCTATCTTCTCTTTCATGTTGTAGTACTGGTCCTTCACCTCGCAGGTCATGCTACAGCCCTTGGCGGCGTATTTTTCGTTCAGGCGTTCGGCCTTCTGTTGTATCAGGCGCTTGCGGGCCTCAAATTTCTCGCGGTCGTGGTCGCGGATGATGTAGGAGAGACGGGCCTGTTCTGTCTGCGACTGAAGTCCCGTCAGGTGGAAGAAGCCTTGGTAGCCCTCGGTGGTCTCTGGCCGCTCGTCGGCGGGCAGCATACCAATGAACTCAGCAGCCAACAACGAGGCGTTCACCATCTTGCCCTTGGCATAGCCCGGATGTACGCTCACACCCTTAATGGTGATCTTGGCCGAGGCAGCGTTGAAGTTCTCGAACTCCAGTTCGCCCACGTCGCCGCCATCCATCGTGTAGCCCCATTCGCAGCCGAACTTCTCTACGTCGAAGTGGTGGGCACCCATGCCAATCTCCTCGTCGGGATTGAAGGCTACTCGAATCTTGCCGTGCTTCACCTCCTTGTGCTCCTTCAGCCAGACCATTGCCTGCACAATCTCGGCGATGCCCGCCTTGTCGTCGGCTCCCAGCAGTGTGGTACCGTCAGTCACGATCAGGTCTTCGCCCACGTGCTGCAGCAGTTCGGGGAAGCGCTTCGGACTCGACACGATGCCCTCAGAGAGCACAATGTCGCTCCCATCATATTGTTTCACGATGCGCGGCTTGATGTTGGCACCCGAGCAGTCGGGGCTGGTGTCATAGTGCGAGATGAAGCCGATGACGGGAGCCTCGCCCTTGATGTTGGCAGGCAGCGTGGCGTAGATGTAGCCCTTCTCGTCCAGTTCCACATCCTCCAGCCCCTCGCGTTCCAGTTCCTCTTTCAGGTATCGCGCAAAGATAAGTTGTTTCGGTGTACTCGGCACGCTCTCGCTCTCTTCCGATGATTGCGTGTCAAACTTAGTGTAGTTCAGAAAACGCTCAATAAGTTCCATTGTATAATCGTTAAGTATGTTGTCTTTATTGCCCGCAAAGGTACAACATTTTCCTGAAAGCAGCAAGGTGTAGCACGGAAAATTTGTCCTTTTCTTTGCCGTCTCGTTTTTTCTTAGTAACTTTGCCCTCGATAATAATGAAATAATGATGGAAGACAGCATTCTGAACAAATACCTGGACGAGATAGGGCGCGAGACGCTGCTCTCCGAGGACGAGGAACGGCGGTTGTCGGAGCGTATTCGCAAGGGCGACGAACGCGCCATGAACAAGTTGGTGGAGGCCAACCTGCGCTTTGTGGTGGCCATAGCCCGTCAGTATCAGGGGCAGGGCCTGCAGATGGAGGACCTGGTGAGCGAGGGCAACCTGGGACTGATGAAGGCCGCAGCCAAATATGATGCCTCGCGCGGCCTGCGCTTCGTAAACTATGCCGTCGTGTTCATCCGCCAGCATATAGAGCGCGCCCTGAAGGCGGAGAGTGCCGAGCAGCGCGTGGAAAGCCGTCGCGACGGACAGACCCGCTCGGTCGATGCACCGCTGGGGTCGAAGGCGAATGTCAGCCTGCTTTCGGTGCTGGTCAACACCAATGCCCCGATGGCCGACGAGCGGGTATATAATGCCAGTATCGAGGCTGCTGTGGAGCGTGCCTTGCGCTCGCTCGACGAGCGGGAAACCAGAGTGGTGGAGGCCTACTACGGCTTGGGACAGGACAGCCTGACGATGGCCGAGATTGCTGTCGACATGGGGCTGAAGCGTGAGCGCGTTCGCCAGATTCGCGACAAGGCCGTGCGCAAACTGCGCAAGTCCTACAGGCGCATTATGCAAGCCTGAGGTTCACTTTTTTGCATTTAGTTTTGGCTGAATGGGGAAAAGTGTGTAACTTTGCACCGCTTTAAAACTTAAACATATATTGTAGATATGATCAACATTACTTTTCCAGACGGATCTGTTCGCTCGTATGAGCAGGGCGTGACTGGACTCGAGATTGCCGAGAGCATTTCGCCGGCTCTGGCACGCAGCGTGCTCTGCTGCGCTGTGAACGGTGAAACGGTGGAGTTGAACCGTCCCATAAATGAGGACTGCAAGTTTGAACTCTACAAGTGGGAAGACGAACAGGCCAAGCACACATTCTGGCACACCAGTGCCCACCTGCTGGCTGAGGCGCTCAAGGAGTTGTATCCTGGCATCCAGTTCGGTTTCGGTCCTGCCGTAGAGAGTGGCTTCTTCTACGACGTGCTGCTGCCTAACGGCGAGAGCATCAAGGAGAGCGACTTCCCCAAGATTGAACAGAAGATGAAGGAACTGGCTTCGAAGAAGGAGCCCGTGGTACGCAAGGAGGTGGCTAAGGCTGACGCTCTGAAGGAGTTTGCCGCAGACGGCCAGACCTACAAGTGCGAGCACATCGAGCAGGATCTGGAAGACGGTACGATTACAACCTATACGCAGGGTGCGTTCACCGACCTCTGCCGCGGCCCGCATTTGGTGGACACGGGTGATATCAGAGCCATCAAACTGACCAGCGTGGCTGGTGCCTTCTGGCGCGGCGACGCCACCCGCGAGCAGATGCAGCGCCTGTACGGCATTTCATTCCCGAAGAAGAAGATGCTGGACGACTACCTGGTGATGCTCGAAGAGGCCAAGAAGCGCGACCACCGCAAGATAGGCAAGGAGATGGAACTCTTCATATTCTCCGACAAGGTGGGCAAGGGTCTTCCCATCTGGCTGCCGAAGGGTACGGATATGCGTCTGCGCCTGCAGGACCACTTGCGTAAGGTGCAGAAGCGCTATGGCTATCAAGAAGTTATCACGCCGCACATCGGTTCAAAGAATCTCTATGTGACCAGTGGCCACTGGGATCACTACGGCAAGGACTCCTTCCAGCCCATACAGACACCTGAGGAGGGCGAGGAGTATCTGCTGAAGCCGATGAACTGTCCTCACCACTGCGAGATCTTCGCATGGAAGCCCCGTTCCTATAAGGACCTGCCGCTGCGCATCGCCGAGTTCGGCACAGTGTATCGCTATGAGCAGTCGGGCGAACTGCACGGCCTGACCCGTGTCCGCTCGTTCACTCAGGACGATGCCCACCTGTTCTGCCGTCCCGATCAGGTGAAGCAGGAGTTCCTTAACGTGATGGATATTATCAATGTGGTGCTCTCGGCCTTCGGATTCAACTTCGAGGCACAGATTTCGCTGCGCGACCCCAACAACCACGAGAAGTATGTGGGCACCGACGAAGACTGGGCACTGGCTGAGCGTGCCATCCAGGAGGCTTGTGCCGAAAAGGGCCTGCCCGCCAAGGTAGAATACGGCGAGGCTGCATTCTACGGCCCGAAACTCGACTTCATGATCAAGGACGCCATTGGTCGTCGCTGGCAACTCGGCACCATCCAGGTGGACTACAACCTGCCCAAGCGCTTCCATCTGGAGTACACCGACGAGGACAACCAGAAGAAGACGCCCGTGATGATTCACCGTGCCCCCTTCGGTTCGCTCGAACGCTTCACCGCCGTGCTCATCGAGCACACCAGCGGTCACTTCCCACTCTGGCTCACGCCTGACCAGGTGGTGGTGCTGCCGCTGTCGGAGAAGTACAACGACTATGCCCAGAGCGTGCTCCGCCAGTTCAACGAACAGGGCGTGCGTGGCTCCATCGACCTGCGCAACGAGAAACTGGGCCGCAAGATTCGCGACAACGAACTGAAGCGCATCCCCTACATGGTCATCGTCGGCGAGAAGGAAGCAGCCGAGGGTCTCGTCTCCATGCGCCAGCAGGGCGGCGGCGAACAGGCCACGATGAGCATTCAGGAGTTTATCGACAAGATCAATGCCGAGGTGGCCGAACAGACCAAGGACTTCTAATCCCCCAAAAACGATACTTCTATGAAACTTGACGGAAGAAGAAAGAGTTCCAACGTGGAAGACCGCCGCGGTATGAGCACGGGTGCCAAGGCTGGCATCGGTGGCATCGGCGGTATCATCATCATTGCCCTCATGACATTCTTGTCGGGCGGCAATCTGGGTGATGTGGTGAGCAATGTGGTGCAGAATGGAGGGCTGTCGATGCAGACGGAGACGCCTGCCGGACAGCGTGATTTCACCGAGGAGGAGCAGCAACTGGCCGAGGAGTGCGCCCAGATACTGGCCAGCACCGAGGACGTATGGACCGAGGTGTTCCGCCAGAACGGGCTGGGCGAGTATCAGCCCCCCACGCTGGTGCTCTTCACCAACAGTGTCAACTCTGCCTGCGGCTCGGCCACGGCAGCCGTTGGTCCCTTCTATTGCTCGGGCGACCAGAAACTCTATGTCGACCTGTCGTTCTTCACCGAGATGAAGAAGCAACTGGGCGTGCAGGGCAACACCTTTGCCTATGCCTACGTTATTGCCCATGAGATAGGCCACCACGTGGAGTATTCGCTGGGCATTCTGAACAAGGCCCATCAGCAGATGAGCCAGTTGGACAAGACGCGTGCCAATCAGGTGAGCGTCCGGCTGGAACTGCTGGCCGACTACTATGCCGGCGTATGGGCCCACTACGAGGATGCAAAGAACCACTCGCTGGAGTATGGTGATATGGAGAAGGGACTGGAACTGGCCAAGGCCATCGGCGACGACTGGCTGCAGAAGCGTGCTCAGGGCTACTCACAGCCCGAGTCGTTCACCCACGGCACCAGTGAGCAGCGCAAGCGCTGGCTGAAGCGCGGCTTCGACACGGGCAACATGCAGACCACCACCTTCACGGGCGACTACAGCGACTTGTAGACAGCACGTCATCCATAGAAGGAAAAAGAAAGCGAGAAGCGAAGGACCACAATGTCGATGGCTCTTCGCTTCTTTTTTTGCCTCTAAAAAGACTATTCGTGGTGATAAGGCTCGCCCTTGATGATGGTGCAGGCACGGTATATCTGTTCGGTGAACACCAGGCGTACCATCTGGTGGGAGAACGTCATGCGTGACAGTGACACCTGCTCGTTGGCACGGGCATAGACGGCGGGCGAGAAACCATAGGGGCCGCCGATGACGAACACCAGGCGGCGAGCCGTGTTGCGCTTCTGCTCCAACCAACGGGCAAAGTCCATGCTGCGCATCTCGGCTCCGTGCTCGTCCAGTAGCACCACCGTGTCCTGCGGCTGTATCTGCTTCAGGATCAAGTCTCCCTCTGCCTGCTTTTGCTGTTCCTCGGAGAGATTCTTCGTGTTCTTCAGTTCGGGTATGACGGTGATGTTGAACGGCATGTAGTGATCTATGCGCTGGGCATAGTCGCGGATGCCGGCCTCAAAGTGCTTGTCGGTGGTCTTGCCCACCAGCAGTAGTTCAGTTTTCATAGTCACTTCGGCGCTTGGGGTTCATGGGAAACCAGCCTTTCAGTACACGCTTCCGTTGCGAAAAGAGTTCGCCGATGCCCCAGAGCGACGAGGCCCCGAAGACGCCCACGATGGCTGATACAATCTCGTTCTCGATGAACAGTGCGCCGCCGATGGCTGCCACGCCCACCACGAGGAAGAGCCACCACAGATGGGTGCCCGTGTAGTATTCGGCCTTGATGACGATAGGATGGAAGAAGCCGATGATCAGAAAGGTGCTGATGGCGATGATGATTCCGGTGAAATACATATTCTTCGTTAGTGTTTCGTTTTATTTGATACAATGTTCGCGCAGGAACTCCTGCCACTGGCCTTCGTAGCCGTTGAAGGCGTCGATGTCTACTGTCGGCGTGATGCCCGAGACGCGACCGTTGTCACTCATCTGCCAGAAGGCCAGGTGGATGTCAGGTTTGTAGTCGCCGTAGCGGGCAATCCAAAACTGATAGTCGCGCTTCAGGTCGGGCGCATAGTCGAGCCATGTGTTGACGAAGCGCTGGTTGACGTAGAGTAGGGGACGGCACCCCGTGCGCCGCTCCACTGCCTGTAGCCACGTGCGGATGTTCCTGAACAGCACCTCGGGGCCGCCCATCTGCTTGATCTGCACGTCGGAGGGCTCGATGTCGAGCATTGGTGGCAGGTCGCCGTGCTGGAAGCGGGCCTTGGCCATGAAGTGAGTGGCCTGCTCCTGTGGCGTTTGCTTGGTGGAGAAGAAGTGGTAGGCACCCACGGGCACCCCCTTACGACGGCAACTCTCGTAGTCGGTGGTAAAGTAGTTGTTGGTGATCGAGATACCCTCGGTGGCCTTCACGTAGACGAACGACACGGGATAGTCGACCGTGCCGCTGACGCGCTCCTCGCTGATGCGACGCCCCAGGCTGGTGATTCGCATGCGTTTCCAGTCGATGGCGTATCGCCGGCGGCCGTGCTCGTGCTGGTAGCGGGAGATGTCGATGCCGTAGATGCGGTCGCTGTGGTAGTTCATGCGCTCACCGCGGAAGCGGTCGTTGAGCCACTCGCCAGCCTTCAAGTTGTCCTGGTAGATGCAGAAGCCGAAGCCGTTGCGCTGGTCGCGTTCCCAGTGGCCCTCATAGAACGAATGGTCAGAATGCATATAGGAGCCGTGGCCCGTGGCCTCCATCTGGCGGTTGAACTGTCCGACGTAGGTGCCTATCGAATCGATGCGGATGCCGCTGACCAGCGTGTCGGCATGGAAGGTGCCCAGCACATAGCGTCCCTGACGGTCGCGCACCAGACAGGTGCCCTCTCGTGCAAAATCCTTCCAGCGGAAGAACATCCCCAGGGGTGCAATCTTGCCCTGTGGCCTGTAGGCGGTGATGGCCGAGTCACCTTCTTCGGCATAGCGTGCCACCATGTCGAAGCCCTCGTCCTGCACGTTGTGTCGCTGCAAGTAGTATTCCAGTTCAGCCTTTACGTGTGGCTTCAGGTGATGCTGTGCAGAGGCTCCGCAGGCGAAGATGCATATTATCAGTAAGGTCAATACATATCGCATAACGGGATGCAAAGTTACGAAAAAACGAGGGAAATGCAAAAGGAAAGTTTGCTTTTCTTTTCATTTCCGAGTGCATAGTAAGTTCGGCGAAGCCAAAGTTACGAAAAATCGAGAGAAGAACAAAACAAACTTGTTTGTTTTTTCTTTGCGACGGCGTAACTTGACCCATTTCATGTTTTGGGTGAAGTAGGGGCATTTCAGCGTGGTTTATGGAAAAAATAAGGGCGGAGCGAAAGATTTTTGGAAGAAATGGAGTGGAATTGGCAGATTATGTGTACCTTTTCCAGCGCCTCAAGCCACCGTCTGATTTCACAAATTACTTGGCATATCACGATGGGGCTACTACAAGCATGACGAGAAGGAGAACGAGGAAGCCGTCCTCGTCACAAGCGTAGTGCTCTACTGCAACTATATCCGTGCTCCGGACAACCTGCCCAAAGCGGGGTGCCGTGAGCT
>JAFUST010000035.1 GCA_017467535.1 Prevotella sp. | reverse complement strand
GGCCATACACAAATCAAGACCACACAGATTTACGCCAAGATAGTTGACAAGAAAAAAGACGAGGCTGTGAATCTGATACCAAGCCTCACGTAGTCACAGAATATCATAGACAACGAAAGGGAAAAAGAAATGTTAAATGCACTGCTTCTTTTTCCCTTTTGTTTCCTTTTCTCGCTGTTTTTGAGTAATTTTGCACCCAAAAGATAAGGACAGGATAATATGGACGAGCAAGAGAAAAGAATCAAGAATATACAAGAGACCATGCGTTATTGCATCACGGGCTCTTTACGTACTCTGACAGACAAGATAGAGAACAAGGGTGAATATCTTGACGAGAAGCAGATGGTTGAGATTGAGAAGAAAGAGTATATTCGTGTTGTGGACGAATTGGAAGATAGTTACAACATATACCCTGCTGTCAGATGTATGAGAGACGACTACGATACTCAGGATTTCCTCTGGGACAGCACTTTTATTGAGAGTCTGAACAAAGAAGAAAAACATAGGTGGTTCCATTCCCGTGTTGATGCCACCTATCAGGACTTCTGCAAGGACAATACTATTTTCGACAGCGCACTGCCTTTCTTTTCTGTGCTGTGCAGGGTGATTGTTTCCGAAAAATACAAAGATTACCTGAAGCAGAGAAAGAACTTCAGGGAAGCTGTTATCCTCCAGTCAGAAATGCAGAGTTTGTTTTCGCAGAAACATGACAGTGAAGACGAAGTGCTTGAAAAGAAGGAAACAGAGCAAGCCGCAGTACAGGCCGACAACGAAGAAAACCAGCCTGATGCACCTATGGAATACACTTTTGAGCATGAGTTTGACGAAGACCAGATAGATACCCTGACCTTTTGTGTTAACGAGGTCAAGATGTTCAAAGGCGGCGACATCACACAAGACCAGCTGAAATCTCTTTTCGACTGCCAGCACAACCACGTTTTCAGGTCAAGGAACAACCGTATTCTTTCCTATTTCTTTTCACGGCTTGCCGCTACTGGCTTTATTTCTGAGCAGTGGCAGGCTGTCATCGCCAGGAACAAGTTGATAAAGGCTTCCCGAAAGGACGACTATCTGAAGCAGGCTGACCTCTCCAGTTCCAAGTTCGATGCCGAGGACGGCAAGAAAAATAAAACATATGCAAAGATAGACAGATACATCGAACAACTGTAAAAACATTGAGAATAGGATAAGACCTCAAACATTCTCAAACAAGTCATAGACTAATCTTCAATACCTTTGCCCCCGAATTCAAAGTTTCGGAGGGCGCGCACTCCTATTGTCTAATTTTAAAAGTTATATCAATATGGCAGTAAAAAAGAGTATTGAAGAAAGAATCGAGGAACTTGAAAACCTCGTGTACCTGACCAAGAACGTGCTGAGTTTCGAAGAAGCCTGCAAGTTCCTTAACCTGTCGAAGAGTTATCTCTACAAACTCACCTCGACTGGCAGCATCCCCCACTATAAGCCTCAGGGAAAGATGATCTACTTCGAGAAGGACATGCTCGAAGCATGGCTTCGTCAGAATCCCGTAAAGACACAGGGGCAGATAGACCATGAGGCACAGCAGTACATTCTTAACCGTAAGTAGGCGTATGGAAACACAGAATATCAGCCGTCCCGATGGTCAGAACATGACCAAGGACGAATTCAAGGTCATCTGGCAGTCCATACACATGAGAGTTACCGATGAGTATGCCGTTCCGCCCGAAATTCTTCAGGTGAACGGCTCCACCATCGGCACACTCGGAAATTTCAGTGCATCGACAGGAAAGGCAAAAAGCAAGAAGACATTCAACGTCTCTGCCATCGTAGCGGCAGCACTCTCCAATAGCGAGGTGCTGCACTACTCGGCAAACTTTCCCGAAGACCGCCGCAAGGTGCTCTATATCGACACGGAGCAGAGCAAGTACCACTGTCAGAAGGTGATGAGGCGGATTCTGCTGCTTGCCAATCTTCCGACAGATGCAGATTGTCCCAATCTCTTATTTGTCGCAATGCGTGAACTGCCGCCGGAACGGAGGAGGACGGTTATAGACTATATGCTCAGCAACATCAAGGGCATCGGGCTGGTAGTGATTGATGGCATCCGTGACCTGATGTATGACATCAACAATCCTACTGAATCCACCGAGGTCATCAATCTGCTGATGCGATGGTCTGGAGAGTATAATCTGCACATTCATACCGTACTTCACCTGAACAAAGGCGACGACAACACTCGCGGACATATTGGCACGGAACTGAACAACAAAGCCGAGACGGTGCTACAGATAACCAAGAGCCAGACAGATGCAAACATCAGCGAGGTCAAGGCCATGCACATACGGGACAAGGAATTTGAGCCTTTCGCATTCCGTATCAATGCCGAGTCCCTCCCTGAATTGGTCAATGGCTATGAATGTAACCAGTGCAAGACAGAACGGCTTCCTCTCACGGAACTGCCAGACGAGAAACATCAAGAGGCACTTTTGGCAGCATTCAAGGATGGCGACATACAGGGATATTCCCAGTTGCTTGACGCACTGAAAGTGGGCTATGCCTCCATCGGCTATGAGCGTGGGCGCAACTCGCTCGTCACCCTCAACAAGTGGCTGATGTCCTGCGGAATGATAGTCAAGCACGACAAGAAGTACAGTTTATCACAGGGCATATATAAGGCAGAATAATTCAAACTTGCGCTAGCCAGCTCCAGTTGTTAGTGACTGCCCAACAGCCAAAGCGAACAGAAAGAACACCACTCTCCGATGGCCAGTGCTGCGCAGCATGACGGTATTTGCCAAAGAAAATACCGTAGCTTATTAGGGGATTTTTCGAGCCGCATTACACCGTAATGCTAAAAATCCCCCAATAAGCCAACGGGGTTGCACCCCTCTGGACACCCCTGCTCCAGCGGCTGAGCCGACGCAAGCGAACTTTAACGGAATAACAATCACGTAAACGAACACGAAAGAATATGGGCTACGCAGTATTACACTTAGACAAGGCCAAAGGTGCCGACAGCGGAATGTCGGCACACATAGAGAGAACCATCCAACCGAAAAATGCGGATCAGGAAAGGACGCATCTGAATAAGGAACTTATCCAGTTTCCCGACGGTGTGAAGAACCGCACACAGGCCATCCAGCACCGCCTCGATACGGCAGGGCTGAAACGCAAGGTAGGCAAGAACCAGGTCCATGCCATCCGCATTCTCTTGACAGCCACCCACGAGGACATGGTGCAGATAGAGCAGCAGGGCAGGCTGGACGAGTGGTGTCAGGACAACATAGACTGGCTACGACAGACCTATGGAGCCGACAATCTGGTATCGGCTGTCCTACACATGGACGAGAGCACACCCCATCTGCACGCCACTATTGTCCCCATTGTCGAGACCGAGCGCAGGAAGCAGAAAAAGGAGCAGAACGTGAAGCGCACCTACCGCAAGAAAGTATCGGCTCCACGCCTGTGTGCCGACGAGGTAATGAGCCGTCCACGGCTGAAACGCTATCAGGACACCTATGCACAGTTGATGGGCAAGTACGGGCTGCAGAGGGGCATCGAAGGGTCAGAAGCCCAGCATATCTCCACGCATCAGTATTATCGTATGCTGATGGAGCAAGGCAAGGACATACAGGAAGACGTGGACTTGCTGCTGAAGCAAAAGGAACAGGCAGAGCAGGAACTGGCCCGCATCCGCTCAGAGAGAAAGACCGAGGAATTGAAAAATACAGCAGCCAAGACAGCCACTACCGTCCTGAAAGGTGTCAACTCTTTGTTGGGTAGCAACAAGATTAGCAGACTGGAGGCTGAAAACAACCGACTACAGGCTGCACTCGGTACAAAGGACGAGCAGATAGAGCAACTGCAACGGGATATGCAGAAACAGCAGACACAAAGCTCCAATGACCTACGGCGCACAAAAGAAGAAATGCAGAAGACCATCGACGGCAAGCAGTCCACAATAGACAAGATTCTGCGCTGGTTCCCCATAGTCGGCGAGTATCTGCGCATTGAGAATGAATGTTTCAAGCACGGGTTTACACCAAACCAGACCGACAAACTGCTGACAGGCAACCCCCTGAAACATACGGGATGGCTGCGTACTGACTGGCGAGGCACTAATGTATGGGCTGACAGCGTGACAGCGCAAGTCGTACACCAAACGAAGCAAAAGTTACTGCTGACCATTGAGCAGACACCCATCGGGCAATGGCTGAACCAGCAATTGGAGAAAAGACGCATGCAGCGGGAAGAACAAGAACAGACAAGAATACGAGGTGTTCGTTTATAGAGAATAACAGGTTACTGTCTCTAACAGCAGTAACCTGTTTTGAGAGTTTCGCAGATTTAATTGGTTTTACACCTGATAAACCCGGCTCATGCCGTCCAGATCCATCGGGGCTATCGGCTGACGGAGCAGGACGAGGTAGAAGCGGGGGAAGGTCTCGACGGGTGGATGATCGGCTATGTAGCGGTCTATCTTGCGGCGGGCATCGTTGCGCAGGGCATCGTCGTTGCAGGGCACGAGACGGCTTTCATCGACAAAGGCGATATGCCAGAAGGCCATGTAGCCGATGACGTAATGCTCCACGGCTGTGGCCTCGTCCTTGTTGATGCCAGGGATGTGGGATAAAAGGGGCTGGTGGGGATTCTCACAAATGCCCACCACGGCCCAGCTTAAATCTATGTAATGATGAATTGGTTGCATCTTCAGAAGCGGTTCTTTACGTCGTTACCGGCACCTTGTCCGCGATACTTGCTCTTGGCAGGGTTGAAGTTATAGCGCACGGTGAGTTCGAGGTTGCGGGTGTCGAGGCGCTTGTCAAGATATATTTCGCGGATGTCGCTGTAGATGGTCGCTTTCTGGCGGATGCTGCCAAAGAGGTCGGTGCAGGCCAGTTTGACGGTAAGGCGGTCGTTCCAGAAGGCTTTGTAGAGGCTGATGTCGAACTGCCACGACTGTGCGAGGTGTATGTTCTCGGTATCGCCAGCCGAACGCCACGAGAAATCGGCATTGAGCCATGAGTCGAAGGGCAAGTTGATGGCATTATTGAAGCGAACGATGGTCATCGGGCTGTTCATCTTCTTGGTCTCGCCACGGTATTGCACTTCGAGGTTCTGCATCTGCGTGGCCACCATCAACTGCGGATGATACTTGCCGAAGGTGGGTGCAACCGATACCATCAGTGAGAGGTTGTCGAAGCCACGGGCATTGTCCTTACGCAGCAGGGCGATGGTCGGATCGTCCTTGTAGGATGAATAGGAGGTGATGATGTAGTCGTGAACGCGGGCATAGTCAATCATTCCCGTCAGCCATTTGTAATTGAGTGCCAGCGAGAGGTTGTCGCGGTACGAAGGTTTCAAGTAGGGGTTGCCGCTCTCGTAAGTGTAGCGGTTGATGTACTTGACGTTGCCGCTGAGTTGGCTGAATGCGGGGCGGTTAATGTTGCGTGAATACGAGAGCCGGGCACGCACGTTCTTCAAGGGATACATCAACATCAACGAGGGGAAGAGGTCGCTGTAGGTACGGCTCTCGTCGCCCATCTTCACGCCGCCCTCGTAGTAACGGCTGTCGAGGAATTCGTAGCGCAGTCCGGCTATGAGCGTCAGTTTGTTCAGACGCTGCATCAGTTGGACGAAGGCCGCCGTGCTGTTTTCCTCAATCTTCGTGTCGCTAGCATCGATGATGTTTTCCACGTTGCCGAACACGTCGGTACGGTGAACGTAACTGCCCTCGGCACCAATTTCCAGCTTGCCTTTCCAAAGTGGGTGGCCTGCCACGAATTTGGCGGCATAGAGGCGGTTCTTCACGTCGTTGCGGGTGGTCACGGTGCGGTTGTCGGCCTGTGTGGCATCCTCAAAGGTCAGGTTGTCGGAGTTCTGTTTCTGTAGCAGCACGTCAGCATTGGCATCGAGCGACCATTTGCCCGTCTGTCCGGCATAGTAGCCGCTGATGATGTGCTGGATGTCGTCGCCGTCCACCTTGCCACGGCCTGTAATTTGGTCGTCAGTCTGCTGGCCTATGAGCATGGTCGTGAAGTAGTCGCTCGTCTGTCTGTTGGGGCGTGAGGTCACGGTGTAGGTCATGCCGATGGAATGTTTGTCGTTGAGCATGTAGTTGAATCCGAGTTTCCCGGCCAACATTTGGTTCTTGTTGTAGTAGTGCATCAGACTGTTCTGCTGATAGTGGCTCTGCAGGTAGGTGTCCTGTCGGCTGTCGTTGGTCTGACGGCTGCGGCGGTTCTCGTATTCGGCCATACCGAAGATGTCAAGTCCGCCCGTGCGGTAATTCAGGTTCAGTTCCTCCAGACCATAGATGTAGTGGTTCACGCCCGCCACCGTGCGGCTGTTGAAACTGAAACCCTCGCCGACGGGACGGATGGTCTTGATGCGGATGACGGCCTTGACGGTGGCGTCGTATTTGGCACCGGGAGTCATCACCACCTCCACATCCTTGATTTGGTCGCTGCTCAGTTGGTCGAGTTCGCTCTGGTTGCGCATCTGCCGTCCGTTGATGTAGATGAGCGGAGTGCCACGGCCCAGCACCTCCACGCCACCGTGGTTGCTAATAACGCCGGGAATCTTACCCAGAACGTCGCCCGCAGTTCCTGTCTTGGAAAGGTAGCTTCCTTCAACAGTGGTTACAAGCGCATCGTCCTTCATCTTAACCAGTGGACGCGAGCCTTTCACCACCACCTCGCCCAACATCTGCATATCGGGCTGCATCTGAATGTCGCCCATGTTACCCTGCCGTGCGTCGATATACTTTGTTATATATCCTATACTCGATACTTTCAGCAGACCATCTTGCTTATCGGTATTGATGCTGAAAGTTCCGTCATCCTTCGTTACGGCTCCAGCAATGAAAGCAGAGTCGGTACGATTAAGCAATACGACGTTGGCAAACGGCATCGGATGGGCTTGCTCGTCGATCACCCGTCCGCTGATGCCCTGTGCAGTCGAGGCTATCGCCACGAGGCACATCACAGAAAATAGAATCACTCTTTTCATATCCTTTACGAGTTTATTTATGAATTTTTGCTGCAAAGTAAATGAAACGGCCAAATAAATCCACTACCCAAATGGGTAATTCTGCATCGTGGGGATGAAAAATTACCCATTTGGGTAACAAAAGATGTTAAAATCGGGGGAATGGCCGGGCCGTGAGACTTACAAAAGGCCGTAGTTGGTGGCAAAGGCGATGGCCTCGGTGATGTTGGCAACGTCGAGTTTCTCGAACAGTTGGCGACGGTAGAACTTCACCGTATCGAACGAGCGGCAAATGTGGTCGCTGATCTCCTTCATGGTGTATCCCTGTGCCGAAAGGGTAAGCACCTGTTTCTCCTCAGGGGTGAGCGTGATGCCCTCGCAGGACTGCCAGCGGTGGGCAGTGAGCGAATACTGGCGGTAGCCGCTCTGTCCCAAGATGCGGAAGTGAATCTGCCCGGCCTCCTTGTGCGACGAGAGCGAGACGGTGCAGAGAGTGAGCCATGCACGGCCATTGGCAGTGAGTACAAGGGGCGTAATCTTGTGGTTGATGAGCAGCGGACGGTCTAAGGTGAGGATGTGGAAGTCGTAGGACATCACGCAGCGTCGGCGGTCGGCCAGCGGCACATCGTCGAAGGCACGGAAGCCCGCACGGTTCAGTTCGGTGAGCATCGGCTGTTCGTCGGCTGGTACGTTGTTGATGTAGAAGCCGTAGCCCATCTGTCGCACCTCATCGGCAGTGTGGCCGCAGAGGAAGAGCGGATTGTCCGACACATAGAGGAAGTTCTTGCGGAAGTAGTCGATGATGTAGATGCTCTGGTAGGTGGATTGCGCGAAAGCCTGTGCCGCCTCGATATAAGGCTGCGCCCGCTGGTAGTCGGCCTCGGTGATGCCCTCCACGCGGTTTGTGTCAAAGAAGAATTCGTCTATAATAGTCATTTGCAAATCCTTCCGCTTTTTTCTTATGGATTGGGATATGCTTTATCAATATCTCTTGGGAGGAAATAGCCCTTGATGCAGTTTGGATTGCAGACACATATCTGAATGTGGTTCTTCTCGGCGAAGCCTGCGTTGGGGTACAATGGCTTCCCTTCCCAAAACACGCCTTTCACAGAATCATATGGACGCTTATTGGCAAGCTTGTTTATCTTATGCATCGTCTCAATCACAGCGCAATCCAACTTGCGGAGCAACAAGTCCGTAGAGTTGCCTAAGTTCATATTCTGTGGCATCGGCATCCCCGTTTCATTACACATTGCAACCAAGGTTTCATAGCCTTTTTTCAATTCTTCCAGACATAATGAGTCTGTCAAATCCAAGCAATAGCCCAAATCAATAATGGCACCAATCACGGCAGGTGTCTTAACGGATGAACTTTTACGTTTTACCAGTTCCTCTGCCCATTGCAGTGCTCTTGCCTCATTATTCTCCCAAAAGTAGATGCCATTCCCAAGCCAGTCGTAATCATTAGTGCTGGCGAGAAGTTTTTCCTCGCCAGCAACTACTTTATCCACCACAGACTGGTCGCAACCGTGAAAACCGATTACTAAATTCGACCGTCTTGAATACAATGTTTCGTTCATCGGTACATCGGTGCTAAATTACCTGTCGCATCCATAATTCCCGCTTCTTGCAGGAATTCGGTTGCCTTTTCCTTGGAGGATGTGATTTCTTTTATCACGGCCTCCAATCGTTCTCTTCTGTTGTGCTCAAACTCTGGCATAATCACCTCACTTTCTTTATTGGTATTCTTTTTCTTGGTGCAAAATTACAATAAATTCCTGAAATAACAATGCTTTTGTGCAAAAAACTATGAAATATTTGCGTTTAGTACGTCCCATTGCTATATATATTGCAATACGAACTAAACCTTTATAGATGTACTGCCAGCATCAAGACGTTTTGCTGGCGAAAAAGAAAAAATTCTTTTTTGGGTTGATTTCTTTGCTGATTGCGGGATTTTTATTACCTTTGCATCATCTGGGTAACACAAATCTCTTTTCCTTTCCCTTTTGTTGCCAGTTTGTTACTCAATTATTACCAATCACTCTATAAGTAGTTGATAATCAGTCAGAAATATAATTTTTATTTAGTTATCGCCAAACACTTTGGGGTAGTTGACAGACAATACTGTGGCACTGCCCATGATGAGCAATAGCCACAGCATCGTCCATTGTCTTACGTTTGTCATCTCAGAGTTCATATATGCACTTTACTACCTTGTTGTCATCTATCATCACCCACTCCAGACGGTCGCTTTTATTCTCAAATGCAATAGGTGTACAAGTTGTCATGCCGTTGATGATGATCTCACCCGTCTGACTATATTCTACCTGTCGCTTACCACTGCGGCTCTTATAGATGCCATAAGGTGGTTTATTGGCACCCTGTTTCTTCTGCTTCAGACGCAGGTCAACCTTTTTGTTGATGCTTTCAAGTTCCGACTCGCTGATGGTACGGAACTTGTCACATTCCAATACGCCGTATTCCAGATTGCCGTCATCAGTTTCACGCATCGCCAACAGCGGCCATTCGCAAGCGGCATTGTTGATGTTCTGGATATAACCTCTACACTCCCAAGCAGCGAAGTGCCAGCCTCCCTTTGGCAATTCATAGACAGTCTCCGTACAGAAACCTCTCAACGACGCGACATCAGGCAGTTCCTTGTAGGCATCATCAAGCAAGCAACCCACCATGATAACGGCATTCAGGTCTGTTCGTCCGACGGCACACTGAGGAAGTTCTCCATGATTGACCAGACGCTGTGACAGTTCACTGAACTCCTCGGCATACTTTCTGACATTAGCAATCTGTCGCTCGAGAGATGCCCGATACTCCTTGGCCGCTTCCAAACGATAGTCATAAAGCAACTGGTCAGCATCTGCATAAAGGGCATCTATCTTATTGGCATCATCCTCTTCACATATCTGGCCATAGATTTTCTGCAACTTGTCCTCATACTTCTTGGCAATGGCACCATAGTCATGCTTGGCTTCCTCCATCATCTGATGCTGATAGTTGCTGGTCAATCTGCCCACTTGAGCCTCATAGCCACTAAACGCAGCGGTCATCTGCTTCATCTGGTTGCTGAAGTTGCCGGCATTCATGGCCATCTTCTGCATCTGCTGTATGAACTCCGGATGCTGACGGATATAAGCCTCCTGCTCCTTTTCGCTCATCTTCTCGAACTTCTCCAGATCCATCGTGTTGACATCGCCGCCCATCATCTTAGCCATGACCTTATCCTGAATAGGCTTTTTCTTGGATTCCGGGGCATTCTCATCGTTGAGGACAGCCATCTCAGCCTTGGTCAGGCCAAACAGGTTCTGTATCTTTGTCTCCCATTTCTGGCGCAAGGCCTCCATCTCTGCATCAGAGCATCCAGACTGTTCGCGCTGTAACTGATCGGCACGAAGCACGACTGCTGCAATCTTCTGGGCATAGGCATCACGCTCCTCCATGCTGCTTCGCGCCATCTTCCCGGCAGAAGGCAATGGCGGCAACTCATTCATCAGAGCCTCAGCCGTAGTGGCAGTGCTAGGCGTCAAGACACCATCCCATGTTACGGTTGAAGTCTTACGCTTGGGAATAATATCACAGCCCTGTGCTACAGCGAGATTTGAGACATCATCTGTTTCCCCGCTTGCAGTCAAGACCTTTTCTTCCTCGTTCTCACTATTACCAAAGGCAACCTGCTGGGCTTTCTGCTTCAGTTTCTTCAGAAATCCCTGAGCATTAGTTTCTGTCGTACCAAGCAGCATTGTAGCTGCCATGATCATTAAAATCTTTTTCATACGTTCGTGGTATTATTTCTTGATGAACTCTACGCGGAGGTTCTTGGCACGACCTTCCTCAGTCTTGTTGTCGGCAACAGGCTCGTGAGAGCCCTTACCAACGGCTTTCAGGTTGAAGCCATCAACGCCTAAGCCCTCCAAAGCATGGACAATAGCCTCGGCACGCTGCTGAGACAAGGGATCGTTGATCTTGTCAGAACCCTGATTATCCGTATGGCCCTGCACCTCGAAACGAGCCGTTGGGTTCTTCTTCATGTAGTCGGCCACCTTCATAATCTCAATCATCGACTCCTGCTTCAGGGTGGCTTTGCCTGTATCAAACAGGATATTGTTGGTCACAAACTTACCTGTCTCGGCAATAGCCTTATCAATGTCTGATGCGTTGCGGTCGTACAACTCTACGGCCCCCTTGGCCAGCACCACATTGCGGATAAACGTCAGGTTGTGATAATCGAAAGGCACCTGGAAAGCGAACCAAGTAGGTTGCTTCACATTGGGCAGGTTTACCACGCGAGCACCATTGAAATAAACCTTCAGCGCACGCTTATTGAACGAGAAGGCTACATGGTTCCACCCCTGCTTGAATCTGTAGTTGAAGCCAGTAGGCCTGCCCATGTTATAGTAGGAGTGGTCGTAAGTTTCGCAAACGCCATGCACCAGTTCGAAAGTAACATTTCCATCGTCTGTGCTAGGATTCGAGCGGTCTGTTGTTGTATATAGTCTCAGCTCCATGTCATTCAAACCAATGCCGTCATTGCCCTTGACCTGACTGCCACTATTCCAATAGTAGAAATCATACTCAAGCGTAAACTCTTCAGGCAGGTAGGCACCCTGTTGCTTCAGCAGCGGTGTGATGACAGCATTGTTTGTAGGTTCTATGGCCTTCACGCCACCTATTGTCTTCACCTCGGCAGCACCATCCAGCAAGTCCCATTTCGAGGGGAACTCTCCTACCAGCTCCTTTGTGACGTCATCTTCAAACATGATGACAGAGCCGCGTTTGAAGTCCGTCGAGGTAGCAACCTGCGGCTGTTCGTCAGGCACAGACACTGGAGTTGTTTCTTCCTCGGCATCATCACGCCGTGACTTCTCGCTCTTTTCTGTCATCCCACCATCTAGCACGCCATCTATCACCTCGTCGGTCTTGCGTTCCACCTTGTTTTCAATTTTCTCTTTGACTCGCTCAACGGCCTTGTCCTTCAACTTCTTAAAGAATCCCTGAGCATCGGCACTTGTCGATAAGGCAACTATTGCCACTGCCATTAAAATCAGTTTTTTCATATCCATTGTCTTAGTGTTTAAGTTACTATTCCTTACAAACTGTTCTCCAAAGTTAAGCATATTCTCATCATTTAGCAGCAAACCTGAGGCGTAAAATAGAAGAAACACATCAAAATTCCCCCCATTTGGGTGGTAACGGGCAAGTAAAGTTACACGTTTTTTGACTCCAAAGAGATGTTCTTGAAATTATTTGTGTATCTTTGCACATGTTATGAAAGTAAAGTTTCTCATCATCTGTCTGTTCACTGTTCTCAGCGCTGGGGCTTACAACGACTATCGCAATGCCCGCATTGACTCATTGGAGACAGCACTTAAGAGCAAGACCCCGCCTAAAGGGGCTGATTTGCTCAGAGCCTACGACGAACTGATGCGCGGCTACCTGCCTTTCGACTCCCTCAAAGCCTCCGACTATGGTCATAAGGCTTTAGCACTAAGTTACGAACTGAATGGTTTGAGAGTGCGCCAGGATGTGCTGCGACGCTTTGCACAGATGCACTATGCCCGCGAAGAGTTCGACGAAGCCATCCGCATCTTCCAGCAGGCGCTGGCTGTGGTGGACAGCATGGAGCACGACAAACGCTATACGCCGAGTGACGTCGACGATGCACGCTCGTGCCTCTACGGTGCTATAGGAAACGTCTACAACATGCAGGACAAGGCGCATCTGGCCATCCACTACTACCAGTTGGCACTGCCCATCTTCGAGAAGTACAGATGGCTGGAGAGCCAAACCGTGCTCTACCATAACGTAGGCGAACTCTACTTTCTCATGGGCAACTATCAGGAAGCAGAGCGCAACTACCTGATGGGAGTCAGCAAGAGCAGGGAATCGAAAGACTCGCTGATGATAGCGCTGAGTCAGAAAGGGCTCCTGCACCTATATATTAATATGGGCGACTATCCAAAAGCCATCAATATGGCAGGACCCTGCTATTCCTTCTATTACGCCCATCGCACAGAGGAGGTGGGCGACTACCATGTGGTGCTGGCCTCAATGGTACGACTGAACCTGATGGAAGGACACGCGAACATTGCTGCCGCCAAGACCTATGCCAAAGAAGCCCTCAAACAGGTTGACAATCTGGGGTTTGAAGACAAGAGCAATGTCTATGCCGCCTGCTGCGAAGTGGCAATGGCTGAGAAGCAATGGCAACAGGCCCTCAACTACGCCCTGCAAACCATTCACCCTGACTCGCTGGCAACGAGTGCTGACGCAAGTTGCTATCAGTTGTTGGCAGAAATCTATACAGAATTGGGACAAAAGGCAAAAGCCCGCGAATATATCCAGAAGATGCACGATGTGATGAGCCGTTATTCTACAGACCATTACCAAAGCGGTCTGTCGCAGATGAAGGTGATCTACGAGACGGAGAAGAAGGAGGCCCAGATTGCAGCACTCGACAAGGAGCGCGAACTCTACCGCTGGCTGTTGGCAGCAGCCATCATTGCCATTGCCGCGTTGGTGGCAGGCTCCGTGCTGACGGTCGTTGTACAGCGACGAAAGAAAGCACTGTTGGCTGCCAAAGTGGCCTTGGAGGCAGAAACCAAGGAACGCCGCATCATGGCCCGCGACCTGCACGACGGCCTGGGCGGCATGCTGTCGCTGCTGC
Organism: Prevotella sp.; assembly: GCA_017467535.1. Taxonomy (GTDB): domain Bacteria; phylum Bacteroidota; class Bacteroidia; order Bacteroidales; family Bacteroidaceae; genus Prevotella. Next base: position 38,649 of record JAFUST010000035.1, on the reverse strand, counting down.
GGATGAAGACTGAGCAAGGCGAGCCATCGCTGCCCCTCATCGACAGCATCCACGCCGAACTACGCCGCACCGCCCACCACCTGATGCCCGAGGAACTGCTGAGAAACGGACTCGTTTCGGCACTCAACGACTTCGCCGTCTCTGTGCCAAACGCAAAGTTTCAAACTATCGGCGACATCCGACTGGATAAAGACAAGGAACTCGTGCTCTACCGCTGTGCCTACGAACTGGTAAACAACGCCATCAAGCATGCCCAGGCCAATCACATCAATATCCAACTGATGCAAGAGCCTCAACAGGTCACACTCTCCGTCAGTGATGACGGAACTGGTATCAGGGACATGAAAAAAGGCATGGGACTGAACAATATCAGAGAACGCATCGCCACCTATAAGGGCAGCCTCAAGATAATCAGTACACAAGAAGTCGGAACAGATATCAACATCACCCTACCATTATGAAGAAATATCTCATTGATGTCAATATCGCAGACGACCACAAACTGGTCTGCGAAGGTCTCACCGATCTGATTAATCAAAGCGGAATGGCACACGTCAGTCATACCTTTACAACGCTGGAATCTTGCAGGCAGGCATTCGAACAAAGACGTCCAGATGTGTTGCTGCTTGATCTCTCCATGCCCGATGGAGATGGCATCACCTTCTGCCATCAGATTATCCAAGACTATCCCAGGGTGAAAGTCATCGCACTGACCATACACGATGAATATTCCATGATTCAGCGCATGATGGATTGTGGTGCTCATGGCTACGTGTTGAAAAGTTCTTCCATCGAAGAACTGATTGAAGCCATCAACAGCGTATGGCAGGGACAGCAGTATGTATCACCACTGGTGACTGACATCCTGCATGAGGGACAGGCAAGAAGTGTAGTTCTTACTGAAGTTGAAAAAAACATCCTACGACTCATCTGTGACGGACTCACCAATCCTCAAATAGCCGTCCAACTGGGACTTAGCACAGAAACAGTCAACTGGTATCGTAAACGTCTGTTGGCCAAATTTGAGGTCAAGAACAGCGTAGGATTAGTCAGAAAAGTATTGGAGCAAAAACTACTTTAAGGATTATACATATCCTTGCAGTAGAAGGCCATGATGTCGTCGAGCATACGCTTGGCCTCGACAGCGGGGCTGTCAGGGTCGAGTTCTATCGCCTGGATGTAGCAGTTGATGGCTTCGTGCCACTGACTCTGCTTACGATATTCGTTACCTTGCTGATAATATTCTTCTGCAGTCATTGTTTTCAAATGAGAAATGAGGAGTGAGTTTACCATTTATCATTTCTCATCTGAGCAGCAAGCAGCGTGTTCTTCATCAGCGAGCAGATGGTCATGGGGCCTACGCCGCCAGGGACTGGGGTAATGAACGAGCAACGGGGGGCCACCTCGTCGAACTTCACGTCGCCACAGAGGCGGTAGCCGCTCTTGCGGGTGGCATCGGGCACACGGGTCGTGCCTACGTCGACGATCACGGCTCCCTCCTTCACCATGTCGGCGGTCACGAACTCAGGGCTGCCGATGGCGGCGATGATGATGTCGGCCTCACGGCACTCCTCCTTCAGGGTCTTCGAGTGGGAGTGGCACACGGTGACGGTAGCATCGCCATACTGCTTCTGCATCATGAGTTGCGCCATGGGCTTGCCCACGATGTTCGAGCGGCCCAGGATGACACACTTCTTGCCGGAGGTCTCGATGCCGTAGCGCTGCAGCAGCGTGATGATGCCGAGGGGCGTGGCCGAGATGAAGCAGGGCAGGCCGATGGCCATGCGGCCCACGTTGATGGGATGGAAGCCGTCCACATCCTTGCGGTAGTCGATAGCCTCGATGATCTTCTGCTCGTCAATGTGCTTGGGCAGGGGCAGTTGCACGATGAAGCCGTCCACGTCGTCATCATGATTCAATCGCGACACGCAGTCAAGAAGTTCCTCCTCGGTTACGTCGTCCTCATAGCGGATGAGCGTCGACTTGAAGCCACAGGCCTCGCATGCGAGTACCTTATTCTTTACGTAAGTCTCGCTTCCACCGTCGTGGCCCACCAGCACGGCAGCCAGATGGGGCTGCTTGCCACCACGGGCCACAATCTCCTTCACTTCCTCAGCAATCTCGGCCTTGATCTGTGCGGCCGTCGCTTTACCGTCAATCAGTTGCATAGTCTGTCCTCGTTTTATTTTGGCTGCAAAAGTACTAAAAAAAAACAAGGCCGCCAAACATTTGGCGGTTTTTATTGTTTTCGCACCAATATGTCACGCAATCTCGATGCTCTCAATGCGCAGATTCTGGATGCCGGCGGGCACTCGCACCTCCACCACGTCACCCACCTTCCTGCCCAGCAGGGCCTGGGCAATGGGCGACTGGATGGAGATCTTCTTCTCCGGCAGGCTGGCCTCGTGGGGGCTGACGATGGTATAGGTCATGCGGGCATTGGTCTTCAGGTTGGTCATCCCCACACGTGTCAGCAGGCCAACGGTGTCGCCCCCCAGGCGCTTCGTGTCAATGACCCGTGCAAACTCCAGCACGCGCTGCTTGAAGCGAATCCGGCTCATCAGCCGTCCCTGTTCGCGCTTGGCCGCATGATACTCGAAGTTCTCGCTCAGGTCGCCCTGGGCACGCGCTTCCGACAGGGCTTCCCTGACACGCGGCAGTTCCACGTGCTCCAGTTGATACAGTTCGGCTACCAGTTTGTCGTAGCCTTCTTGTGACATATACTCCATCTAAAAGGCCATCGTCATTTCTTCATGTTCTTCATCGCGGCGGCCATCTGGGCCATGCGGCCGCGATCCATGCCGCTCACCATCTTCATCATCTTCTTCGTCTGGTCGAACTGCTTCATCAGCCGGTTCACGTCCTCCAGTTTGGTGCCGCTGCCCTTGGCGATGCGCTGGCGGCGGCTCTGGTTGATGATGTCGGGGTTGGCACGCTCCTTGGGTGTCATCGAGTTGATGATAGCCTCAATGCCCTTGAAGGCGTTGTCGTCGATGTCCAGGTCCTTGATCTGCTTGCCCACGCCGGGAATCATAGAGGCCAGCTCCTTGATGTTACCCATCTTCTTGATCTGCTGGATCTGGGCCATGAAGTCGTCGAAGTCGAACTTGTTCTTGCGTATCTTCTTCTCCAGTTCCTTGGCCTGCTTCTCGTCGAACTGCATCTGGGCCCGCTCCACCAGCGAGACCACATCGCCCATGCCGAGGATGCGGTCAGCCATGCGCTCGGGGTGGAACACGTCGATGGCCTCCATCTTCTCGCCCGTACCGACGAACTTGATGGGCTTGGTCACCACGGTGCGGATGGAGAGGGCTGCACCGCCGCGGGTGTCGCCGTCCAGTTTGGTCAGCACCACACCGTCGAAGTCGAGGCGGTCGTTGAACTCCTTGGCCGTGTTGACGGCATCCTGACCCGTCATCGAGTCGACCACGAAGAGCGTCTCGTCGGGATTGACGGCCTGCTTCAGGTTCGAGATCTCGTTCATCATCTCCTCGTCCACGGCCAGACGGCCGGCGGTATCGATGATCACCACGTTGTATGATTCCTGCTTGGCCTTGCGGATGGCGTTCTGGGCAATCTCCACCACATTCTTGTTGCCCTCCTCGGTGTAGACGTCCACGCCCACGGTCTGACCCACGACCTTCAACTGCTCGATGGCGGCGGGACGATACACGTCGCAAGCCACCAGCAGCGGGTTCTGGTGCTGGCGGGTCTTCAGCAGGTTGGCCAGTTTGCCTGAGAAGGTGGTCTTACCCGAGCCCTGCAGACCCGACATGAGGATGATGGCGGGGCGCGAGTCGAGTTTCAACTCTACGGCCTTGCCGCCCATCAGTTCGGTCAGTTCGTCGTGCACAATCTTCACCATCAACTGGCTGGGCTTGATGGCCGTCAGCACGTTCATGCCCAGTGCCTTCTGCTTCACGGTGTCGGTGAACTGCTTGGCCACCTTATAGTTAACGTCGGCGTCGAGCAGGGCGCGGCGCACGTCCTTCAGGGTTTCTGCTACGTTGATCTCGGTGATTTTTCCCTCACCTTTCAGTATCTTGAACGAGCGTTCAAGTCTCTCTGATAAATTCTCAAACATCATTCTTTGTCGTTTTTATTTGGGGTGCAAAGGTACAAAGATTCGGCGAGACTACAAAGCGATTTGGGAAGAATCTGCTGATGGGGCGAAGTTTTTAAGTGTTTTAATGTCCAGTGTAATAATGTGTAATGGATTTCTTGCGAAATCGAAGGAAAATATCTACTTTTGCACCGTCCGGACAACAAAACAGATTGTTGAACCATTCAAAAAACAAAGAAAGAAGATGAAGAAACTGATTTTAATGTCACTGATGGCCGTATGCTGTCTCATGACGGCAAGTGCACAGAAGACCGTGGTGTCGCAAAAGAACCAGAAGGTCTACGAAGAGGTAGAGCAGATGCCCGAATATCCTGGCGGCATGCTGGCCATGATGGAGTTTCTGCAAACCAACATGAAGTACCCCAAAGATGCAGAAAAGCAGAAGGTAGAGGGACGGGTTATGGTCATGTTCGTGGTGGAAACCGACGGTAGCGTATCTGACGTGAAAGTGGCCAAGCAGGTGTTTCCCTCTCTCGATGCCGAAGCCATCAGAGTGGTAGAGGCCATGCCCAAATGGACGCCAGGAAGGGACAAGGGAAAGGTGGTCAGAGTGAAATACAACCTCCCCATAGTATTCCGATTGAAATGAAACATCTCTCATTAGCGTTATTCGCGCTCATCATTGTGGGCTGTTCGCATGAGCAGTCCCACAATGAACTGCTCGTCAGGGCCGATCACATTGCCTTCACGCAGCCAGACTCCGTGGTCAGGATGTTGGCTCCACATTATAATGACACGACGATGACCACGGCCGACCGTGCTCTCTACGGTCTGCTCTATACCGAAGCCCTCCACAGGAGCGGACTTAACATTTCGTCCGATTCGCTGATACTCGTGAGCAGAAACTACTACGAGCATCACGGCGACGACTATCGTCTGGCCAGGACCTTGCTCCATCATGCCATCATCCTGTACAAACAGCAGCAGACGCACGAGGCGGTGCTGACGATGAAACGGGCCGAACAACTGGCCAGCAGCCAGCACCAACCCGACTTCGACTGGTATCTGTATTCCGTTCTGGGCGACGTGAACGACAATGTGGGCAACTACAGCCTGACACTACGATACTACAAACAGGCACTGAGCGCTGCCCGACAATGCGACCACACGCAGTGGACGGTTCAGACGCTCAACAACATCGCCATGACCTTCGATATGTTGGAGCAGGAGGACAGTCTCTGGTATTACACCGATCAGGCCCAGCCATACTACGAAGTTACAGACGGAGAGGTGCGTGCCACCTATCTGGTCAACCGCGCCAGTTGCCTGCTGAGCACGGGGAAACGCCAAGAGGCGAAACGCTGTCTGACAGAATCCATGCTCCTCTCGCCCACCGACAAGGGAGGAAAACTGCTGGCCGACATCTACTTGGCGGAGGGCGATACGGCATCGGCCGTCCAGCAATGGTATCGGCTGGCCAACTCGCTGTCGCCCGATGTCGCCATCCAGTCCTATCGGCAGTTGATAGCCTACATGAACCGTCATGGCGAGACAAGGGAGGTGGCAGAATACAGCCAGCGACTGAACGAGGTCTATCATCATCTCTACGAGCGGAATGATGCAGCCGGTGTCATCGACCTACAGACGCAGTACGATGAGCAAGTCAGGGAGCGGCGGCAGTATCTTACGGTCATCGCACTCCTTTCCGCCATCATTCTCGTGACCATCCTGTCTGCCATCATCATCCGTTATAGCCGCCATCGCATCGACGTGCTCAATGCCCGTTTCGCCGAAAGCCAACACCAATACAACCTGACGCGAACAGAACTGACCCAGATGCGACGGACAAAGGAGCGTGAACAGCGTGAGAACTCCCGCCAGATGAAGGATGTCGTGTCTCGCTTGCATACCGCTGCCAACAAAGGCAAGTCGGCGTCCGATGACGACACGAATGCTCTGGCCCAACTCACTTATGCCGTGCGTCCCCAACTGCGCGAACTGCTGTCACCGCTCAGTTCCAAGGAGCAACTGATCTGTCTGCTGACCGTCCATAGTTTCCTCCCGACGGAGATTGCCACGCTGACCATCTCCACGCCCCAGACCATCACCAACACCCGTGTCCGCTTGTTGAGGAAACTATTCAACGAAACAGGCGGTGCCAAGGACTTCGATTCTGCCATCAGAACGTACGGCACTTCGAAATGACCACAATAAGGGATAGAATCAGATTGCAAATGTGATTCTAATTTTTATTCACTGAAAAAATATTGCGTTTTTACATACATAACTACATTTTGTGTATTAACACCTTGGTTTATAGGTAGATGCACTATGTAGTTAACCTATGTAGTTTGAAACTGACCTACATTATTTGTGCGAAAATAGCGGAATATTCGAGGAAAATCATAGATAACAAACTGAAAATCAAGTTGTTCCAAATTGTTCCTTTCATGGAAACACTTTGTTTCTATAGGAGAAACACTTTGTTTCCACAGAAGAAACACTTTGTTTCTCCCTATGGAACAAGGCGGAAACAATATCAGGAGCCAAGACCGAAGTGGGCCAAAAAGGTGTCGATTATCGTGAATGATGTAGTTTGAATGTAGTTACAATGTAGTTTATGAATATGACATACATAACGTAAACCTTTGATTACAAGACACATAACACTAAAAATGTAGTTATGTAGGTAAAAACACAAAATCTTATCCTGAAAAGGAATTTGTGAAGAAGTCTCACAAAAGCGTCTTGGAAAATGGATTATAATTTATAAAAGTTTTGCGAGGATAACAAATAGCAATTTGCGCCCGCTGATTCTCCGCAGATTCCTTAACCTCAGGAAAGAGCCCCCGATGGGGATCGACTGGTGATTGGACGAAAAGTAACGTGATGACGTCATTCGTCAATTAGAACCGTCCCCATTGATTCCTCAATGATCCAAAATATTTCAAAGTGCATAAATACAAAAAAATCCGTAAACCGCACCTACGCGATTTACGGATTATTCTTCCCGTTTTTACGGAATTGCCGCTATGTTTTTTGTGGGGCGAGGATTATTTTGCCAAAATCTTTTTCCCATTCTGTATAATCACGCCTTTGTAATCGTTGCCCACGCGCTGACCACTAAGGTTAAAGCGGTGTGACGAAGCCGCAGAACGCTCGGATTGCACATCCTGAATACCTGTCACCTCGCTGGCAAATTGCAGTTCGGTAATCCAAAGTTTGGAGCCTGGTGCCGATGCGCCGCTGCCTTCAGTGCTGGAACTCATGCTGCTGGTGCTCGAGGTGATGTCGATGTAGTAGGCTTTGATGTCCCAGCCAAGATTGGAAAGGTCTTGGTTGTTTTCGGGTTCCGTCAGGTCAACGTAGCCGAAGGTCCAATCCGATGCGGCTTCGGTAATCTTCTTGCGGAACTTCACTGTGCGGGTGACACCTGGCTTAATCACCAGGTCTTCGTTGAACTGGATGAACACCTGTGCCACGTCACCAGCCACGGGTTGGTATTTGTACCAGAAGGTGAGGTAGCGTGCCGGGATGCTTTTGCAGGGAACTCCCTGTTCATACTCCCCGCCGCTCATCTTCGACAGGTAGCGATCGGTGACCAGTATGGATGTGGTGACCACCTCACCCGGCATACCTGCCTTCGACATATCAACCTTCTTCGACTCAAGCAATGCCGCCGTGGAACCGGCAGTTCGGCCCTCGGTCTTCGTCACGCAGCCAGGTGCCAGGATGTTGAATGTGTCCCAATAGCCCGAGGGTGATGTGTAGCTTCCGCCGCCCAATTCTGCGGGCAGGTTGCGCGTTTCCCAGTCGGCAAAGTTCCCGTTGGGCACCTGCGACGAGTATTCGGGCGTCGATGCACTGACGGCATCCACAGAGCAGTTGCCGCTATCTAAATTGAACACGAAAGTTACGTTATAATTGCCGCTTGTAGGCACAGTGAAAGAGAAGTTCTTACCATCCTGACCGCCAACGCCCCAGTTTACATTCCAACTATGGTTCTGCACTACCTTGTATTCATAGTTCGTGCTTGCCTCTAAGGCCACGTTATTCTTCATGAGTTGGTAGTTGTTGTCGCCAATGGCGGTCATGTCATTGTTTGTATCCTCAGGATCCCATCCCCATCCTTCCGGACCAGGGCCGAATATGGCCGAAGAACCGCAGACGGTATAGATGTTTTCAGCCGTCCCATTGTAAACCACGGAGAAGTTTGCCCCTGTGTTCTGCTTGTATTCGTTCCAGACCTGAGCACTCTGCTGCGTATAGACTTTTACGGTAAAATCGGACGTTGTGTTGATGAACTCCTTACCCAACGTGAGCGTGCCTGCCACGTTACAATCAACCTCGTCCAGTTTCCGGCATCCGCTGAAGCAGGCATCAGGGATTGTGTAGTTTCCTGCCGCCTCAATACCGATGATGTGGAACTGCTCATAGTCGTAGAACTGCTTGGGCAGCAGAGCCACATTCTTCACGTAGAGACGCTTCACGTTGTCCTGCGCTGTCATTTCCTCGCCAGCCATCTGCTTCGTGTAACTGCGGAACATCGGCTCCCAGTAGTTTCCGTCGTAGAGGTCGTCGGTAGTGAACTGTGCCGATTTGCTGGCATCGATTGGTTCGATGGTCAGTTGGAACTGCGGACCACGGTCTGCCCATTCGTAGGTGTCGAGCGTGAAGCGGTAGTTGTTCGCCTGATTCTCGCCCACAAACGCCATGTACGTGTCCGTGATGACGGGGTCTTGCAGCGTAATCTGCGCCTGTGCGTTCAATGCTATCGCAAAGAGCGCAACCATAAGAGAAGTCAGTTTTGTTTTCATAATCTTCCATTGCTTATGAGTGAATAACTGAAAATATTGTAAATTCGGTGCAAAGATACAACTTTTTTCGTTATGATCGCTCATTATTGGCAAAAAAAATGCAATTTTCGCCCGAGATCAAAGCCCCAGGTTTTTGATTCTTGTACAACAGTTTATTCATAAAAGCGTTATAAGCCTCTCTAACTTCATGAGAAGGCCCGAAGGGGACTGGCTCATGATAAAAAATTGGTCGAAGAGTCACGTGATAACGTCATGACGTGATAACGCGTAGTCGCCCCTCAATCAGCGGGACGCCATCAGCCGTACCAACTTGCGCAATGGCAGCATGCGCTTCATGGTGGAGCGCACGGGCTGCACGTCGTAGAGCAGCATCAGCAGCAGGGTGAAGGTGCCGATGAGACACATCACGCCAAACATCTCTTTGATGGCGACCATCAGCACCTGCGTGTAGTCGGAGTGGATGCCGCGGCTCAGCGCATCGGCTATCTGGCGGCGCAGACCGTAGTTGTAGAGACCGGAACAGACGCTCTCCCCCACTCCGTTGCGGATGAAGCCGCTGACGGTGAGGGCCATGAAGAACGTGGGGAACTCGATAAGGTCCTTCAGGTAGATGGTCATCGTGGCAAAGAAGATGGCATAGCCGAAGGTGCGCAGGAACGTGGGCAGCCACAGCCGTTCGACGTTGAGCGAGGGCGAGACATAGAAGTACAACAGCACCTGATACATCAGCAGGCAGAAGAAGCCGACACTGAGCAAGCGCGTGTACTTGAACCCCATACGCGGCAGCCGCCCCCAGTTGGGCGTCTCGCGTCCCCAGAGGATGGTGAAGACGCAGCCTGCCGCATAGCCCAGCATCTCGAAGAGGTAGAACTGCTGGGTGGTCGTAAATCCCCAGTGGAGCACGCCGCCCGTCAGCGTGCCTTGCAGGGCGTGGGGCGTGGCGTTCATCACCTCGGCCACGAAGAACATGGCGAGGATGGGGATGAGTCGGGCGTGGGGCCACACCTTGGGGTCGATGTAGGGATGGCGGATGTGGCGCATGCGGCCGATGGTGACGAGCAGCGTCAGCGGGAAACTGACCAGTACGGCCCGCCAGAGCGGAGAGTCCCACCAGTTATAGTATTCGCCGTAGGTGAAGAGCCAGATGACCTGCAGCATCAGCGCCGACCAGAGGATGCAGCCCAGCCAGTCGAGCGACACCAAGGGCAGGCGGAACGGCATCATGCGCCAAGGCTGCGTACAGATGAACACCAACAGGGCCACCGTCAGCATCAGCGCCGTCATCAGCCAGTGGACGGACTGCCACGAGCCGGTGAGGATGGTCATCTGCTGTGCTATCCAGTTGGAGCCGGGCATGGCGGCTAATATAATAATGTACATTGAGGGCAGGAAGATGCCGAAGTCCTGCTTCGGCGACAGCCACAGACGGATATTGGAAAAGCACTCGAAGGTGCCGCAGAGTTTGAAGTAGCCGGCGATGTAACTGATGGCGCAAAGCGCGGGCAGCCACGTGACGTAGAGCGCCAGAATGTTGCAGGCGGCGATGACGAGGGCGGCATTGATGAGCAACTGCTGGTTGGTGAAGCGCAACTTGTAGCGGAACAGGAAGGGGAAGGGCATGTTGACGCCTACGACGCCAAACATGGCCACCAGTTGGATGTCCTCACGCATGAGCGACGTGGCTCCCATCATGTGTTGCAAGTTGGCGAAATAGACACCACTCGACAGTTGGAACAGGGCCGCAAAGACGATGTACATCCAGGGGCGCACCCGTTCGGGCACCCACGGACGGAACATCGGCATCGCAAACTTTTGGTTGGGGTTCCAAGCCATCAGTACATCACCTCCGTTTCTACATTGAGTCCAGCCAAGAGTTTGGCGACGGCAGTCGTATCGTCGGTGGTCACCTTGATGCGGACGGGCACGCGCTGCTCTACCTTGACGAAGTTGCCAGTAGCATTGTCAACGGGAATCTGCGAGAAGGCAGAGCCCGTACCGCCAGCAACGGCCTCGACTTCGCCCGTGTATTTCACACCGGGGATGGCATCGGCCGTGAACTCAACCTTGCATCCCACGGCGATGTGCTCCATCTGCGTCTCGCGGTAGTTGGCCACCACCCACACCTGGTCGGCATCGACGATGCGTGCCAACTGCTGACCGGGCTGCACCAACTGGCCTACGTGGATATCCTTGCGGCTCATCACGCCGTCGCAGGTGGCCACGATGACCGTATAAGAGAGGTTCAGGCGGGCCAGGTTGACCTGCGCCTCGGCCACTGACGTTCCGGCCGTAGACTGCGAGAGCCGCTGGGCCTGTTCACTCTGAACGAGACTGGTCGACTGCTTCTGCTGGGCGGCCTGTTCGTAGCGGGCACGGGCAGCCTCGTAGCGGGCACGGGAATTGTCGTACTGCTGACGGGTGACGGCATCCTTCTCCAACAGGGCGGCAAAGCGCTCGTAGTCAGCGCGGGCGTTCTCCATGTTCACTCGCGCCTCCTCGATGCCGGCCGCAGCCACACGCACATTGCTGGCCGTGGTGTTCATGCCTGCACTGACGGCAGAGGTCCCCGACTGCGAGCCCTTCAGATTGGCCTCGGCCTGTGCCAAAGCCAGCCGGTATTCGGCATCCTCAATGATGACGAGGGTGTCGCCCTTCTTCACTTGACTGTAGTCCTCAAAGCGGATCTCCCTGATGAAGCCGCCCACACGGGCATTGATGGGCGTGATGTGGCGCCACACCTGTGCGTCGTCAGTATATTCCACTCGGCCCCAATGGATGAATCGGCTGCAAACATAGACCAGGGCCAACACCATCGCTGCGATAATCACAGCGTTATATATTCTCTTAATTTGTTTCTTGCTACTCATAATTTTCAATCTTCAATCTAAAGCGTTCCGCTGATATATTTCATTTTGTAATAAGCATAGACAATGCTGATGCGGGCGTCCACCTCCTGCAGTTCCGCATTGAGGAGGATGCTAGAGGCATCAAGCATGTCGGTGATGAGGGCCAACTGGTTCAGATAGCGGTCGCTGACCACCTGATAGTTCTGGCGGGCCAGTTGCACGCTCTTGCGCTGGGTGTCCAGGTCAGCGTAGGTCTGCTGATAGAGCGTCCACGCCTGCTGCACCTGATTGTCGAGGCTCTCGGCCACCACCCGCTGCTGTTCCTGACTGCGCCGCACGCCCGTCTTGGCCTGACTCACCTTCTTGTTCTGCTTGAAGAGCGAACTGAGGTTATACTTCAGGCCCACGCCCACGTACCAATAATTAATATTCTTGTCGATGGGGGGAATGTCGTATGTAAAGGGCCCATTGAAGTTGTCGGCTGCCACCACGGCCACCTTCGGCAGCAGTTCGCTCTTGGCCATCCGCAACTGTTGCTCAGCCATCTGCGTGGAGAGTTCTGACTGCTCCATCTGTGGCGAAGTGGCAAGGGTTGCTTGTTGCCAATAGCCTTCCCCTTCCTGGGCCAGTGCCATATCTACGAGTGTGGTGTCAGGCTTGATGTCCACATTGTTCAGTCCCAGTGTGTTGCAGAGTTGATGGTTCAAGATGGCCTGCTGGTCTTGCAGCCGGCGCAGTCCCAGTCGCAGCGTCTCCATCTGTAGTTCATAGCGCGTCACGTCGTTCTTCAGGGCCATACCCTGCTCCTGCTTGGCGCGGATATCGTCTATGAGTCGGCTGGTCAGCGCTATGTTCTGTTCGTACACCTGCTTACGGTTGTGAATCTTAAAAAGATCCAGATACTGCCCCAGCGCTTTGAAGCGTTCATTGTTCAATGCTGAATGTTCGTTGTTTTGAGCCATGTCGTGCTGCAACTCTGCCATACGTATGCCAGCATCTATCGCTCCACCGGCGTACACCACCTGCTGCGCCTCCAGCGCAAACGAGTTGCCGAAGTGGGGCGACGAGAAGCCCTGGGCATTCGTGAAGTCACGGTCCATCACTACCACGTTGCCGTTATACGATGCCGACAACGAGGCATTCACATCGGGCAGCCGCTGCGCGCGGGCCGCCTCTATTCCTTTCTGAGCAAATTCTACGCTTATCTTCTGTTCCTGAAGAGTCTTGCTGTTGCTTTCCACCAGTTGAAACAATTCGTCAACTGTCATTCGCCGCTCCGTCTGTGCCGTTGCTGGCATCACTGCCACTACAACAACAGACAGGAGCGCAACCTGTCTAAAAACCATTAAAAAATTTATCAAATATTCGTTGCGGGGAACACACCCCTTTTCTTTTGCGGGTGCAAGGACGGTGCAAGCCGAACGCAATCGAGTCAACTCGAATTGCTGAGGCGCAGCCCGTTCTCGCAAATTCGTTTGCAAAGGTACGAATTATTTCGATAAGTTGTAACTTATAGGCCCCTGTTATTTAAGAATGATTAACGGTTCCTGAGGTGCAGAACGGTCTGCTCACACTTCGTCCATCACCACATCGTGGTCGTCAACGGGAACGGTGCCCACACGCTGGAAGGGGAAGCATACACCTATCTTATATATATGAGGACGGGGGGCGAGGAAGCGGTCGTAGTAGCCCTTGCCACGCCCCAGACGATGGCCGGCGGCATCGAAGGCCATACCAGGAACCAGGGCCAACTGAATCTGCTGGTCATCAGCGAAGAGCGGGCCGGTGGGCTCCATGATGTGGAAAGCCCCCTCCTGCAGGTCCTCACGGGAGGTGTAGCGGCGCAGTTCCATCGAGTCGTCGCCAGTCACGCGGGGCAGCAGCACCGTCTTGCCCTCGGCCACCAGATGGTCGAGCAACGGACGGATGTCCACCTCGTCGGGCAGCGGCCAGTAGGCCAGGATGGTGGTGAGCGGTGAGTGATGAGTGATGAGCGACTTGAGATGGTCGACAATCGCGGCAGACATCGCGGGCAACTGTTCCTGATGCTGCCGCTTGGCCTCACGCATCAACTGGCGCAGCAGGTCTTTGGTGGGGGCCACATTTCTGGCCGAGTATTCGCAGCCGCAGTATTGCTGGTTGTAGAAGTTGTATTCCCGCAGGAGTTGGTTGCGGCGCTCCTGCAGTCCGCCCTTGCGCCAGTTCTGTGCCCAAAAGCGGGTGCCGTGCACCGCCTGTTCGGCCTGTTGGCCGGCACGGGTGATCTGGTCGAGGCTCTTCCATCTGCTCGAGGCCAAGGTGGTGGCGAAATACTCAATGCCCAATTCTTGGGCCTTGCGGGCTGCAACCGTCAGGCGGAGCGTGAAGCACTGCTCGCAGCGACGGCCCCGCTCAGGCTCACTCTCCAGCCCGCAGACGTCCTGCCGCCACTGCTCGTGGTCGTAGTCGCCGTCAATCCAGCGAATGCCTAGGCTCTCGGCGTGGCGCTTGCTCTCCTCCTTGCGGATGAGGTATTCCTGCCGAGGCCAGATGTTGGGGTTGTAATAGAATATGGTGGGGCGTATGTCGTGCTGCAGCAGCCACTCGACGATGGCCGACGAGCAGGGCGCACAGCAGGCATGGAGGAGCACCTGGGTGCAACCGTCTGGTATCTCTATCGCTGCTTTCATCGATCTTCAATCTTTCTGTCCGCTACAGCCCTCGGGATTTCCAGATACGCTCCTTGGCGGCATTGATCTCCTGGAACTTCTTTTCGGCGGCACGACGCACATCGTCGCCCAGTTTGGCCACGCGGTCAGGATGGTGCTCCAGAGCCAGGCGGCGGTAAGCCTTCTTCAGTTCATCGTCGGTGGCATCGGGGCTGACACCCAGCACCTGATAGGCATCATCGAGCGACTCGCCCTTCAGGTGGAGCATCGAGTCGACCTCGCTGGGCGACATCTGCAGCCACTGTGCCACCTCCTTCAGTGCCTGAAGTTCCACGGGCGGCACATGACCATCGGCCTGCCCAATCATCACCAGGAAGTTGAGCAACTGCAGACGACCGGAGTAGTCCACATGGCGGGCTATCTGCGCACAACTCTCCTGAATGCGCTGACGGAAGGCCTGCGGCCCCATCTGCTTCTGCTCCTCAAACAACTGGCGCAGAAACTGGTCGCCCTGCCAGGCAGCATCATCGCCAAAGTTCTGGCGCAGCACATTGCGGACGAACTCCATCTCGGAGTGCATCACCTTGCCGTCGGCCTTGATGATATAGCCAGCCAGCACGAGCATCGATACGAGAAAACTGTTGCGCTGGCCCTCCATGTTCTGCTCATCCACCAGACGAGCCGGCTCACCCTGAGTGCCGAAGCCACTCACGGCAGCGTCGAACACGGCGCCGACCACAAATCCCACCAAGCCCCCCAGGGGCCCAAAGGCGCTCCATCCCAGGTAGCCGCCTATCCATTTACCAAAAGCCATATCTTGCCCCCTAAGTTAGGGGGATGGG
The DNA here is from genome assembly GCA_017467535.1 of Prevotella sp. Lineage (GTDB taxonomy): Bacteria > Bacteroidota > Bacteroidia > Bacteroidales > Bacteroidaceae > Prevotella. The sequence goes on along the minus strand of JAFUST010000035.1, from coordinate 23,433 downwards.
GGTCTGAACAAGCGAGCATCGACCCTATTAAGAATATTCTACGTGAGAGCCTGCGCTTGTTCAGACCCCTGTCGCCCCCTAACTTAGGGGGCTTATTTAGCCGATGACATTCATCAGGAAGTCGACGGCTCCATTGACACCGAACTTGCGCACATTGAGCGACACGTCGTAGTTGCGGGCATCCTGCCAGTCGCAGCCCGTGTAGGTCTTGGTGTAGAGTTCACGACTATAGTCGTTGTCCACAATCATCGCGGCGGCATCGCTGCTGGCAATGTCATACTTGCGACCGATGCGCTGCTTGCGGCAGTCATCGTCGGCATGGATGAAAATCTTCAGGGCGTTGGGGTGGTTGCGGAAGATATAGAAGCCGCAACGACCGATGATGACACACGACTCCTGACTGGCCACCCGGCGGATGACCTCGGCCTGCGCCTCGAAGAGTTGGTGCGAGGTCTGGTCCTGCTCCTGTCCGTTGTACTCGGCACCGGCCATATAAGAACGGTAGAACTGCGTGAAGTCGTCGCGCCACAGCGGGTTGCGGGCTTCAATCTTCTCCACGGCATTCTCCACAATGTCGAACTTGCGGGCCACCTCGTTGAGTATCTGCTTGTCGAGCAGTTTCACATTGAGCCTGCGGGCCAGTTCAGCCCCGATCTCATGTCCACCTGTGCCGAACTGTCGGCTGATGGTGATGACGAATTTCTCCTCCCTATTCATAAGCATTCAGATTTAATTGGGTTATACATCTGCTGCAAAGATAAGCAAAAATAATGAAACGGCCAAGCGTTCACCCGATTTTTTCCAAATACTGGGCACACATCTCGGCGCAACGCTCGCCGTCGACACCTGCCGAGACGATGCCGCCGGCATAGCCAGCACCCTCGCCGCAGGGGAAGAGGCCCTGCAAACGGACGTGCTGCAGCGTCTCAGCATCGCGGACGATACGGACGGGGCTCGACGTGCGGGTCTCGACGGCTATCATCACCGCCTCGTTGGTCAGGAAGCCGTGAGCCTGTCTGCCGAAATTGCGGAAGCCCTGTTGCAGTCGGCTGGCAATAGGTTTGGGCAGCCAGAAGTGAAGGGGCGACGACACCAGGCCGGGGGCATAACTGCTCTTGGGCAGGTCGAAACTCAGCCGACCGTTCACGAAGTCGGCCATGCGCTGGGCGGGGGCCGTCTGCTTCATATTGCCCTGCTGCCAGCACATCCGCTCCAGTTGCTCCTGATAACGCATCATGCGAAGTGGGTCCTCTTTTGAGGGCGTTATATCGTTATCACGTAATGACGTCATATCGATATCGGCGTCCTCCGGACGCACCTCGACCACCATGCCGCTGTTGCTCCACTGCGTGCCGCGACTGGCAGGACTCATGCCGTTGACCACAATCTGCTCAGGGCCTGTGGCGGCGGGAATGACAAAGCCGCCAGGACACATGCAGAACGAATAGACGCCACGACCGTCGACCTGCGACACAAACGAATATTCGGCGGCTGGCAGCCACCGGCCCCGTCCCTCCTTGCTGTGATACTGTATCTGGTCAATCAGCATCGACGGATGCTCCAGACGGACACCCACAGCGATGCCCTTGGCCTCTATCTCGACCTTGGCCTCAGCCAGATAGCGATAGACATCGCGGGCGGAATGGCCTGTGGCCAGGATGACGGGACCGAAGAATTCTTTATTCGAGGAACGAGGAAGGAGGAACGAGGAAGGAGAGCAGTTTTGCGTATTCACAGTTTCAACGCCAACGACCATACACCTACCAGCATTGTCTATCCTCGTTCCTCCCTCCTCGTTGCTCCCTCCTCGAACAATCAAACGCGTCATCTTCGTCTGGAAGTGCACCTCGCCACCACTATTAATTATGGTGTGGCGCATGGCCTCGATGACCTGCGGCAGACGGTCGGTGCCGATGTGGGGATGGGCATCGGCCAGAATATTGGTGGAGGCCCCGTGCTGACAGAACACGCGGAGAATTTTTTCCGTATTGCCGCGCTTCTTCGAGCGGGTGTAGAGTTTGCCGTCACTGTAGGCGCCTGCCCCACCCTCGCCGAAGCAGTAGTTGCTCTCCTCGTCCACCTGCTGGGTGCGACTGATGTTGGCCAGGTCTTTCTTCCGTTCATGCACATCCTTGCCCCGCTCCAGCACGATGGGGCGGAAGCCCAGTTCGATGAGCCTCAGGGCGGCGAAGAGTCCGCCCGGCCCGGCTCCGACGACAATGACCTGCGGCCGCTGGCTGACATCCTGATAGGTCACCCGCTCGAATACGTCGTCCGAGGGTTCCTCGTTGATGTAGACCCGCACCGTCAGATTGACAAAGATGGTGCGCTGACGGGCGTCTATCGACCGCTTCAAGATGCGCACTCCTTTCAGCGAGCGAAGGGCGATGCCTTTCTCGTCGGCTATGTATTTTCGCAGGTTATCGCTGTCGGCCGCCACCTGCGGTAAGACGCGAAGTTGGTATTCTTGAGTCATAATTACGTGCAAAGGTAATAAAAAAATTGAATTATGAATTATGAATTAAGAAATATTTTGTACCTTTGCACCTTGTAAACCAACAAAACTGAAAAAATCATGAAATGTCCGAAATGCTCACATGTCAATGAAGACGGTGCCATGTTTTGCAGCAACTGCGGTCAACCATTGGTCGAGAAAAAGAAAGACTGGCCCAGCATTATCCTGCTGGCATACTGCTGTTCAATCCTGTTTTTTGCGCTTCTCTACCTGTTTCTCAGATATGTATTCCAATGGACGGAAGCAGATTGGCATACCATCAATTATGTCTACATGGGAATGAGTATTATCACCTCACTGCTCACGCTGATTATCCCCTTTGGCATTCGCACTTTGTGGATTAAGATTACTGCTTTTGTGCTTGTTGCCATTGCAGCCCTCATCAATATCGTCCAGAATGTCCTTGGCATTATCGACACTATTAATTCTCACTTTTAAGCCCGTATGAAAGTAATGAAGTTTGGCGGAACCAGTGTGGGGTCCGTAGAGAGTATACTCAATCTGAAACAAATTGTAGAGGCAGAGCAGAAACCTCTCATCGTGGTGGTCAGCGCTTTGGGCGGCATCACCGACAAGTTGATTGCCACCTCACGCTTGGCACTTGACGGCAACGAGACCTGGAAGCAGGAGTTCGATGCCATGCAGACCCGCCATCACGAGATGGTTGACACGCTCTTTCCCGAAGGAGAACAGCATGACGACCTAAGCGCTACCATCGACTCGCTCTTCGAGGAACTGCACTCCATCTATTACGGCGTCTACCTCATCCACGACCTGAGTCCCAAGACCGAGGCGGCCATCGTCAGTTACGGAGAGCGACTGAGCAGCCATATCGTGGCCAACCTGGTAAAGGGGGGCCGCCGCATGAACAGCCGCGACTTTATCCGCACGATGAAGAAACAGGGCAAGCACGTGCTTGATGCCGACCTGACCAACAGTCTGGTGCGCGAAGCCTTCAAAGGAATAAACAATAACCGTGAAACAATAAACAATAACCGTGAAACAATAAACAATAACCGAATCTATGTGGTGCCCGGCTTCATTGCCCGCGATCGCGACACCAACGAGACCACCAACCTGGGGCGTGGCGGCTCCGACTATACCGCTGCCATCATTGCCGCTGCCCTTGATGCCGAGGTGCTGGAAATCTGGACCGACGTGGACGGCTTCATGACGGCAGACCCGAGGGTCATCAAGACGGCCTACACCATCAACGAACTGTCGTATGTGGAGGCGATGGAACTCTGCAACTTCGGAGCCAAGGTGGTCTACCCGCCAACCATCTATCCCGTCTGCGTCAAGGACATCCCCATCCGCATCAAGAACACCTTCAACCCCGAGCATCCCGGCACGCTCATCAAGCAGAAGATAGAGAACGACTCGAAGCCCATCAAGGGCATCTCGAGCATCAAGGGCACCACGCTCATCACCGTCACCGGTCTGTCGATGGTGGGTGTCATCGGTGTCAACCGCCGCATCTTCTCCGTGCTGGCCGAACACGGCATCTCGGTCTTCATGGTGTCACAGGCCTCATCGGAGAACTCCACCTCTATCGGTGTACGCGACGAGGATGCCAACGCCGCCGTCGAGGTGCTCAACATCGAGTTTGCCAAGGAGATCGTCACTGGTGCCATGTTCCCCATGCACGCTGAGAGCGGTCTGGCCACCATCGCCATCGTGGGTGAGAACATGAAGCACACGCCGGGCATCGCCGGCAAACTGTTTGGCACGCTGGGCCGCAGCGGCATCTCGGTTATTGCCTGTGCCCAGGGAGCCTCGGAGACCAACATCTCGTTTGTGGTCGATGCCAAGTATCTGCGCAAGGCCCTCAACGTGCTCCACGACTCGTTCTTCCTGTCGGAATACAAGGTGCTCAACCTCTTCATCTGCGGTATCGGCACCGTGGGTGGCAACCTCATCGAACAGATCAACTCTCAATACAAGATGTTGAAGGAGACCCGCCAACTGAAGTTGAAGGTGGTGGGCATCGCCTCCAGCAAGAAGGCCATCTTCAACCGCGACGGCATCGACCTGCGCACCTACAAGGAACTGATGCAGAACGCCGAGGCGAGCGACATCAAGCGGCTGAAGGAGGAGATCATCAACATGAACATCTTCAACTCGGTGTTCGTCGACTGCACGGCATCGGCCGAGGTGGCCGCCCTCTATCAGGACTTCCTCGACCACAACATCTCGGTGGTGACGGCCAACAAGATAGCAGCCTCCGGCCCTTACCCTGCCTACAGCAAACTGAAGAAGACGGCCCTGCAGCGCGGCATCAAGTTCCTCTTCGAGACCAACGTGGGAGCAGGCCTGCCCATCATCGGCACCATCAACGACCTGCTGAACTCCGGCGACAAGATTCTGCGCATCGAGGCTGTGCTCTCCGGCACGCTCAACTTCATCTTCAACACCATCTCTGCCGAGGTGCCCTTCTCTGAGACGGTTCGTCTGGCCAAGGAGAAAGGCTACAGCGAGCCCGACCCGCGCATCGACCTCTGCGGCAAGGATGTCATCCGCAAACTGGTCATCCTGACCCGCGAGGCCGGCTACACCGTCGAGCAGGAAGATGTGGAGAAGCACCTCTTCATGCCCGACTCGTTCTTCGAGGGCTCCATCGAGGCTTTCTGGAAAAACCTGCCGTCGCTCGATGCAGACTTTGAGGCTCGCCGACAGGAACTGGACAAGGAGCAGAAACGCTGGCGCTTCGTGGCTAAGATGGAGGGCGGAAAGACCTCCGTCTCGCTGGAGGCCGTCAGCCCCCACCACCCGTTCTACGGTCTGGAGGGCAGCAACAACATCGTGCTGCTCACCACCGAACGCTACAAGGAGTACCCCATGCTCATACAGGGCTACGGTGCCGGTGCCAGCGTCACTGCCGCCGGTGTATTTGCCAACATCATGTCAATCGCTAACATCTGATGAAACACATTATTATCCTGGGAGACGGCATGGCCGACCACAAGGTGGAACGCCTCGGCGGAAAGACACTGCTACAGTATGCCCGTCCTGAATACATGAATCGGCTGGCCAAGGCCGGACGCACTGGTCGGCTCATCACCGTGCCTGAAGGTTTTCCTCCAGGCAGCGAAGTGGCTAACACCGCCATCCTCGGCTACGACCTCAACAAGGTCTACGAGGGCCGCGGCCCGCTGGAGGCTGCCAGCATCGGCTACGACATGGCCGACGACGACTTCGCCATCCGCTGCAACATCATCACCTTGGCCGACGGCAAGATCATCACCCACAACGGCGGCAACCTGCAGACCGAAGATGCCCGTGTGCTCATCGACTACCTGAACGAGCATCTGGGCAACGACCGTGTGAAGTTCATCTGCGGCATCCAGTATCGCCACCTGCTGGTCATCAAGGGCGGCAACAAGCATATTGTCTGCGCTCCGCCTCACGACCACCCCAACGAACCCTGGCGTCCGCTGCTTGTCAAGCCCGAAGCAGGCCACGAGCAAGAGGCCCAGGAGACTGCCGACCTCATCAACGACCTGATACTGAAATCGCAGGATCTTCTGGCCCGCCATCCCTACAATATCGAGAGGGCCAAGCGCGGCGAGCGACAGGCCAACAGCATCTGGCCGTGGAGCGGCGGCTATCGTCCCTCTATGCAGACGCTCATGCAGCAGTATCCGCAGATCAAGACCGGTGCCGTCATCTCTGCCGTCGACCTCATCCAAGGCATCGGCCGCTATGCCGGGCTGCGCATCATCAAGGTGCCCGGAGCCACCGGTCTGGCCGATACCAACTACGAGGGCAAGGCGCAGGCGGCCATCGATGCACTGCAGAAGGACGACTTCGTCTTCGTCCATGTTGAAGCCACTGACGAGGCCGGCCATGATGGTGACCTCGACCTCAAGTTGCGTGCTATCGACTACTTGGACAAGCGCCTCATCAAGCCCATCCTCGAAGCCACCGAACAGATGGACGAGCCAGTGGCCATCGCCATCCTGCCCGATCATCCCACCCCTGTTGAACTACGCATCCACGTCAACGAGCCCGTGCCCTTCCTTATATATTATAAAGGTATAGAGCCCGATGCGGTGGAGCACTACGACGAGGAGGCATGCGTCAGTGGAGCCTACGGCCTGCTGCGCCTCGAACAGTTCATGCAAACCTTCATGAGCCTATGAGTCGCTGGCACCCCGTCATCGTATCGCTGGCCCTGATCCTGGCATCTGTGGTCTCCAGCATCGGCAGTTACTCCGACACCAGCCGTTGGGTCGATGAAGAAATCCAGCAGGCACTCGCACAGACGCTGCGCGAACAGCCCGCCGACATCATCACCACCGACACCATCCGCACCTTCAACAGCCACCTGCAGACGGAGGCTCTCCGTGCGCAGGTGCTCCTCTCGCTAAGACCGGCTGGCACCTCGCAGCATTCAGCAGCAGTTCCCGACGACGAGGATCTCGCCACCACCATCGAGGCCCACTGCTCCACCGCCACCATCCTGCGCCTCAGCGACCAGCGTCCCGCTATGGCTCTCGCGTCAATGGCCTTCATCTGGGCCGTCGGCATCGGCGTTCTCAAGCGCAGGCCCGCCCCTTCGGGCATCACCTTTGGCGGTCTGACCCTCAGAGACCATCGCTTCTTCACCACCAACGGCACGGAAGTGAAGTTCACACCTATGCAGCACCAACTGATGGAGATGTTCTTCCTTGCCCCCGAACACCGACTGACCAAGCAGGCCATCTGCGAGGCCCTTTGGCCCAAAAAGGAAGATGCCAGCGAGACGCTCTACACCCTCATCCGCCGGATGAAGCCCCTCCTTGAGGCCCAGTCAAGTCTCCACATCCTCTCCGACCGCAGCCGTGCCTATACGCTGACTTATGCCCGAGAAGATTGATCTCTACATCAACGAAGCCAACGACTATGCACGCGACATCGGGGCACCGACATGGCATCCGCATGTCAGCATTGTCCACTACGACGAGGCGGGCAAGATTCGGCATTCGCTGAACCGCTACAAGGTCTATGGGCTGTTCCTGCAGCGCGAGTTTCCAGAGAACCTCGTCTACGGCATCGGCCGCTACCACGAGGCCGGCGGCTCACTGCTGGCACTCTCGCCAGGACAGATAGGCGGCAAGCAGGACGACGGTACACGGCGCGAGTACAGCGGATGGGCACTGCTGTTCGATGCCCATTTCATACACGACTCGGAGATAGAGCGCCGCATGGCCGACTACCATTTCTTCTCCTACAATGCCAACGAGGCCCTCTTCCTGACTGCCGAAGAAAAAGAGGTGCTGGCAGGACTGATGGCCAATATAAGAGAGGAACTGAAGGCGCACGGCAGCGACGAGGGGCAGAACGACATCATCCGCGACTACATCCTCCTGATACTCGACTATTGCCGCCGCTTCTACGCCCGTCAGTTCAAGGAGATGACCACTGCGGGCAGCGACATCCTCAGCCGGTTCCAGCAGGTGCTCGTCGATTACTACGACAAGGGCCGCCAGCGGAAGGACGGTCTGCCCAGCGTGAAATACTGCGCCAGCGAACTGTGTCTCTCCGCCGGTTATTTTGGCGACATCGTCCGCGAGGCCCTGGGCGAGAGTCCAAAGGACTATATCCGCAGTTTCATCGTGATGCGTGCCAAGAGTCTCCTCCTGAGTGGCATCGGCGTGACGCAGGCATCAGAGCAACTGGGCTTCGAATATCCCAGTCACTTCACCCGCCTCTTCAAGCAGATGACAGGCCAGACGCCCTCGCAGTTTAAGATGTCTTGATGAATCCGCATTTTTGGTAAATCTATCCGCAATCCGTATAACAGAGTTGCGGATTTTTCGTTGTAACTTTGCAGGCGGTATGAAACGAATAATGATAACACGCCTCGTTCTAGCAGTCGCAGCACTGCTCTTGACGGCCTGCTCCAGCGAGGAGGCTCAGGCACAAACGACATCATCGGATATGAAAATCAACATCACCATCGAGGGCAAGACGCTGCCCGTCACATTGGTAGACAACGAGGCCACACGGACGCTGATGGCCGCATTGCAGCAGTCGGCCATCACCTATGAGGCCGATGATTACGGCGGTTTCGAGAAGGTGGGCGCTCTGGGACGCTCGCTGCCCACAAGCAATCAGCAGATCACGACTGCGGCTGGCGATGTGATTCTCTACAGCGGCAACCAGATTGTGCTCTTCTATGGTTCTAACTCATGGAGTTACACCCGTCTGGGTCGCATCGAGTATCAGTCGACGGACGAACTGAAGACATTTCTGAAGGCCGGCCAGGGGCGCATCAGCGTGACGCTGTCAGTACCCGAAAGTACGGGCATCGATCCCATCTCCGCAGCCAAACAAGACGATAAATCATATACCCTGACTGGCACCGCGCTGAAGCAGGAGCCAGCAAGGCGAGTTTTTGTAAAGAACGGTAAAAAGTACATCAAATGAAGAAGACAATGATTGCAGTCTTGCTGCTTGGCGGGATGTTGGCAGCATGCACACAGAAGAGTACAAACGAAAACAAAGATATGAAACAGACATTGCAATTGACCGAGGAGTGGGACAAGGTGTTCCCGCTAAGTGAGAAAGTGAATCACAAGAAGGTGACGTTCGAGACGCAGTATGGACTGACATTGGCAGGAGACCTGTATACGCCCCTCAATCTCCCCGAGGGAGGGAAGTTGGCTGCTCTGGCCGTGAGCGGACCGTTTGGAGCAACGAAGGAACAGTCGTCAGGGCTCTATGCCATACGGATGGCAGAGTGTGGTTTTGTGGCGCTGGCCTTCGACCCATCATACACCGGCGAAAGTAGCGGTGAACCGCGCCGCACGGCTTCGCCAGACATCAACACCGAGGACTTCATGGCCGCTGTCGATTTTCTCTCGAAACAGGATAACGTGGATGCCGAGCGCATCGGCATCATCGGTATCTGCGGCTGGGGAGGCATCGCCCTCAACGCTGCCGCTGCCGACACCCGCATCAAGGCGACGGTGGTCTCGACGATGTACGACATGACCCGCGTCAGCGGCAACGGCTACTTCGATGCCGACGATAACGAGGAGGCTCGCCACGCTGCCCGTGAGGCCATGGCCAAGCAGCGTCTCACCGACCCTACGGCTATGGCTGGCGGTGTGGTGAACCCGCTGCCCGAAGACGCTCCTCAGTTTGTCAAGGACTACTACGACTACTACATCACCCCCCGCGGCTACCACAAGCGCAGCGGCAACTCCAACGACGGCTGGCGCGTCATCGGCACGCAGGCCTACGCCAACGCCCGTTTCCTCTATTATATCAACGAGATCCGCTCTGCCGTCCTCGTGATGCACGGCTCCGAGGCCCACTCCCGCTATTTCGGCGAGGCTACCTATCACTACATGGTGGAAGGAAAGGCTGAGGGGTATCGTGTCATCGGTCAACCTAATCCCAACCCCGAGAACAAGGAGTTACTCATCATCCCCGGTGCCTCGCACTGCGACCTCTACGACGGCGGCTACACCGAGTTGGAGGGCAAGGGCGAACCAAAGAATCTCATACCCTGGGACAAATTGTCTGCCTTCTTTGAAAAGAATCTATAAAAATACAGATATAACACTTTTTCCACAAAAAGCAATTAGCACTCTCTAAAGCACACATCCGCCCATGTCAGACAAATGTCAGACAAATGTCAGGCATTATTCCATGGGGATATATGAATCTCTGCGTACCTTTGCCGAAAAAAGACAAACACGATGAAGAGATTACTTTTAGGATTGTTGCTCGCACCCATGCTGGTGCAGGCACAGGAAGTGGAACTGCGGGAAGTAGTGGTTAAGGGAGCCCGCGTTGTACAGCAGGCCGACCGACAGATGATCTATCCCAGCAGACAGCAGCGGGAGACCGCGACATCGGGCTATTCGCTGCTGAACAAACTGTCCCTGCCACACCTCCGTATCGACGAGGTCGGCCACAGCATTACCGCGTTGGGAACAACGGGCGGGGTGGAAGTGCGCATCAACGATGTGCAGGCCACAACCGACGACATGCTGTCGATGGACATGGATGCCGTAGAGGCGGTGGAGTTTATCGACCACCCCGGTGTGCGCTATGGCGAAGGCGTGGCATATGTCATCAATATCAAGGTGAAACGCCCCGTCATCGGCTATATAGTAGGCACCGACCTAACGCAGGGACTCACCTCCCTTAACAGTCACGGCACCGTCTACGGCAGGGCGAATATTGGCAAGAGCGAACTGGGCATCAGTTATGGAGCCAACTGGCAGCACACCTGGGGCGCTCGCAGCACGGAGCAGGCCACCTACCAGTTGGACGACCTGACAACCTACGACATCCAGCGCAGGATGACCCATGCCGACTACCGCAGTGCAGGCCACAATGTGCAGTTGACATATAGCCTCAGCGACTCCAACTATGTCTTCCAAGCACGCCTCAGTGGCCGACAGCCCATCGGCAGTATCCATCAGACTTCTGACCACGAATACACGGAGAACGGTGTCACAAGTTTCTATCGCAACGACACTCACGACAAGTCGAAGTCGCCATCGCTCGACCTATACTTCCATCGCGACTTCCGTCACCAGTCGCTCACAGCCAATGCCGTGGGCACCTATATCTATAGCCGCGACTACAGCGAACGCAACGAGGGTACACCTTATATATATACCACCACTGGTCACACCTATACCCTTTGGACTGAAGCCATCTACGAGAACCGCCTCAAGCCCTTCACGCTCTCGACAGGCATACAGTTCCTGCAGCGCTACACCGACAATGCCTATGCGGGCGATGCCGAGGCCCACAATGCCATGCACACCTCCGGCATCTACGGATTCGGTCAACTGAGCGGTCGTCTCTTCCAGCGCCTTCAGTATGTGGCTGGGCTGGGCCTTAGCCGTCGCTACTTCAGTCAGGCCGACCACCACCACGATTTTCTCCTCCTGCGGCCCAAGGCAAGTATCTCCTACCCCCTCGCCAACAGGTGGCGCCTGAAATACGACTTTGAAATCTCGCAGCATGTCTCCCAGATAGCACTTATCAGCGACGTACACATCAAACAGAACGCGATGGAGACTTTTGTCGGCAATCCTGACATCCGCCCCAACCGCGTCACCAGTCACGACCTACGACTGACCTACACCACGCCTCGCCTCATGCTCGAACTCCAGTCCTACTACCGCCTCAACGCCCACTGCAACATGGAGAAAGTCATCCCCCACCCGTCAAGTCTGTCGCCGTATCGCAATGTCCCTTCCACCCCTTTCCTGCTCACCCAGACCAACCAGCGCGGCTGCAACTTCTTTTTCATACAGCCCTATGCCCAGTGGACCATCCTGCCCGATCGTCTCACCGCCACTGCCTACTGTGGCCTCTACCGATTCTTCAACTACGGCGACGACTACACCCATACCTATACCTCGCTCAACGGTGCCGCCTGGCTGCAGGCCTACCTCGGACACTGGACGCTCACGGCCTACGGCGACAACGGCTGGAACTTCATGGAGGGGGAGCATCGCGGACACCAGCAGCCCTACTGGCAACTGAACGCCAGTCTGCGCCTCAACACACGTCTGACACTCAGCCTCTATATCCAGCGTCCATTCTCCACCCATCCCAAGACGTCGACGGGCCAACTGATGAACCGCTATATTCACAAGAAGCACATCGCCACTGATGCCGATGACGGGAACTGCCTGACCCTCAACCTCATCTGGCACCTCAGTCGTGGCCGCCAGTATCGCGACATTGAGCGTACCATGAACCATCAAGACAAGGAAACGGGCATCCTGAAATAAAGGGCGTCAGACTAATAATTCTCTAAGATTCTCTTGAGTTCCTCCTGGCGGCGGGCTTTCTTGCTCGTCCGCCACTTTTTGGGTATCAGATACGACAGCAGGCCCAGCAGATTGCCGTTGGGGTTGGCAGCCATCAGTTGCGCGTCTGTTTTGTTCAGTCGTAGCCCATTGTTGAGTTCGCCCAGCGGATCCTTGCCCGACGGTGTACCGAATACCACCACTTCGTTCAGACGATGGTCGTTGCTGTAAAGTTCCACCCGGTCATCCAAATCGTTGATGTTAGCCATATAACTCACGTAGTTAACATGGGAGAACACCAGCGTCTTGCAGTTTGCGGGCAACGTGAAATGTCCAGCCGAGTCGGTAGTGATTGTAAAATCACGGCCGGTGATGCTCACCCGGGCAATGGGGAGCCCCGTGTCGCCATCGACCACAATGCGCTGCCTGCGTTCCTGTGCCAGTAGGCTGATGCAGGAAAACAGGAAGACCGACGACAGCAGTATCCGATTTGCATTCATGCTGCAAAAATAGTCAATTGCAGGCTACCGTACAAATCTTTTAACCCAATTTATGACCTTACTACCTTTTTTACAGAATATGCAGTCTGTCGCTACGACAACCTGAATTCGGCTGGTGTCATGGAGGTCAGTCGCTTGAAGTATTTGCTGAAGAACGAGGGGTTGGGGAAATTCATCTCCTCCGAGATGCGGGCGACGGACTTGTCGGTATGCTTCAACTCAACCTTGATGCGGGTGATGATGGCTCGGTCTATCCACTCCTTGGCCGTTGTGCCACTGGCCTGACGCACGACCGTACCCAGATAGCGTTCGGTCAGACACATCTTGTCAGCATAGTAGCGCAGTTGATGCTCGCGGGTAGCACTTTGGTTGACCAGATAGATGAAGCGGTCGAAAATGGTCTGTTCACGGGAGAGCGTGTCTTGCCGCTGCATGGTGTACTGGCTGTAAAGACCATTATAGTGGTGCATCTGCGCTGCCACGAGGCTGCTGACGGTCTGGCGATTATAGTCCGGCAGATGAACGATGTGCCATAGTGTTTCGATGATGCCGCGGGCCGTCTCCATATCGGCATTGCTGACGGACAACTGGAAGTCACGCACCTGCCCGTTGAAGGCCGATGGCAGTTGGCCTGGAGCAAACGGCATCGGGAAATGGACAGACAGGCCCATGCCATAGATCTCGAGGTCGGGCGAGAAACTGATCGGACAGATGATAGAGCCAGGACCGATGAACACAAGCGTGCCGGCTGTGATATGCTTCTCCACCAGATTGATGTTCCCCTTGATTTCACCCTTAGCGATAAGGCCCAACCGATAGTCGTCGATGGAGAATGGCGGCTTCTGCTGGACAATCAGTTGAAACACCCTCGGGTCTCCATGGACTATTGCCAGTTCGTTATCTATGTAGATGTGTTCACGAATCTGCTGGATGTGTGGTTCAAAGATATCACGCATCCTGGAGAAGTTCATCAGTTTGGGTTCCTTACTCATAGTCAATATGGCGTTGAATTACGACGCAAAGATAATAAAAACTTGGCATATAACACCCTATTTGTTCACAAATCGAACAAAAAGAACATTATTTCATGCTTGAAGATAATAAAAGTATGGCAGAATTGCCGTACTTTTGCACCATCGGAAGAAAACAGAACTATCAATATGAAACGATTCTTTTTAATTCTATTCACTCTTCAGACTACGCTGGTCGTCTCCAATGCCCAGACTTTGGAGGCGTGTCAGCAGGCGGCGGAGCGTAACTACCCGCTCATCAGGCAGTACGACCTGATAGGGAAGACCACAGACCTGACAGTGGCCAACATACAGAAAGGCTGGCTGCCCCAGGTTTCGGCATCGGCACAGGCTACCTATCAGAGCGACGTGATGGCGTGGCCGGACCAGATGAAGACCATGCTCTCGGGGATGGGCGTCGACCTGAAAGGACTGAAGAAAGACCAGTACAAGATTGGCATTGACGTGCAGCAGACCATCTTCGACGGCGGCGCCATCAGCAGTCAGAAGGCTGTGGCCCGACAGCAAGGCGAGGTGGAGTCGGCTCAGACGGAGGTTAATATATATAAGGTTCGCGAGCGCGTGAACGAGATGTACTTTGCCCTGCTGTTACTGCATGAGCAGATGACGCTGAACGCCGACTTGCAGACGCTGCTGGCCGGTAACGAGAAGCAACTGCACTCCATGTACGAACGCGGTACGGCCGCCGAGAGCGACTACCTGAGCGTGAAAGCCGAACGGCTACGCGTGGTGCAGCAGCAGACCGATCTGGAGGCCAGGCAGCAGACATTACGCAGGATGCTCTCCGCCCTCTGCGGCATCGAGGTGACGCAGGTGGAGAAGCCATCGCTTGTAGCGACCCCGTCGCAACAACCATCAACACGCCCCGAACTGAAAGCCATCGATGCACAACTCCGGCTGACCAATGCCAGGGAGAAAGCCCTCGATGCCGCCCTGATGCCCCGCCTGGGTCTTTTCGCCCAGGGCTACTACGGCTACCCCGGCCTGAATATGTTTGACGATATGCTGAACCACGACTGGTCACTGAACGGCATCGTCGGTGCCCGCCTGTCATGGAACATCGGGGCCCTCTACACCAGAAAGAATGACAAGGCGAAACTCAATGCTCAACGTGAGACATTCAATGTTCAGCGTGAGACGTTCCTCTTCAACAACCACATGGAACAGATTCAGCAGAACGAGGACATCGAGCGCTACCGCCGACTGATGGCCAACGACGAAGAAATCATCACGCTGCGACAGGCCGTCCGCAGGGCTGCTGAATCGAAACTGCAGCATGGCATCATCGACGTGAACGACCTGGTGCGTGAGATCAATGCCGAGAATGCTGCCCGTGTGCAACAGTCGGTCCATGAGATAGAGATGCTGAAGGAAATCTATGATTTGAAGTACGCCCGGGGATCGGAATAATGGAATAATGTAATATCAAAATAACGACACAATATGACTATGAAAAGATTCATGATATTGGCCGCTGGGCTGGTGGTGCTGGCCGGCTGCGGAAACAACGAAAAGGAATACGACGCCACGGGCACCTTCGAGGCGACCGAAGTAACCGTCTCTGCCGAACAAAACGGTACGCTGCTGCGCTTCGACATCAGCGAGGGTGACCAGTTGGATAGTGGTCGTGAGGTGGGCCTCATCGACACCACCCAGACATGGCTGAAAATACAGCAGACGGAGGCGACGAAGGCAGTCTACCAGAGTCAGAAGCCCGACCTGGAGAAGCAGATTGCCGCCACCCGCCAGCAACTGGCCAAGGCCCGTCAGGAGCAGCAGCGCTACCGCGAACTGGTGAGCGACGGGGCTGCCCCCAGCAAGATGCTCGACGATGCCACCAGTCAGGTGCTGGTGCTGGAGAAACAGTTGGAGGCCCAGACATCGGCCCTCCGCACCCAACTCTCCACACTCGACTCCCAGCAGGCCGCTGCCGACGTGCAGGTGGACCAACTGCGCGACCAACTGCGCAAATGCCACATCACCACACCCATCCAGGGCACGGTGCTGGAGAAGTTTGTCGAACAGGGCGAGTTCGTGGCCATCGGCAAGCCGCTCTTCAAGATGGCCGACACAGAGCAGATGTTCATCCGTGCCTACATCACCTCAGCCCAGTTGCAGCAAGTGAGAGTGGGCCAGACCGCCAAGGTGTTCGCCAACTATGGTGACGGCCAGCGCACGGCATATGACGGCACGGTGACCTGGATCAGCAGCCACTCGGAGTTCACCCCGAAGACCATCCTGACCGATGATGAGCGGGCCGACCTGGTGTATGCCGTCAAGGTGGCCGTCCAGAATGACGGCTATCTCAAAATCGGCATATACGGGGAAGTGAAGTTCAATTGAGAATTGAAAATTGAGAATTGAGAATTATGAATGCCATTGAGGTCAGCCACATCTGCAAGAAGTACGGTCAGGTGAACGCACTCACCGACGTGTCTTTCTCGGTTTCGAAGGGCGAGGTCTTCGGACTGATTGGCCCTGACGGAGCCGGCAAGACCACGATGTTCCGCATCCTCGCCACACTCCTGCTGCCCGACAGCGGTACGGCCAGCGTGGACGGCTTCGACGTGGTGAGCCAGATGAAGGAGATACGCCGCCGGGTGGGCTATATGCCGGGCAAGTTCTCCCTGTATCAGGATCTGACGGTGCGCGAAAATCTGGAGTTCTTTGCCACCCTCTTCGGCACCACTGTCGACGAGGGCTACGACAGCATCCGCGCCATCTACTCGCAGATAGAACGGTTCGCCGACCGCAAGGCGGGCGCACTCTCGGGCGGCATGAAGCAGAAACTGGCCCTCTCCTGCGCCCTGGTCCATCAGCCCAGCGTTCTCTTCCTCGACGAGCCGACCACAGGCGTCGACCCCGTGAGCCGAAAGGAACTGTGGGAGATGCTGCTCACGCTGAAGGAGCGCGACATCACCATCGTTGCCTCCACACCCTATCTCGACGAGGTGCGCTGCTGTGAGCGTGTGGCCTTCCTCGACCACGGTCAGGTGCGCGGCATCGACACACCGGAAGTCATCCTCGACCGCTTCAAGGATGTGTTCAATCCACCAGGAATAGAGAAGGCGTCAGCCAACTCTCAACTCTCAACCAGATAATGTCATCGAGGTCTCTCATCTTGTGAAGGCCTTCGGCACGTTCCACGCCGTAGATGACATCTCGTTCAGCGTCCGCTGAGGCGAAATCTTTGGTTTCCTGGGTGCCAACGGGGCAGGCAAGACCACTGCCATGCACATGTTGACCGGTCTGAACCAACCCACCGACGGCACAGGAACGGTGGCAGGCTTCGACATCCGTACCCAGCACGAGCAGATCAAGAAGCACATCGGCTACATGAGTCAGCGCTTCTCGCTCTACGAAGACCTCACCGTGCGTGAAAACATCCGCCTCTTTGCCGGCATCTATGGCATGGGGAGTGAAGAGATAAAAGTGAAAAGTGAAGAGCTGCTGCATCGCCTGCAGTTTGAAGACCATGCCGATGACCTGGTAGGCGGACTGCCCCTGGGCTGGAAGCAGAAGTTGGCCTTCTCGGTGTCCATCTTCCATGAGCCGAGCATCGTCTTCCTCGACGAACCGACGGGCGGTGTTGATCCGGCCACGCGCCGCCAGTTCTGGGAACTCATCTACGACGCTGCCGCCCGTGGCATCACCATCTTCGTGACCACCCACTACATGGACGAGGCAGAATACTGCGACCGCATCTCCATCATGGTGGACGGTAAGATCAGCGCCATCGGCACGCCCGACGAACTGAAACGACGGCTCAACCAGCCCGACATGGACCATGTGTTTACTTACCTGGCACGACAGGCCAAAAGAGGAGATTAGCCAATGAAACAGTTCTATAGTTTTGTCATCAAGGAGACCCGCCACATCTTGCGCGACAAGCGTACGATGCTCATCCTCTTTGGCATGCCCATCATCCTGATGCTGCTCTTCGGCTTCGCCATCCGAAACGACGTGAAGAATGTACGCACCGTGGTGGTCACCTCACAGATGGACCACCTCACCCGTCAGGCCGTCGACCGTCTGGCAGCCTCGGAATACTTCACCATCACGGCCACCGTCCCCACTCCGGCCGATGCCGAGCGCCTCATCCGCAACCAGCAGGCCGACCTGGCCGTGGTCTTTGCCGCCGACTATGCCTCCCGCCATAGCGGCATCCAGTTCATTGTTGACGGCTCCGACCCCAACATGGCCCAGCAGTGGACCGCCTATGCCCAGCAGACGCTGGCGGCAGCCCACTCTCAACTCTCAACTCTCAACTCTCAACTATTATACAATCCTCGCATGAAGTCGGCCTACAACTTCGTGCCGGCCATCATGGGCATGCTCCTGCTGCTCATCTGTGCCATGATGACCTCGGTCTCCATCGTCCGCGAGAAAGAACGGGGCACGATGGAGGTGCTGCTGGTATCGCCCGTCCGACCGCTCATGATCATCATGGCCAAGGTTGTGCCCTATCTTCTGCTGGCCTTCCTCATTCTCGTCATTATTCTGGTCATGTCGGCCACGGTGCTCGAGGTTCCCCTGTCGGGCTCTCTGGGCTGGATTATCCTTGTGTCGCTGCTCTACATCCTGCTGTCACTCTCGCTTGGCCTGCTCATCTCCAATATTGCCAAGACACAGTTTGTGGCCCTGCTTGTCTCGGCCATGGTGTTGCTTCTGCCCACGGTGATGCTCTCGGGCATGCTGTTCCCGGTGGAGTCGATGCCGGCAGTACTGCAGTGGATATCGGCCGTGATACCGCCCCGCTACTACATCCAGGCCATGCGCAAACTGATGATCATGGGCGTCGGCATCCGCGAGGTGCTGTCTGAGGTCACAGTGCTCAGCGCCATGACGGCCCTTCTGCTCTTCGTTGCACTTAAGAAATTCAACAAACGACTCGACGTATGACTCTACGCTATCTGATACAAAAGGAGTTTCTGCAGATGCGCCGCAACGCATTCATGCCGAAGATCATCTTCATCTTCCCCATCATGGTGATGTGTGTGATGCCGTGGGTGATGAACCAGGAGGTGAAAAACATCGTGGTCGACGTGGTGGACAACGACCGCACCACGCAGTCGCAGCAACTGGTGCACCGCATCGAGGCCAGCCGCTACTTCATCTTCGGCGGTCAGAAGGCTACCTACGCCGAGGCGATGAAAGACATTGAGCAGAGTCGTGCCGACATCATCATCGAGATCAAGGACGGCCGCTATCTCATTGCCGCCAACGCCGTCAACGGCACAAAAGGCAGCATCGGCTCGTCGTATCTCAGTCAGATCGTCACATCGCGTCAGCCCATTCTCAATTCTCGGTTTTCCACTCTCAATTTATACAACAAAGGTCAGAACTACAAGGTCTACATGATACCCGCCCTGATGGGTATCCTGATGATGATGCTCTGCGGCTTCCTGCCGGCCCTGAACATTGTGGGCGAAAAGGAGAAGGGCACCATCGAACAAATCAATGTGACGCCCGTCTCCAAGTGGTCGTTCATCCTGGCCAAACTCATCCCTTACTGGATTATCGGCCTGGTGGTGCTCACTGTCTGTCTGCTGCTCTCGTGGGCCATCTATGGCATCATCTGTCAGGGCCCACTCTGTCTGGTCTATCTGCTGGCCATTCTACTGGCCCTGTTCTTCTCGTCGCTGGGACTCATCATCTCCAACTACAGCGACACCATGCAGCAGGCCATGCTCGTCATGTGGTTCTTCGTGGTCTGCCTGATGCTGCTCAGCGGCCTCTTCACCCCCACCCGATCCATGCCCGACTGGGCATACGTCACCACCTACGTCAACCCCATGCACTACTTTATCGACGCCATCCGTACAGTATTCATCCGAGGAGGCGGCTTCGGTGCCATCGCTCACCAGTTGCTGGCCCTCACCGCCATCTCCCTCTTCATGTCCGGATGGGCTGTCGTCAGTTACAAGAAGAACAATTAGTTCTTTTACGCCTTGTTGAACTTTTCCTTAGGCTGCTTGCAGCGTGGGCAGCGCCAGTCGTCGGGCAGGTCTTCGAAGGCCACGCCGTCGTGTTCTGCCGGGTCATACACATAGCCACAGACGGAGCAGACATACTTGCCGGAAGCCTCAGCCTTGGAGAAATCTATTTCTGCGAAGACGGTTGGCACAGGATGGTCGAGATCCATCACGCGCTTGGCCTCCAGGTTCTCGTAACCCTGCGGGGTATGGGTACCCATATAAACCGTTGGATTGTTGCGGACGAACTCGCGCACTCGGTCCATCGTCTCACGGGCTGCGGACAGGTCGTCGTAGACCACCGACAGTTTGTTCTCATACAGGGCCTCGTCCACGTAGGTGATGTCGGCCTGGAACATATAGTAGAGTCCGTCGCTCTCGGCAATCACAAGACTGTTGCCGTTGGTGTGGCCCTTGGCCTTGATGAACCACACGCCGTCACAGATCTTCTGCGACTCAGGAAAATTGTGATAGGGGCCGTCGGTATAGGTGACGGGCACCACGTTTGTCAGTCCCTTCAGTTCCTCGGCCTGCGTCTCGTCGGCTCCCACGTAGATCTTTGCATTGGGGAACGAGCGGAGTTCGCCCGAGTGGTCGCTATGGCGGTGGGTGAGCAGAATTTTCGTCACCTGTTCAGGCTTGTAGCCCAGTGCGGTCAGCGCCTCCATGTAGTCACAGATGTTCTTGCCGGTATAGGCCATGGCCTTCTCGTCGACGACCTCCTCGGGGAAGCCTGCGGGCAGGCCAGTGTCTACGAGGATCACCTCCGTGCCGGTGTCGATGAGATAGTTCTGCAGACTGCCGCGATAGCGGATGTTATGGTCGAACTTGTCGGGGCCCTCTTCACCACCGAAAGCGAACGGTTGGGTGTAGAAGCCGTCGCGCCTGAATTTTACTGCTTTGATTTCCATAGTTTAATTGTTTTAAGTTATGATTCTTTGGTTTGTTCTATCATTTGTTCTATTTCCTCACGATGTTCAAAGAGGGTGCAGCCACCAGTATGTTCCCATCCAAGGGCACGGGCAGCACGAATCTTGCGGAACAGGGGCGATTGCAGGGCACCCCGCACGCCTAATTCCACCACATTGCTATCGCTAAAAGGCGAGAAAGGACAAGGCTCTGCCGAACCGTCGGGTCCGATGTGGAAGAAACCACGCCCAGAAGCCAGACAGCCGCCAAGGGCTTTCTCGTCGCCGGGGAAGGAAAGGAAGATGATGTCTTCATACTCCTCTCGACGCTGCTCTAAGAGTTGCTCCATCTCCGCCACGTGCCCATCGGTGAAGGCCAGATGCTCCGTGCCTTCTTCCGTAGGTACATATTCTATATAGAACACAATCTTACAGCCGTAGCCACGCAACTGGTCGATGAACTCGGAAGATGTCACCATCGACAAGTTCTCGGTCGTCACGGTGATGCTGGTGCCGAAGAAAAGGTCTGCCTGCTTCAGCAGTTCCATCGACTGCATGGCCCGACGAAATACGCCCTGTCCGCGCCGCTCGTCAGTCCCCATCGCCGTGCCCTCAATGCTGATGATGGGCACCATGTTCAGATGCTTTCGCAAGAACTCCAAATAGGCGGGGCCGATGAGTGTGCCATTGGTAAAGATGGGGAATATCATGTCCTTCACTTCGGCCACAGCCTCCAGAATGTCCTTGCGCATCATCGGCTCACCTCCCGCCAGGAGAGAGAAGTTGATGCCCATATCAGCGGCTTCGGTGAAGATGGTCTTCCATTGGTCAGGGGAAAGACCCTCCCCCGCCCCCTCCCTGTGAGGGAGGGGAGCAGATAGACCTGCTACTGAATCCTCGTCCAGAGGGTAACCACTCCCCTCCCTCACAGGGAGGGGTTGGGGGAGAGTCTCTACTATACCGTTACTCCTTGCATAGCAACCCTTGCAATGCAGATTGCAAATGGTGGAAATAGAACAGATAAGGAACGGCGGCACGTCTATCCCTTCCTGCTCCCCCACCTTTTTGCGCCGTTTCTCCGACTTGGCGAACAACTGCTGCATACGGAATGCAAACTTCGCCTCACGAGGATTCGACAGCACGTTTTTGTAGGCTTTTGCCATATTGCGGCTGATGCTGCCACTCATGTAGGCTGCTAAGTCGATGTTCGTCATAGTGTAGACTCTATAAATGCTGCCAGTGCCTCGTGGTCTGCCTGATTTGGATGTCCGGCCTGAATGGGGCCCATGGAGCCGCGGCAGGTGAACTGACGCTCGTCTACCTGAATGCCCTGGTTCTCGAAGAGTTGCTTGATCTTCGGGTAGTTGCTCTCGATGAGGGCTGCCGACGAGAAGCAGATGACACGTCCCACCTTGTCGGGCGAGAGTGTCTTGATGAACTTCTTTACGCGCCAGTCGACGACGGCGGCATAGACGGCCGAGCCGAAATAGAGCACATCGACATACTCATTGATGGGCTGCTCGATGGTTTCTGCGGGCACGCCCACTTTCTCTGATACGATAGCGGCCATCTTTCGTGTATGGCCGAACTTGCTGTAATAGCGAATTGCTTTTGTCATTCCCGTTTAGTTCCTGATTTTAGTTTTCAATATTCCGCTCGGCCCGCAGGGACGCTTGCCAGAGCAAGAATGTTCAATGCTCATCATCCCATCACCACGTCGAGTACCATCATCAGCACGAAACCGATGGCAAAGCCAATGGTGCTGAAGTTGGAGTGCTCACCCTCTGAAGCCTCAGGGATGAGTTCTTCTACGACGACATAGAACATAGCACCGGCGGCAAAGGCCAGCATATAGGGCAGCACCGGCGTCATCAGCGAAGCCAGCAGCACCACGGCCAGACCGCCAATGGGTTCGACGGCACCGCTCAGGCTGCCAATGGCAAATGAACGCCACTTGCTGTTGCCCGCTGCCCGCATCGGCATGGAGATAATGGCTCCCTCCGGAATATTCTGGATGGCAATACCTATGCTCACAGCCAGCGCACTGGCTAGCGACAACCCTGCCGCCCCATTCTCTGCGCCAGCAAACACCACGCCCACGGCCATTCCCTCGGGCAGGTTGTGGATGGTGACGGCCAAAGCCAGCATCGCCGTACGGGACAGGTGTGAACGTGGCCCCTCGGGCTTGTCGGTGCCGATATGCAGGTGGGGCGTCAGTTCGTCAATCAGAAGCAGGAAGCCCATACCCAGCAGGAAGCCTACTGCTGCAGGAAATACCGACCATGCGCCCTGCCCCTCTTCCATCTCCATTGCCGGAATGAGCAGCGACCAAACAGATGCCGCCACCATCACGCCAGAGGCAAAGCCCAGCAACGACTTCTGCAAACGAGGCGACATCTCGTCTTTCATCAAAAAGACAAATGCCGCCCCGAGCATGGTTCCCAACAGGGGGATAAGTAGTCCTATGACTAACGCCATCTTAGAAAGTTACGGTCTCTACCAGTTCCATCATCTTGAAGAAGTCGGCCTTGGCATCCTTCAGATAGTACATCACGCCGTTCTCGCCGTTCTCGCCGAGGGCGGGCTTCAGCACGGGCATCTTGTCGACCAGTGCCTTTCCCACCTCAGGGCGGTTGTCCTCAACGAGCTTGCACTCGATGCGCAGCGTCTGGCCCTTGAAGGCGCAGATCTCTGCCTTCTGGTTCTGTGCAATCTGGCGGGTAGCATTGGTCTT
>JAFUST010000004.1 GCA_017467535.1 Prevotella sp. | reverse complement strand
TAAATGATTAATTCACAAGACATTAAGAAAGGCGTTGCCGTACGCATGGACGGCGGCATTTGGGTTTGCATTGACTTCCAGAACCGCAAGCCAGTTAAGGGTAACACCATCATGATCATCAAGTTGAAGAACGTCAGCGACGGCCGCGTGCTGGAGCGTCGTTTCAACATCGGTGAGAAACTGGAAGACGTTGTCATCGAGCGTCGTCCCTACCAGTACCTCTACGAGGACCAGTCTGGACGCATCTTCATGAACCAGGAGACCTTCGAGCAGATTCCCATCGACAACGAACTGGTGATTGGCCATGAGTATATGAAGGAGAGCGACATCGTGGAAGTGGTCAGCGACACCACCGACGGCACCATCCTCTATGCTGAAATGCCCGTGAAGACCATCCTGCGCGTCACCCACTCTGAGCCCGGCATCAAGGGCGATACCGCCACCAACACCCTGAAGCCCGCCACACTGGAGACCGGCGTCGAGGTGCGTGTGCCTTTGTTCATCAATGAGGGCGACCTGATTCAGGTTGACACCCGCGACGGCTCTTATCTGGCCCGCGCCAAAGAATAGTGAATAGTGCATAGTAAATAGTGTATAGTGAATAGTTTATAGTTTATAGTGAATAGTTTGCTGCCGCTCTTCCTTCATGGACATGCTCAATGGCGGTAGCAAACTATTAACTAATATTAACTATTGATACTATTAACTTTCCAGTTATGAACTACAGTATCATCGTTCCTGTCTTCAATCGGCCCGACGAGGTCGATGAGTTGCTGCAGAGCCTTTGCCAGCAGGAACTGAAAGACTTTGAGGTCATCATCGTTGAAGACGGATCGAAGAAACCATGCAAGGATGTCTGCGACAAGTATGCAGGCATCCTTGATTTGCATTATTACTTCAAGGACAACAGCGGCCCCGGTCAGAGCCGCAACTACGGTGCAGAGCGTGCCCGCGGCGAATGGCTCATCGTGCTCGACAGCGATGTAGTTCTGCCGCCAGGCTACCTTAAGTCGGTAGACGACCAGACCCACCTCCAGCCCCTCCCTAAAGGGACGGGAGTGGATGCTTCTGCGGCACCAGACAGCGTAAAGTCTGCATCCTCCCCTTCCTCACAGGGAGGGGCTGAGGGCTGGGTCTCCTTCGGCGGCCCCGATGCAGCCCATCCGTCGTTCACGCCAGTGCAGAAGGCCATCAGTTACTCCATGACCTCGTTTTTCACCACAGGCGGCATCCGCGGCGGCAAGGGAAAGAAACTCGATAAGTTCTTCCCCCGTTCCTTCAACATGGGCATCCGGCGCGAGGTGTATGCCGAACTCGGTGGTTTCTCCCGGATGCGCTTTGGTGAGGACATCGACTTCTCCTACCGCATCGTCGAGGCCGGCTACAAGACGGCACTCATCCCCGAAGCCTGGGTGTGGCACAAGCGTCGCACCGACTTCCGCAAGTTTTTCCGCCAGGTGTACAACAGCGGCATAGCCCGCATTAATCTGGAGAAACGTCATCCCGGCACACTCAAACTCGTTCACCTGCTGCCCACCGTCTTCACGCTGGGTGTCATCGGTCTGCTGCTGGTGTCGCTGCTGGGCGTGTTGAGCAGTATCCTCATTGGCTTTTGGGGCATCGTCGTCGCCATGCTGTCACTTACACCTCTTTTATTATATAGCGGTCTCATCCTTGTCGACTCGTCCATCCGCAACCGCAGCCTCTGGGTGGGGCTGCTCTCCGTTCCCGCTGCCTTCGTCCAACTGATGGGCTACGGCCTCGGCTTCATCGAGTCGTGGTGGAAACGCTGTGTGCTGAAGAAGGATGAGTTTCAGGCATTCGAAAAGAACTTCTATAAATGAGCGAGAAACTGACCATTGCCAATTGGTCGCCTGACGACCAGCCGCGCGAGAAACTGCGTGACAAGGGGACACAGGCACTGAGCAACGCAGAACTTCTGGCCATCCTGGTAGGCTCGGGCTATCCGGGAGTCAGTGCCGTGGAACTGATGCAGCAGATATTGAAGGACTGCAACAACAACCTGAACACACTGGGCAAGATGACCATCCGCCAACTGACGGAGTACAAAGGGGTGGGGGAGGCTAAGGCCATCACCATCCTGGCTGCCTGTGAACTGGGCAAGCGCCGTCAGGCTGAAAAGCCGGAAGAGCGTCCCGGCCTGACCACGGCCACCAAGATATACAACCACATGCACCCCTTGATGCAGGACCTTGACGTGGAGGAGTTCTGGCTCCTGTTGCTCAACCAGAACCATCGTCTCATCAAGAAACTGCGTATTGCCCACGGCGGCATCTCGGAGGTGAGCGTCGACATCCGCATCCTGATGCGTGAAGCCGTACTGGCCAACGCCACCATTATGGCCGTCTGCCACAATCATCCCAGCGGCAGCATCCGCCCCAGTGCACAGGACGATGCGCTCACACAGAGCATACAGCAGGCCTGCCAACTGATGCGCATCCACTTTATGGACCACGTCATCGTGGCCGACGGCCTCTACTACTCCTATCACGAAGAGGGCAGAGTCTGAGCGGTGCTCCCCCGATAACTCCTACACCTGGCTTTCGCCCTCTATGTATTGCTGCATGAAGAGGTGCTCGCCGTCCCATACCACATAACTGAAGTGGCTGATCCAGTCGCCCAGGATGATGACGCGGGCCTTCTTTGTCAGTTGCAGGTCCACCTCTATGTGGCGGTGGCCGTAGATGAAGTAGTCCACGTTGGAGTGATACTGTATGTACTTCTTCGTGTAGAGTATCAGATGTTCGCGGTCCTCACCCATGTAGGGCGGCTCCTCGCCACCCGGCCGCTTCAGACGGGAGTGCTTGGCCCAGGTGTGGCCGAACCACATGCCCCACCTTGGATGCAGAGCGGAGAAGGCCCACTGGCACAGGCGGTTGTGGAAGATGCTCTTGATGACCTGAAACTTCTTGTCGGGGTCGCCCAGCCCGTCGCCATGAGCCAGGTAGAACACCTTGCCGTAGATCTCCGTGGTCTCAGGCTGCTTGTGCAGCGTGACGCCGCACTCCTTCTCCAGGTAGTCATAGGCCCAGATGTCGTGGTTGCCGGTGAAGTAGTGCACCTCCACGCCCATGTCGGTCAGTTCGCTGAGTTTGCCCAGGAATCGTGTGTAGCCTCGTGGCACCACGTAGCGGTATTCGTACCAGAAGTCGAACATATCGCCCAGCAGGTAGATGGCGGCCGCCTTCTCCTTGATCGAGTCCAGGAATCTCACCAGCCGTCGCTCCTGCATCCGCTTGTGGTCGATGGCCCAGGATCCGAGGTGGGCGTCAGATAAAAAGTAAACCGATTTCATTTTTTAGTTTATAGTTTATAGTGAATAGTTAATAGTGAGTAGTTAATAGTTTGCTACCGCTATCCACTATTAGTTATTAACTAATCGAACCCCAGTTCCACTCTTGCTTCCTCGCTCATCATGCTTTGGTCCCATGCCGGCTCGAAGACCAGGTTGACATTGGCGGTCTTGATGCCTTCCACGCTCTCCACCTTCGTGCGCACATCCTCCAGAATGAAGTCGGCGGCGGGACAGTTGGGGGCCGTGAATGTCATGTCCAGGTCGACGGTGTTGTCGTCCTGCACGTCAATCTTGTAGATCATTCCCAGGTCATAGATGTTGACGGGAATCTCCGGGTCGTAGACCGTTTTCAGCACATCCACGATGCGCTCTTCTGTCAGTGTCTTTTCCTCTTGTGTCATAAGTCAGTTGCTTAATTTATCGGCAAAGATACAGCAAAGCGCGCGAAAAACCAAAAGAAAAGTCCTTTTTCTTTCATAAAAGTTCTCTTCCTACTGAAAGAAAATTCCGCTAATTGCCGCAAATTTCTTTCCGAATCCAAATTTTTTCTTAAAATTCTTTGCTGTTTCAGAATTAATGTTTATCTTTGCACCCGAAATGGCCTGCCCTTGCGTGGGTGGGCGACAAAAAGGTTTTTTGTGGAACGAGACCTCAGGCCAGTTGTGCGGCCAGTCTCGAAAGGACGTTTTCTTGACGTTACCTGTCTGAGTATTCAAACTTCGCAAACTTGAATCTATGAACGGCGGTAATGCAACTGAGACGTCTACGTTTGGGTTGATCTTGTATCATCCTACGCCTGATATTTCCCTTATATATATAATAAGGTGTACCCCTCCGAGAGGTGGCGTACTATCTTTGCGTATATCGTCTGGAGGCAGAGGGGATTGTGTCAGGTGGTAATGTGTATATGTATATATCACCTGACGTGGGCAGGCTTTCATGTTGCTTATCCTTTCATAGGGGCAATGCGAAGGCCTGAATACTAGGATAGGCGCGGAGAGACTTACTCCCACGTCTTTTTTTGTTTCCATATTTTAAAGTGAAGAGTGAAAAGTGAAGAGTGAAGAATTTGCTCCGCTACGATGAAGCAATGATATCATCCATCAGAAAGAACTCTGCATAAGGTCGTCAGTTTGGGGAGGAACTGGCTGGCACCGCTGTGTGCTCTCTTCTGAGATCAGGCGTGATTGCAGACCCCCAAACGGTAAACATAAGCCGTAAACGGTAAACAAAAGAATACATTTTTATTAACAATTTATTTATTAACAATTTAAAACAAAACATTATGAGAAAAAATTTTCTTATTTTGATGCTGTTGAGCCTCTTGCCGTTAGCAGGATGGGCAGATGATGCTGATGTGTCAAGCCTGTGGCTCGTCAGTATTGATGACGTCACCTATGGTGATGCTGTCAAGGCTCCTGTCGTAAAAAATGTATCGACGGGCGACGCAGTAGCCGCTACGAACTACGACGTTGAGTATTATGACAGTGAAAATGTGAAGAAGACAGTCACAGCAGGTACTACCAAACTCGACGCAGGCAATTACACTGTAAAAGTGATTGGTAAAGCCGGATTTACTGGCTCAATCACCGAACCATTCGAAGTTAAGAAGGCTAACCTGACTTGGACGCTGACAGGATCTTCGTATAGCGACTTCACTGCCGTCTACAAGAAGGAGGCTATTGACAAGGCTGTTGCTGCCGGCAAGATTACCATTTCTGGCCAGAAGAACAGTGAGAATGTTGCTGATCTCTTCACAGTAGCAGAAGGTGCCAAGTGGAGTTACACTGGCACAAATGCTAACTGGAAGGGTGACGGCAGTGCTGCTCTCACTACTGGTAACAATGGTTATGAGGTTACTGTGACTGGTGTCACGGCTAAAGCCGGTGCCGACAAGAACTACAACATCTCTTACTTGAAGAACTACGTGAAGATCAAGCAGGCTGTTATTGACCTGACTGGTTCTGAGTTTGCTGCAGATGCAGGTGAGTCCTACAATGCTACGACGGGCTTTACCTATACTGGCAATGTGCAGGCTCCTACTTATACCATCACCTACACTTATGGTGAAGGCGAGAATGACAAAGAGACCCTGCAGAGTTCTGCCTTCACTGTGAAGTATCAGGATGGTGATGTAACTACCGAAGTACAGCCCTGGATTGTGAACGAGGACTTCAACGCTTTCGTTAAGACCATTTCAAACACCAACTATACTGTAAACTCAGATGACTCCAAGAACAAGTTGGGTACCTTCAAGATTGTGAAGAGCACTACCCCGTTGGCTATTATCGTGCAGGGCAAGTCTAAGAAGTACGACGGTACAGCCTTCGATCTTGGTGATGCTGTTATCATCCCTGGTCAGTTGGCTGCTGGCGACCGTGGTCTGACGATTACTGGTCTGACTGCACAAAAGACCACTTCCGGTCCTGAACTTGCTGCCGATGCTAAGGAGTATAAGGTGGAGGCAAAGGTAGGCGATGATGTTAAAATCACCAAGAACGGTACTGAGTATAAACTGACCGACCTGTATACCACCGTGACACCGGAGGCAACATGGGAGATTGAGAAGGCCGACCTCACGATTACTGCTACTGTTAATCCGATTACCTACGGTGCTGCTCTTAGCACTGTTACTTCTGAGATTTCGGTTACTGGTGCTATCTCTAGCGAGACTGCCACCATCAAGGGTTACTACTCGGCTGCTATCAATACTGGCGTAAGCGCATATTCAAGTTGGACCACTGAGACCAAGCCTGCACAGGGTACTTATGAGAATGCCTTCATTCCAAAGAAGACTGATGGTGAGACTCCTAAATTGGCTAACTACAACACGCCTACCCTGACTCCTGCTACTCTGACTGTTAATGGTGCAAAATTTGTCATCATGCCTTCTATCGCAAGCGTAGAATATGGCACCGCCATTACGCCAAGTTATCTGGCCTTCGACGCAAGCACCTATGCTACTGCTACCGTAACAGGTACTGCTGTCTATGAATATAAAGTATTGGGCGCCGCTGATGACACTTATACTACAACCGCTCCTACGGCAATCGGTTCTTATACCGTGAAGGTGAAGGAAGGCCTCGCAGGTACTGGCAACTATCAGGACGGCGAGTTTGAATCTCAGGAGCAGGACTTCAACATCACTAAGAAGACGCTGAACATCAAGGTCGGCGACGTTGAACTGTGGGAAGGTGCTACATGGGAGATCCTGCAGACCAAGGGTACTGTTAGCGAGTATACGACAGCATACGATGAAGAACTTAAGTTCACTTACAAATTCAACAGTGTCACTAATCTGACCGTGAATACTAATGCCGAGACTGGTGCACAGACCACAATCCATTTCGAAGACGGTTATAGTGCTCAGACAAATGCAATCACCATTGAGTTGGACGCAGAAGATGCAAACACTGCTCACTACAAAGTCGTAATTGATGAGGAAGGTGGTAAATTGACTAAGGTCGATCTCACCAATCCTGAACTTGTAATCGACGGTGCTGCTGCCTCTGTGACAAGAATCGCCGATGCTATTGCTGCCACCAAGGCTAATACTGATACAAAGTACAATGTCGTGCTCAAGACTACCCGTAAGTTGATTGGTGGCTCTTGGAACATCATGGTTCTGCCGTTCTCTGTCACCCCGATGGAGTTCATCACCGCTATTGGCAATAAGTATGCCGTGTTCAACACGCTGAAGTCTGCTAATGTTGAGAAGAATACCGTAAGTTTCAGCCTCAATATTAACGAAATTCCTGCCAATACACCGTTCTTGGTGAAGCCCGTAGAGGATGTTAACTACACAACAGCAGGTACGCCAGATACCTACCTCACATTTAATAGTCAGAAGATTGAGGATGTCAACCTTGAAAATGGTGTTCCTATATATAAGGGTATTGATAAGGTTCACTTCATCGGTACTTATGTAGATGGCACGGAGAATGCCGGCGGCAGCAACGTGCTCTATGGATATGCTGATAAGGCTGGTAAGCCAACCATCGGGGCTGCTACTAATAACGGTGAGGCTGCTTCGTTCACTTATCGTGCGACCTCTGCTATTCTTGTTCTTAGCGACGAGTTTGCAGCAAACGCTGAGGCTCCCATCATCCTTATTGAGGAGGCTGACGGTAGCACTACCGTTATCAGAAACATCAATGCTGAGGGTGTGGCAGTACCTGCTGAAGGCTGGTATAACTTGAATGGTGTCAAACTGCAAGGCGTACCTACTGAGAAGGGTGTCTACATCAATAATGGTAAGAAGGTTATCATTAAGTAAGTGACGCTGAATCATTATTGTGAGTTCGCTCTCGCTCCTTTAGCGGAGCGGACTCATATTTTCTGTTAAAAGATTAATTTGAGAAAACAATGGATATAAAAGAATATATAACTCCTGATGTGGAGATTATTGCAATCAAGTATCAGGCACCGATTCTTAGCGCTAGCACCGAAGAGGAGGAAGAGTTCGGTGGTGGTGGCGAAGGCGGTGGCCAGCCTGGCATCTAACAAGTAGATTCATTAGGGGCTCTAACAGTATATGCCCAATGTTTCATTAATGATTTTGGGGCGCAGGGTCGCATTATGCGCCTTATGCGCCCCAGATATTTTCTAAGAGATTAATAGACGCATAAATCTGAATACTGATGAAGTATCCTAATAGGGCACAACTAAATGTATGGTTGTTACTAATAACCACACTACTTGTGGCAGTATCGTTCTGGACGGGCAATCTGGATGGATGGGATTTGTATTTAAGAATAGCGGCCATAACATTGTTGGCGGTATTGCTTGTGGTCAACTACTTGTGGAATCTGTTATACTATATTGTCCTGCGGCATAAAGTCTCGCCCAAGCCCTCATGCCCTTACTATACGGCAGAGCAATGTCCTCATGGTGATAAAAGTGAATGCAGGTATGATACCTCAGTCTGCCATATCAGCAAGCCTAGGATTAAAAGTTACCGTAGCATAGCACTTACGTTATTGCTAGTGGGATGTATGCTGGTTTCTGTGTTGGCTGAACTGGTGGTACAGAATGAGGGTTTTGGGTCATTCCTTAGTCAGAATTATGACATTTATACAATCTTGAAGATCTTACAGCCTGTCAGTAACTCGTTTATAGCAGCCGTAGTGGTCTATTTCGTTATTGATATTCCTGGACGATTACGAGAATACCAGGACTTTTTCGTCGACTTGCTATCATCAGAGAAACATTTGAAGCAGATGGAAGAGAAGCGCCTAACCAAACTACGCAAGAAGGTGACGTGGCAACTGCATGTGAAAGACTTTCCCAATATGCCAAGAGGTCTTATTGATATTGATGAGCGTTTCTGCGAGATGCTAAAGCATCCGTATTTTAAAACTTACACACAAAGAACTACAGTAAGTTCAAATGGAGAAGATGGCAAATTGCGGAAAAAGGTTAGAGTTGAATATACTGCATATAACCCTCATGATATCGATAAACCTATTCGGTTTGATATTGGTATTGCCAATAGTCTGAGTTTCAGTGGTGAGCCATCATTAGAGGAGGCCAAGACATTATACCAACTCAAGTCTTTCTATATTAGTTTCGATAGTGACGTTAGAGAGTATAATCTTCTGCCTCTGTTACGTATAGGAGTTACTAAGGAACTAAAAGACGGCTTTTTGTATAACGGTCGTGTCGTTATCATGCCACGTGATAAAAATTCAAATGACAAAGAACCATTCGAGAAAGAAAGACTGGAACGTCAGAATTGTGATACTCAGACTGAAGTTGAATATGTTATGTTGGAGGATAGTTCTCTGGCAGGCCTTTTCGCATCTTTCGAGGACAAGGTACGTGTGAAGTTTGAGTATGAAGTAACGGTACCCCAAGATGATATTAGTTATACTAAGAGACTCCGCTATCCTGTAAAATACTTCACCCTTAACTATTCACTTGATGCAAGTGTACAGAATATGAGTGTTGTCGGTCAAATAATAGGAACACTCATTGATCAGCCCGATATATCTGCAGAGATTAGTGAAGACAAGAAACGAATAATACTGAAAACTCAGAACTGGCTGCTTCCAAAGAATGGAGCAGTTGTGGTACATTGCAAGGTATAATAAATGTCATGTGGACTTTATATTTGATACTATTATAAACAAAAAAATGCAAGAAACAATAAAAAGAGAAATAAAGAACATGAAAAATCTCCCCATTCTCTTGCAAAGTTGGGGAAAAATCATTAACTTTGCGCCTATTAACAAATTTAAGCCTCAACGCAATTATGAAAGTACAAGAAATCGACTTTTGAATAGATGTGACGATAGTAGCATCTGTCCATCTGCGACAAATCAAACAAAGTTATTAATTAGCACTATGCTTTATGAAGGATGTTCCGTAATTGGAATGTCCTTATTTTGATGCGTGTATATTCTTATTATATAGCGTATTGGAAGAGAAAAAAATGTAATCTTAATCGTAACATATGGGCTTATTCAGTCACATTTTAAAAGCATATGACTCTTCAGTGAAAACTACACGTGGTTTTATCATCGGAGTTGTTGAAGCAGAAGGTGAGGTTCACAATAAGAATATTCTTCTGAATGATGTATTCGTTGACTATCCTGATTTAATATGGCATCTTAACAATGGCAAGTTCATCATTCTTGGCCGAAAAGGCATGGGCAAGTCTGCAGTTGGCGAATACCTTATTTCAATAACAAATGACCAGCCGAATCAGTTCGCAGCAATGGTTAGCCATCACAAAATTGAACTGGAGAAACTTATACAAAACTCTTATCAGGAGCACTCTGTTGAAAATCATAGTGCATTGTTCAAATGGGTGGTACTCACTCAGATTCTTAATCTGATGACGGAAAATGAGCATATCCAACATTGGGATGAAATGAAAACCCTTAATAAATTCCTCAATCGAAACCGTGGTTTTGTTGGTATAGATAAATATGAAATCTATGACCATGAGACCGCTAAAGGCTTTAGTGTTAACATAGAATACTTGAAGCGACTCTGCGCTAGACTTGGCATAGACGTGAAAGAAAAGGGCAGCAAGGCAATATACTATAAGATGCTGCCGGACTTAGAGCAAACGATGGTGCAACTCATGAATAAAGATGAAGGAAATGACTATCTTCTGGTAATTGATGATCTGGATATCGGCTATAAGAATAAAAAAGAAAATAACGACATGCTTGTAGATTTACTTCGAGTGGTGAAATACTATAATAACGAAGTCTTTGCTCGGAATAATCTGTCAACAAGAATTATTGTTTTGCTTCGCGATGATATTTCCAGGCATATCATGAACTATGCTGATACAGCAAAGATGATTGATAGTTATGCCTTTACACTAAGATGGTATCAGGAAAACATTTCTGAGGATAAATTACTGTTGAAACAATTTATCAATAAGCGTATAGAGCACAACTTCAAGCGCCTGTCTATAGAATATGATATGGCTGATCCGTGGAGTGAGTTCGTGGAAAAGGCTAAACGGGGTGAACATAAATCTAGTTTTAAATACATACTTGATCAGACATTCTATAGACCACGTGACCTGGTACTCTTGTTTAATGATATAGGGAGTAAGGATATTCCTCTTCCGATTAGTCATAAGGAAATAATCCGTCTGATTGCACGGTATTCCAAGGAGATGATAGGAGAAATAAGAAACGAACTATCATCGCAACTGAGTGACAGGGAAATTGACGATGTTCTTAAGATTCTTTATGGCCACGGAGGACAGCGTGAGACATTCTCCTACGATGAATTGATAAAGGAACTTCAGGATGCAGAGTTCTATAATCCTGTTGGTATAGCGGAAATGTTATTCGACTATTCCCTTATAGGCAATAAGAATGAGAAGGGAGGGTTTAATTTCAAATTTCGAGAACGTGAGGGTCATGTATGCGAAATGAACAAGCATCAGAATTTCGTCTTGCACAATATAATCAAAAAATATGCGAGCATTAATCATGGTGTGTGATTCAGGAGGAATTTGGGGTTCTCATGAACTGCGTTGAATCTTACTAACTCTTCTGCAGCGCTTTTTTATAAAGGACTTTCTGTGAGTGAGGTTAGTATCAAAAACTCATGAAATGTAAATTCTAGGGCAGAGAGAATTCATCCCTTCATCTACGAGTCGGCCAGATGCCTCCTACGGCAGGAAAGTGGCCTACTTTGCGGTCGTTCCGATGGGACTTTACTATAGTAAACTGCCATACTTTACTGCCTAAAGTAGCATACTTTGCACCTGAAGATGACGTTCGAACAAACTGTACCTGCGACGATGCACAAATATAGGATACTCAGCGGCAGTTGGCTGAAGATAATAGCGATGGTCACCATGCTGGTTGACCACGTGGCACACTTCCTGTTGCGTGGTCAGGCGGAATGGATGGAGCCGTTGTTTGTGGTGGGCGACAGGCAGGTGTCGTGCTACTTCCTGATGCGCTGTATTGGTCGGATGGCTTTTCCGTTGTTTGCCTTCCTTATCGTCGAGGGATTCCGGCATACGCATAATCGCAGGGCCTATGGTCGCAACCTCCTGCTCTTTGCGCTGCTGTCAGAGGTTCCCTGGCGGTTGGTGCATCCGGCAGGGCATAATGTCATGTTCACACTGTTTTTCGGTTTCTTGGGAATGTGGGCTATAGAGCGCTTCAGGAGTAACCGTTGGTGTCTGTCTGTAGTCTTGTTAGGGCTATTTGCCTTTACCTTTTTGTTTCGTGCCGACTATGGCGGGTCGGGGTTCGCGTTTATCCTACTGCTATACGTGCTGCATCGTCATCTTCTGCTACAGGCCATCATTGGCGGTTGTATGTTGCCCATGAAGTGGGTGCCTGGTCTCGCCTTCATTCCCATCGCCCTCTACGATGGTCGTCGCGGCTTCATCCGCGGCACCTGGGCAAAGTATCTCTTCTACGCCTTCTATCCCCTTCACCTCCTGCTAATTTGGATTGAGTTAATAGTTAAGAGTTAATAGTTAATAGTTGTGAGGTTTTCTCTGACGGTATAACGGTACTACATCTTCGAGCAGAGAAGTGGAAATTTGTTATAGAATTAGATTGACTTTCGGAGTTTGTCAGGATGCATACGCATATCCCAAAAGGCAGAAATACGTATGGTGTCTCCTTTGATGTGGTATATTACTTTGTAATAGTCGTTGATGATAACGGCTCGATAAAGAAACTTCCTGTCACGCAATAAGGGCTCGGGGAATCCACTTTCAGGAAACTTCAGTAGACGTTTTTGTTTTTGCAGATATTTCTGGTGGAGTTTAACGGCTGCACTTTCACCTCCGGTTTCATTATAATAGACAAGAATACGCAGCCATTGTTGCTGGGCGCGTTTGGAAACTTCTATTTGCATGAGGATGTGGTGAAACTGTCAAGTAGGGATAGGCACTGGGCATTAAATTCGTCGCCGGAAAGAACATCTCCCCGTTCAAACTCTTTTTCAGACTCGTCAAGATCGCTGATGGCCTCTTCCCATGTTTGTAACATGGGGGGAGCGCTTGTCTTTTTGGTCTGTGGCTCGACCAAACGGGCAGCAAGCCATTTGCGATTGCTGTCGGTTAGCGATAGTCCTTGGAGGTAGTTCCAAAGATTGTCCATTGATACTGCGTTCATCTGTTCTCTTGTTTCGTAATTTCGGTGCAAATTTACGAAATATTTTCTTTGCTTCCAAATATTTCAATAAATAAATGGCAAGCGCCTTTGGGCCGCACTGAGAGACCGAAAGAAATTACCGTAATTTCCTCTTGCTCCTTTGGCTGGTGCTATATTAGCGCCTTAATAGCCTCAATAAAACTTCGTGCTTTGGGGGAGTATTCATCAAATAGTTCCTTGTCACAATAGACAAAATCATCATAGTCCCCACTATGACGAATCTCAAACAGACGGCTGAAGAGTTTGCCCTGCTCGAAGGAGAGAATGCCTTTGGAGACAAAATGCAGGCCTAACATGGTTTTTACTCCAGCATGACTCACTGCGCTGATGCCATTTCTGACAAGCAATGCACTCGCAGCATAGAAACATGCATAATACAGTCGATTAATGGCAGCATTGAAATGGGCCTCACTTGCCATCAAATCTGCCTCCTGCAATGCCTCGTCTGCTCGACTCAATCGATAGATTACCAAGTCTTGGCGAGCCTGTTCGTCTAATGTTTCACTCATAGTTTGATTCCTTCCTTCATTACGTTTATATAGAAGGGAGTCATAAAGGGACGATTCTCCCATTGCTTACGCAACATAATCATCGGGCTAATGAGTACACCCGTAGAAAGTTCGAGAGCATAGAGAGCCCCAGAGACATCATCCTCCTGTTTGAGATTGCGAGTGTCACCTTCGAGCAGAACCAGTAAATCAATGTCGCTGTCTGGGCGAGCGTCTCCACGCGCCTCAGAACCATAAAGAATTGTTGTGGCTGTTGGTGCTGAATCCTGTATGGCTTGCCTTATCTTGTCCACAATTTCTGGTCTTCTCATCCTCTTGCGTCATTATCTGTTTGCAAAGATAAGAATTATTTCCCAACAAAGCAAACTTTTGAGGGGGAATTTTTGTCACTAAGATTCAAGCGACAACGACAGAGTCAACCAACTTGCGTTTGCTGGTTGGCTCTACGTCATTCCCGAAAATTGATGCAGGGCAGAAAGTTTTTCCATAAAAACTTGGGTATCTCGGAAATTTTTCTTATCTTTGCAAGCGTAAAAGCCTGCTCATGTGTGAATAGGTGATCTTACTTGATGGAACGAGACTTTTGGCCATTTGTACGGTCGGTCTCGGAGATGTGCTTAAACGACAATTGTCTGAGTATTCAAACTTCGCAACTTTGAACTATGATCGGACGTTGTGGCGATGAGGCATCTGCGCAGAGGACGAATGTCCCTGCGGTTGATTAATCCCTCTTCATTTACAGTCAAGGTGTACCTGCGAGGGTGCGGCCTTGAGGAAATGCAAAAGGAAATTGGGGTATCTGGCTCTCCCGTAATGGGGGAGGCCGGTATGCCCTTTTCCTGAGCGCAAAGCAGCCCAGACGGTGGGCAATACGAGGTTCGAATCCTCGCTTTGTCGCCGACTTTTCGCAAGAAAAGTTATGCTTTTTTTAATTGTTAATTAAGACACATTGGGTCCTTCCGGCTCGTGAGAGTAGGCTGGGCCAGAAACGAAAAAGAATGAAAGAAGTCGCCGGCCCGTGATGGGTCGGCGATTTGCATGGATGAATGTTCTGTATGGCTTACAGCAGATTCATGGTGTCGGTGGCAATCATCAGTTCCTCGTCGGTGGGAATGACCACAACCTTCACCTTCGAGTCGTCGGCAGAGATGATGGCCTCTTCGCCACGCACCTGGTTCTTCTGCTCGTCGAACTTCACGCCGATGAACTCCAGCCCCTTGCAGACCTCGCTGCGCATAGAAATCTGGTTCTCGCCCACACCGGCGGTGAAGACGATGACGTCTACGCCACCCATAGCGGCAGCATAGGCACCGATGTACTTCTTGATGCGATAGAAATACATGTCCTGAGCCAACTTGGCACGCTCGTCGCCGGCCTTGGCGGCATTCTCCACGTCGCGCATATCGCTCGAACCGCCGGTGATACCGGCCACGCCGCTCTTCTTGTTCAGCAGGTTCGACATACCGTCGGCATCCAGTCCGCACTTCTTCTCGATGAAGGTGATGGCACCGCCGTCGATGTCGCCCGAACGGGTGCCCATGACGAGACCCTCCAGCGGGGTGAGACCCATCGAGGTGTCCACACACTTGCCGTCGACCACGGCGGCGATGGAGCCGCCGTTACCCACGTGGCAGGTGATGACCTTCGTGCCCTCGGGCTTCATGCCGAGGAACTCCAGGGCGCGGGCCGACACATAGCGGTGGCTGGTTCCGTGGAAACCGTAGCGGCGCACGCCATACTTCTCGTAGAGTTCGTAGGGGATGGCGTACATATAGGCCTTGGCGGGCATGGTCTGATGGAAGGCAGTGTCGAACACGCCCACCTGGGGCAGGCCCGGCATCAGTTCCTTCACGGCGTTGACACCCTTCAGGTTGGCAGGGTTGTGCAGGGGAGCCAGGTCGCTCACGGCCTCAAAGGCCTCGAGCACCTCGTCGGTGAGCAGCACGCTCTTGTTGAACTTCTCGCCGCCGTGCACCATGCGGTGGCCCACGGCATCAATCTCCTTTAGGTCCTTGATGACGCCGATCTCGGGGTCGGTCAGCAGGGAGAAGATGAACTTCACGCCCTCGGTATGCTCGGGGATGTCGTGCATGATCTGTTTCTTCTCGCCATTGGCCAGTTTCACCTTGACAAAGGCGCCGTCCAAACCTACGCGCTCAGCACCACCACTGGTCATCACGCTCTTATCGTCCATGATGTACAGTGCGTACTTGATAGAGGACGAACCACAATTCAATACTAAAATCTTCATTGTCTTTGCTTTTTAAGGGACAGAAATTATTATAATTATTATAATTTTTCGTCAATATAGAACTTATAGTTGGCCTGAGTCAGCAGGACAAACCGGTCTCTTTCCGGGATATACAAATAGCGCTCCGCCCGTAGACTTTTCTCGCAGAAGTTTATCAGCACACCGCGGTCAACATGGGTGATCCGCATGTAGTTGAATAACTGCGAACGGTGCTCGGATGCAATCGACTCGACCGCTTTCAGTTCTACAATCACGCCCTGGTAGTAGAAGTCGGCAAAGTAGGTTTTCTCCATGAGATGATCCTTATAATAAAGATTCAACTGCTTCTCACGTTCAAACGTCATGCCGCGCTCTTTCATCTCGATGGCCATCGCCTCCTGGTAGATTGGCTCAGCCAATCCCCGCCCCAGCGTCTTGTGCACTTCCTGAGCGGCTCCGACCACATCGTAGATGCTCTTATACTCCGAGCGTGTCATAAAGAAATTATACTAATTATAATAATTTCTGTCCTAATTACCTTAAATGATTCCTGTCCTAAATTACTTCAAATAATTTCTGTACAGATTATCTTCACTTTTTGGCGTCCATAGCCTGGCAGGCGGTGATGGCCACCAGATAGTAGATGTCCTCGACGGAGCAGCCGCGAGAGAGGTCGTTCACGGGACGGGCGATACCCTGTAGGATGGGGCCGATGGCCGTGGCACCTGCGAGACGCTGCACCAGTTTGTAGGCGATATTACCCACCTCGAGACACGGCATCACCAGCACGTTGGCCTTGCCGGCAATCTCGCTGCCGGGAGCCTTCTTGCTGCCCACGGAGGGAACCAGGGCGGCATCGGCCTGCAACTCGCCGTCGATTTTCAGGTTCGGATCGAGTTCCTTGGCCAGTTTCGTAGCCTCGACCACCTTGTCGACCACCTCGTGAGAGGCACTGCCCTTGGTGGAGAAACTCAGCATGGCCACACGGGGATCCTGGAATCCGGCCACCGAGCGGGCGGTCTGGGCGGTGCAGACGGCAATCTGAGAGAGTTGGTTGGCATCGGGCATCGGGGTCACGGCCACGTCGCCGAAGACGAGCACGCCGTTCTCACCGTATTCGGGCTTGTCGGTAATCATCAGCATAGCACCGCTGACGCAGGTGATGCCGGGGGCGCACTTGATGATCTGCAGGGCGGGGCGCAGGGTCTCGCCGGTGGTGGAGAGGGCACCCGAGATCTGACCGTCGGCACCTTCGGTCTTGATGATCATGCAGCCCAGGTAGAGCGGATCCTTCACCAGTTCGCGGGCTTTCTCGATGGTCATGCCCTTCTTCTCGCGCAGTTTCTGCAGCAGTTGGGCCAGTTCCTCGCTCTTCTCGTAGTTCAGCGGGTCGATGAGCGTGGCCTTGTCGATGTGGGTGAGGCCCTTCTCCTTGGCCAGGGCGTGCACCTTCTCGGGGTTACCAATCAGGATGAGGTCTGCAATGTCGTCGGCCAGCACGCGGTCGGCGGCTTCCAGTGTGCGCTCCTCTTCTGCTTCGGGGAGCACGATGCGCTGCTTGTTACTCTTGGCACGCGCAATGATTTGTTCAATTAATCCCATAGAATGTTTTTGATTTAACGTGTTAAAAGATAAATATGCTTGCAAAAGTACAAAAAATAATTGGAAACCAAGCGTTAAAGGAGCATAAATTTTTCCATCTCAAATAAAATGACTAACTTTGCAGCCCAAAAGGAATGCATATTTAAGATGAAAAGACTTGTTATGGCAACGCTGCTGTCGGTCATCTGCTTGGCTGTCAGTGCCATTCCCGCCAAGCGGGGCTGGTATGTGCTGACGCTGGCCGACGGTACTGAAGTGAAGGCCCAATTGACGGGCGACGAACATCTGCACTACTGGCTGACCGAAGACGGTCGCCGGCTGTCGTGGCAGGGCGAGCGGCTGGAGGAGACCGACATGGCCCGGATGCAGCAGAAGGCTGCCAGCCGTCGGGCCGTGAGAGAGACTGCGAGTGCAGCGCGAAGGGCTGTCAGCATGGGCGAACATACCTCTTATAAAGGGCAGAAGCGCGGACTGGTCATTCTGGCACAGTTCACTGACGTGAAGTTCAAGACGGCCAACAACCAGGCCAAGTACCAGAAGATTATGAACGCCGAGAACTACACCACGAGCGAGGGATTCGTGGGTAGCGTGGCCGACTACTTCAGGGCGCAGAGCGGCGGGCTGTTTGAGATTGCCTTCGACGTGGTGGGGCCCTATACGCTGTCCAACAACCAGAAATACTATGGTGAGAACGACGAGGACGGCTATGACATGAGAGCCCATGAGATGATCGTGGAGGGCTGCAGGCTGGCCGAAGCCGAGGTCGACTTTGCCGACTACGACTGGGATGGTGACGGCGAGGCCGACCAGGTCTACGTGATCTATGCCGGCAAGGGCGAGGCTGACGGCGGCAGCAGTGTGGCCAACACGGTGTGGCCCCACATGTGGACGCTCTATGACGCCATGGGCGAGACCCTGACGCTGGACGGCATCATGGTCAATACCTATGCGTGCAGCAACGAGATAGACAGAGATGGCCACATAGAGGGCATCGGCTCCATCTGCCATGAGTTCAGCCACTGTCTGGGCTATCCCGACATCTACGACACGCTGGGCGACAACTACGCCATGGGCAGTTACGACCTGATGAGTGGTGGCAACTACAATGGCGACTCGTTTGTCCCCGCTGGCTATTCGGCCTACGAGAAATGGATGGCCGGATGGATAGACCTGACGCCTCTCTCGGCCGAGAGCGTCAGCGAGAGCAGCCTGAAGCCCGTCAGTGAGGGTGGGGAAGGCTACATCATCTACAACGATGGGCATCCCGACGAATACTTCATCGTGGAGAACCGCCAACTGACCAACTGGGACGCAGAACTGCCCGGCCACGGACTGATGGTGACCCAGGTGGACTTCGATGAGGACATCTGGGAGTGGAACATCCCCAATGCCTTTGTCACCGAGAGTGAGTCGAAAGATGAGGATGGCATTTACTATGGCTTCCCCGCCAACGACCACCTGCGACTGACCATCCTGACGGCCGACAACAAGCCCAGTTATTACAGCGAGCAGAACGACCTCTTCCCCTACGGCAAGAAAGACAGCCTGACCTATAACTCGAAGCCCGCCGCCCGCTTCTACAACGACAATCTGCAAGGCACCCGCCGACTGCCGGGCTCACTGCACAACATCGCCGAGAATGCCGACGGCACCATGCGCTTCG
This sequence comes from Prevotella sp., assembly GCA_017467535.1. Lineage (GTDB taxonomy): Bacteria > Bacteroidota > Bacteroidia > Bacteroidales > Bacteroidaceae > Prevotella. Next base: position 23,195 of record JAFUST010000004.1, on the reverse strand, counting down.
ACTACGTGGCCGACGATGTCGCCAGCGGCATCCACTCAGCGCATATTACCTCTAATTCAACGCTATTCTTCGACCTGTATGGCCGTCGTATCCAGATGCCACGCAAAGGTCTCTACATCCGCAACCAAAAGAAATTCTTACCTCGAAAATGAAGAACCTACTTACCCGCCGTACCATTCGTAAATATGCTGACCGCCCAATCAGCGACGAACTGCTCAACCGCCTGATGAACGAGGCGGCCCGCACCCAGACCATGGGCAACCTGCAACTCTATAGCGTCGTCGTCACCCGCTCTGACGAAATGAAGCAGCGGCTGGCACCGGCCCACTTCAACCAGCCTATGGTGACCCAGGCCCCTGTGGTGCTGACCATTTGCGCCGACTTCAATCGCACCAGCCAGTGGGCCCGCTGTCGAAAGGCTGAACCGGGCTACGACAACTTCCTCTCCTATCAGAACGCAGCCATCGACGCCCTGCTCTTCACCCAGACGCTCTGTTGTCTGATGGACGAAGAGGGGCTGGGCTACTGCTATCTGGGCACCACCGTCTATATGCCGCAGATGATCATCGACACGCTCCGCCTGCCTCAGTTGGTCATGCCAGTAGCGACCCTCACAGTAGGCTGGCCTGCCGAGGAGCCTCCTCTCTCCGACCGTCTGCCGCTGGAGAGTTTCGTACACAGCGAGACCTACCACGACTACACGCCGCAGGACATTGACACCTATTATAATAATAAGGAGCAACTGCCGGAGAACCGCCACTTTGTGGAGATCAACCACAAGGAGACTCTCGCCCAGATCTTTACGGACATCCGCTACACCCGAAAAGACAACGAGGCGATGTCGGCGACGCTCCTCGATACACTAAAAAAACAGGGGTTCCTCGACTAAGTCAGGAACCCCTGTTTTTCCTTTTTCCTTTTTTACTTTTCACCTCGCCTTCTGCATCGCCTCGCGGGCCCACTTCATGCGCAGTTCCGCTTTGCTGCGGGCCTCTTTGGCCCACCGCATCCGCAGAGTGGCCTTGTCTGAGGCCTCCTTGGCCCAACGGGTGTAAGTGCTCACCTTGTCGGGCTTGTTGCTGCGGGAGTAGCGTTCGGCATCGCGCAGATAGCCCTGCGCCTTGTTGTTGTAGTACTGCGCATCGCGGTCGTAGCCTTCCGCTTTCTTTGTGTAGTACTCAGCCTCCCGCATATAACTATTGGCCTTGTCCATATAGTACTTGCTGTCCTGGGCCATAGCCGCAGGACAGGAAAGTACCAGTATGAAGAGGGTCAGCAGAATTTGTCTCATTGTCTTATTCCACTACGATAGGCTTGTACTTCGGCACGAGGGTCTTCATGATGAACCAGCCGATGAGGTAGGCCACGGCACAGAAGGAGAAGACGATCATGTAGGCAGCAGGCTTGCCGTCGAAGCCCATAAATGAGAAGGCTTCGCCCTTACCGGCAGCCCAAGTGAAGAACTCACCGGAACTCAGGTTGATGGCAAACGAGCCCAGACCGCCAGCCATTGAGCCGATACCAGTGATGGTGCCGATGGTAGACTTGGGGAACATATCGCCAATGGTAGAGAACAGGTTGGCCGACCAAGCCTGATGTCCGGCACCCAGCAGGCCAATCAGGATAGCGGGCCACCATGCACTGTAGGCACCCAGAGGCTGAGCCAGCAGACCCAGCACGGGGAAGCAGGCGAAGATGAGCATGGCACGCATACGGCCCAGGTAGGGGTTCATGCCGCGCTTCTCAACGAAATAGGTGGGCAGGTAGCCGCCACCGATAGACAGAATGGTGACGATGGCATAGAGCGTGAGGATGAGCAGGATGCCCATTGTAGAGTCGCTGGTGTAGCCATACTGGTCGCTGAAGTAGGCGGGAGCCCAGAACAGGAAGAACCACCACACACCGTCGGTGAGCAACTTGCCAACGATGAACGACCATGTCTGCTTGTAGGTGAAGCACTTGAAGAACGGAATGGTCTTCTCCTCGCGTGCCTCCTGCTTGTTCTGCACCTCGGCGATGTCGTTGTCCTGCTCGATATAGTTCAACTCAGCCTGATTGACGTGGCTGCTCTTGTGAGGCTTCTCGTAGAGCCACATCCAAAGGCCCATCCACACATAGCCCAGCACACCGATGATAATGAATGCCATCTCCCAGCCCCAGGCACGAGCCAGCAGAGGAATGGTGGCAGGAGCAGCCAGTGCACCTACCGATGCGCCGCTATTGAAGATTGAAGTAGCGAAAGCGCGGTCTTTCTTGGGGAAGTACTCGGCCGTCACCTTGATGGCGGCGGGGAAGTTGCCGGCCTCACCGAGGGCCAGTACCATACGGCATGACAGGAAGAGCCACACCGAGATGGTGGCAATGGCTACAGCGGCATCGCTGCCTGCCTGTACCAGTCGCAGGGCTTCTATGGACTCGTAACCCTCAATCTGCATGGTAGCCCATCCGCAGGCGGCATGGAGCACGGCACCCGTCGACCATACGAAGATGGCAATCAGGTAGCCTTTCTTTGTACCCATCCAGTCGATGAACTTGCCGGCGAAGAGGTTGGCAATGGCATAGAAGACGGAGAAAATAGCCGTGATGTAGCCATAGTGAGCATCGGTCCAGTGGAAGTCCACGGCGATGAAGTCTTTCCACGTGAGAGACAGGACCTGTCGGTCCATGTAGTTGACAGTGGTTGCCAGGAAGAGCAACGCACAGATGACCCAACGGAAGTTGCTCATCTTTGTTTTCTGAATAGCATTCATTATCTGATGGTTTTTAGTTATTTGATGTCAATGACGGGAATGTTGTCCTTGTCGTTGTAGTAGAGATTCTCGCCAGCCATGCCCCAGATGAAGGTGTAGTAGTAGGTGCCGGCGGCGGCGTGGATGCTCCACTCGGGGCTCATAATGGCCTGCTCGTTGTGCAGCCAGACCACGCGGCTCTCCTGGGGCTCACCCATGATGTGGGCGATGGTCTGCTCCTGGGGCAGGTTGAAGTAGTAGTAGGCCTCGATACGACGGCCGTGGGTGTGGGGCGGCATAGTGTTCCAGGCAGCACCCGGGTTGAGTTGTGTCAATCCCAGTTGCAACTGACAGGGACCTTCCTCCAGCACGTCGTTGACGATGAGTTTATAGACGGTGCGGTTGTTGCACTCCTCCAGCGAGCCAACGGGGCCCCAGACGGCAGCCTTCAACGAGCCCTTACGGCCGTCGAGGGTGATCCACTGCGTCTTGTAGTGCTGGTGGGCGGTGGCACTGTTCAGGTAGAACTTGGCAGGCTTCGAGGCATCCTTCGAACGGAAGAGCACCTCCTTGTTCACGTCGATTGACTGGCCTTTTTTGTCCTTGCCGATATGACCGCGGCCAATGTAGAGGGCTTCTTTGGGCGACAGGGCATACTCCTTGCCGTCGACGATGACCCATCCGTCACCCTCGCCGCAGTTCACCACGCCGAGTTCGCGGTTATAGAGGAAATACTTGTCCTTGATACCGGGGTCTACGTCGAGGCCCAGGTCGAGAAAGTTCTCCAATTTCAGATCTTTAGTTACAGGCATGGCACCGCCGAAGATGAAGCGGTCGTAGTGGCTGTAGGTCAGGTGGATCTTGTCGGCCTCCATCACCTTCTCCATCACGAAGCGGTCACGCAGTGTCTGTGTGTCGTAGTGTTTCACATCCTCAGGATGGCAAGCCGTCTGGAACTTCACATCCTGCTGGGCCTGCATGCCCAGCGCGCCCATCATCAGGGCGAAACTCAGAATTGCTTTCTTCATAGTTCGTATTCTATTTGTTGTTGTTTTCTTCTTTGACGATGCGCAGGCGGTTCCAGACCACCATGGCAATGGTAATCAGCGTGAGCACGCCCATGCCAATCCACTTGAGATACTTCACACAGGCATAGATGACATAGCCGAAGAGGCTGGAGGCAAAGTCCATGGCGCCGGCCTCAAAGCCTTCAGGAATCTGGGCGGCCTTGTCTTGCGTGGCCTCATAGACGGTGTTGGCTGCCAGCGTGAAGGCGGGTGCCATGTCGGTGACGAAGTAGAGACCGATGGTCACGGCTACAAGGCCGATGATGAAGGTCTTCACCACGTTGCCCTTGGTGTAAGGCAGCACCATCACGAAGACGTAGAACATACCAGCCAACGATGCCAGCGGCAGGAACTGGTTGCCGGCCTTCGACAGGGCGATGGCTAGGATGAGCGTCACGGGGATGAGCAGCAGCGACACGACGAGGGTCGTGGGGTGGCCGATGACCAGTGCCGGCGACATACCGATGTAGACCTTCTTGCCGTTGAACTTCTTCTTCACCACCTCTTGTGTCTTCTCAGAGATGGGCATCAGGCCATCGATGAAGAGGCGGGTGATGCGGGGGATGAGTTCCATCACGGCCCCCATGGTTACACCCAGGAAGAGCACCGACTTGACGATGCTCATCACGGCATCGGTGGTCGACTCGAAGCCTGCGGCATAGGCGGCAAAGTTCTGGAAGTGGTCGAAATGGGCAGCAGCACCAATCAGGGCACCCACGATGACACCCAGCACAAGCGGCTCGCCCAGCACACCGAACTTCTGCTTCAGTCCCTCAGCATCGATATTGAGTTTCGAAAAGCCGGGAATCTTGTCGAGCAGCCAGTTGATGCAGATGGCAAAGAGCGTAAAACTCTGGCAGAAAGGCTGCGGGATGCTGATGCCGTCCATGTTATCATAGTAACCCTGGAACTTGTCAGCCGTCAGGTCGGCCATCACCAGTGTGACGATGTAGCACGAGATAGCGGCGAAATAGCCCCAGAGAAGGCTCTGGTCCATCACGAAATAGGCCACAGCACCGATGAAGGCAAAGTGCCAGTAGTTCCACAAGTCGATGTTGACGGTGCGGGTGCACTTGGTGACCAGCAGCAGGAAGTTGATGCCCAGACAGATGGGGATGATCAGCGCACCCACGGCTGTGTTGTATGCCACGGCGGCAGCGGCGGGCCAGCCCATGTCGAAGACCTTCAGGTCGAGGTTGAAGATTTTCGAGATGGCATCGAGCGGTGTGTTGAAGTTGGTGGTCAGCAGGGCCGTCACGATGCCCAGGCCCACGAAGCCGACGCCCACGTAGAGGCCGCTCTTGAGTGATTTGCCGAACTTCATGCCGATGCACAGGCCGATGATGGTGAAGAGAATCGGCATCATGACCGACGCTCCCAACTGGATGATGTAACTAAAGATTTGTTCCATTTTATCTTTGTTTTATTTGTTTTAAGCGTAGTTTGGGTGCAAAAGTACACAATTTTCTCGAAATATCCATACGTTTTACCCAAAACTTTTATCTGCTAATCCTGGAAGTAGATGCGTTTCACGCGGTTGGAGACGGCCGTGAGCACCTCGTAGGGAATGGTATCGAGGATGTCGCTGAGCACCGTGACGGGCAGATTGGGGCCGAAGATCTCCACACTGTCGCCCTCGTCGCAAGTCACGTCAGTCACGTCGACAAGGGCCACGTCCATACAGATGTTGCCCACGTACTCGGCCTTCTGGCCGTTCACCAGGCAGTAGCCGTGGCGGTTGCCCAAGTGGCGGTCCAATCCGTCGGCATAACCGATGGGGATGGCGGCGATGCGGCTGTCGCGGTCGAGCACGGTGCGCCGGCTGTAGCCCACGCTCTCGCCGGCCTTCACCTCGCGTATCTGCAGAATGGTGGTCTTCAGGGTGGAGACGTTGGCCAGCATCTCGTTGGTACGCGGGTCAACGCCGTAGAGGCCTATGCCGAGACGGCACATGTCGAGTTGGCGTTCGGGGAAGTGCTCGATGCCGGCGGAGTTGTCGATGTGGCGCAGAATCTTGTGCGAGAAGGCCGCCTGCAACTGCCGACTCGCCCGGTCGAAGCGCTCGAACTGGAGTTGCGAGAAGGCATCGAAGTCGTCACTGTCGGAGCCCACGAAATGGGAGAACACCGAGCGCGGGATAATGGCCGACTGGTGCTTCAGCATCTCGATGAGCCGCTCGATCTCGTCGCCCTCGGAGGCGTTGAATCCCAAGCGGTGCATGCCCGTGTCGAGTTTGATGTGTACGGGCCATCCCGTGATGCCCTGATGACGGGCGGCACGGATGAGGGCGTCCATCAGTCGGAAGGAGTAGACCTCCGGCTCAAGGTCGTAGTCGAAGAGTGTCTTGAAGGACGACATCTCCGGGTTCATCACAATGATGTTCTGCGTGATGCCGGTCTTGCGGAGGGTGACGCCCTCGTCGGCCACGGCTACGGCCAGATAGTCCACGCGGTGGTCTTGCAGCGTCTTGGCTATCTCGACGGCTCCTGCTCCATAGGCGTCGGCCTTGATCATGCAGACCATCTTGGTCTCAGGGCGCAGGAAGGAACGGAAATGATTCAGGTTGTCCACCACGGCGTTGAGATCCACCTCGAGGATGGTCTCGTGCACCTTCTGCTCCAGTTGCTCGCTGATGCGCTCGAAGCCGAAGGGGCGGGCGCCCTTCAGGAGCACCACTTCGTCGTGCAGGTTGCGGAAGACGCTGCTCTGCAGAAACTGCTCCACATCGGGGAAGAACCACTTCTGGCCTATGGTAAACAGCGAGGCCTGTGACGCAATCTGCGGACCGATGCCCACAAAGCAGTCAATGCCACGCTTCTGTAGCAGGTCGGACACCTGGCGGTAGAGGTCGGCCGGTGTCTCGCCGCTCTGGTATATGTCGCTCAGGATGAGCACCTTGTGCTTGCCCTCCTGTTCCGGACGGCGGTTCATGAAGTCGAGGGCGATGTCGAGCGAGTTGACATCGCTGTTGTAGGAGTCGTTGATCAGGGTCAGTCCGCGCTGACCTTCTTTCACCTCCAGTCGCATGGCGATGGGCTCGAGCCGGGCCATGCGCTCGGCAATCTGTTCGGGCGTCAGGCCCAGATAGAGGGCCACGGTGGCACAGGTGATGGAGTTCTCTATGCTGGCCTCATCGAAGAAAGGCATCTCGTAGGAACCTTCTACACCTTTATATATATAGGAGATATGGCGGCCTTCGGTCTTGACGAACATGGGGGCCTTCTCGCTGTAGCGGCTCCAGCCGATGCGCTCGCCCTGATACTGCGAGCGGCGGATGCAGCGGCTGACGGTATCGTCGTCAGACGGATAGACAATGACCTCGGTGTCGCGGAAGAGTTGCAGTTTCTCCATGCACTTCTCGTCCAGCGAGCGGAAGTTCTCCTGATGGGCGGAGCCGATGGAGGTCAGCACGCCGATGGTGGGCTGGATGATGTCGTGAAGGGCAAGCATCTCGCCGGGCTGGCTGATGCCGGCCTCGAAGAGGGCCACACGGGTCTGCTCGTTGAGCAGCCATACGCTGAGAGGCACACCAATCTGCGAGTTGTAACTCTTGGGCGAACGGGTCACCTTCATCGAAGGCATCAGAATCTGGTAGAGCCATTCCTTGACCCAGGTCTTGCCGTTGGAGCCCGTGATGCCCACCACGGGGATGCTGAACTCGTCGCGATGACGCTCGGCCAGCCGCTGCAGGGCTGCCAGCGGTGAGGGCACTTTCAGGTAGTTGGCATCGGGGGCGAGGGCCGCAGGGAGAGTCTCCACCACGAAGTTGCGCACGCCGCGCCGATAGAGTTCGTCGATGTACTTGTGTCCGTCGTTGCGTTTGCTGCGCAGGGCGAAGAACAGGGTCTGTTCAGGGAAACACAGTGAGCGGCTGTCGGTGAGCAGCCAGCCGATGCCAGCCTCAGCGTTGCCGTAGCGTCGGGCCCCGATGAGGGTGGCCACTTTCTCAATGGTATATATCATAGTACTGTTTTTTTTGCTTTCAAGATGCAAAGTTATAAAATAATTATGAATTAAGAATTAAGAATTAAGAATTATTTTGTACCTTTGCATCCAAATTCAAACTTATATTTATAAATAAGGTATTATGATACTCTTCTTCAAGACTCCCTCACAGAGCGTGATTGCCACTCAGGTGGACCATCAACTCAACCAAGACGAAGTAAAGGAACTGTGCTGGCTCTACGGCGACGCCACGCTGCTTAACGAGCAGACGCTCAGCGGATTTTTTGTAGGTCCGCGCCGCGAGATGGTCACCCCGTGGTCGACCAACGCCGTGGAAATCACCCAGAATATGAACCTGAACGGCATCAGCCGCATAGAGGAATACTTCCCCGTGAGCAGCAAGGATGCCGACCACGACCCGATGCTGCAGCGCATGTATGAGGGCCTGGATCAGGACATCTTTACGATCAACATCAAGCCGGAGCCCATCAAGCACGTGGAGAACCTGGAGGAATACAACGAGCAGGAGGGTCTGGCCCTCTCGCCCGAAGAGATAGAGTATCTGCACGGACTGGAGAAGCAGAACGGCCGTCCGCTGACCGACTCGGAGATCTTCGGCTTCGCCCAGATCAACTCTGAGCACTGCCGTCACAAGATCTTCGGCGGCACCTTCATCATTGACGGCAAGGAGATGGAGTCGAGCCTCTTCGCCATGATCAAGAAGACCACCCAGGAGAATCCCAACAAGATTCTCTCAGCCTATAAGGATAATGTGGCCTTTGCACAGGGCCCCGTGGTGGAGCAGTTCGCACCGAAGGATCAGTCGACCAGCGACTGGTTCCAGGTGAAAGACATCGAGAGCGTCATCTCGCTGAAGGCCGAGACGCACAACTTCCCCACCACGGTGGAGCCGTTCAACGGCGCAGCCACAGGTACCGGCGGCGAGATTCGCGACCGTATGGGCGGTGGTGTCGGCTCATGGCCCATCGCCGGAACGGCTGTCTACATGACGGCCTACCCCCGTCTGGCCTCCCCCAACCCCTCCGAAGGAGGGGAGAGCGTTGCCCGTGATTGGGAGGACATTCTGCCCGTACGCCAGTGGCTCTATCAGACGCCGCAGCAGATTCTGACGAAGGCCTCGAATGGTGCCAGTGACTTCGGCAATAAGTTCGGCCAGCCGCTCATCTGCGGTTCAGTGCTGACCTTCGAGCACCAGGAGGGCAAAGAGAAATATGCCTACGATAAAGTGATCATGCTGGCTGGCGGTGTGGGCTATGGCACCAAGCGCGACTGTCTGAAGAAGGAACCCCAGAAAGGCAACAAGGTCGTGGTGGTCGGTGGCGATAACTACCGTATCGGACTGGGTGGCGGCTCCGTGTCTTCCGTTGATACCGGCCGCTACAGCAATGGCATCGAACTGAACGCCGTGCAGCGTGCCAACCCCGAAATGCAGAAACGTGCCTACAATCTGGTGCGTGCCCTCTGCGAGGAGGATGTGAACCCTGTCGTCTCTATCCACGACCACGGCTCGGCCGGTCACCTGAACTGTCTCTCCGAACTGGTGGAGGAGTGCGGCGGCGAGATTGACATGACCAAACTGCCCATCGGCGACCAGACGCTCTCTTCTAAGGAAATCATTGCCAACGAGAGTCAGGAGCGCATGGGACTGCTCATCGACGAGAAGCACATCGAACATGTGCGCCGCATCGCCGAGCGTGAACGTGCCCCGTTGTATGTGGTCGGCGAGACTACCGGCGACGCCCACTTCTCGTTCAAGCAGGGCGACGGCGTGAAGCCTTTCGACCTCGACGTGGCCCAGATGTTCGGCCACTCGCCAAAGACTATCATGCGCGACAATACCGTGGAGCGGCACTATGCCCCGGTAGAGTATCTCGGACAATCAGGGAAGACCGGAATATCCGGCAAACAGTTCACCGAATACCTGGAGCGCGTGCTTCAGTTGGAGGCCGTCGCCTGCAAGGACTGGCTGACCAATAAGGTGGACCGCTCGGTGACGGGTAAGATAGCCCGCCAGCAGTGTCAGGGCGAGATACAGTTGCCGCTGAGCGACTGTGGCGTGGTGGCACTGGACTACCGCGGACAGAAGGGCATAGCCACTGCGCTGGGCCATGCACCGCAGGCAGGTCTGGCCTCGCCCGAGAAGGGCAGTGTGCTCTCTGTGGCCGAGGCCTTGACGAATATCGTCTGGGCACCGCTGGCTGAGGGCCTCGACTCTGTGTCGCTCTCTGCCAACTGGATGTGGCCCTGCCGCTCGCAGGAGGGTGAGGATGCCCGCCTCTATGCTGCCGTCAAGGCGCTGAGCGACTTCTGCTGCGACCTGCATATCAACGTGCCGACGGGCAAGGACTCGCTGTCGCTTTCGCAGCAGTATCCCAACGGCGAGAAGATTATCTCTCCGGGAACGGTCATCGTGAGTGCCGGTGGCGAGGTGAGTGACGTGAAGAAGGTGGTGAGCCCCGTGCTGGTCAACGACAAGCGCGCTTCACTCTACCATATCGACCTCTCGTTCGACGAGCAGCGGCTGGGCGGTTCGGCCTTTGCCCAGAGCCTGGGCAAGATCGGCGACGATGTGCCCACGGTGAAGAATCCCGAATATTTTGCCGATGGCTTCAATGCCATTCAGGAAATGATCAACCGCGGCTGGATCATGGCTGGTCACGACATCTCGGCCGGTGGTCTCATCGTGACCTTGCTGGAGATGACCTTCGCCAACACCAAGGGCGGTCTGCACGTCAATCTGCATGACCTCTGCCAGGATGGCGATATCGTGAAGGCTCTGTTCGCTGAGAATCCGGGTGTCGTGATTGAGGTGAGCGACGAGCATAAGTTTGAGTTCAAGGAGTTTATGGAGGATCAGGGCATCGGCTATGCCAAGATAGGCTATCCCGTGGAGGACAGCCGCAGCATCGTAGTCAAGGCCGATGATCAGGAACTGACCTTCGACATTGACCACCTGCGCGATGTCTGGTATAAGACCAGTTACCTGCTCGACTGCAAGCAGTCGTTCAACGGCAAGGCCCGTGAGCGTTTCGAGAACTACAAGAAGCAGCCGCTGGAGATGAAGTTTCCCAAGGGCTTCACCGGCAAACTGGCTCAGTATGGCATCAGTGCCGACCGCCGCGAGATGACCGGCATCAAGGCCGCCATCATTCGCGAGAAGGGCACCAACGGCGAGCGTGAGATGGCCTACTCGATGTATCTGGCAGGCTTCGACGTGAAGGACGTGATGATGACCGACCTCATCAGTGGTCGCGAGACTTTGGAGGACATCAACCTGATTGTCTTCTGTGGCGGATTCTCCAACAGCGACGTGCTGGGCTCTGCCAAGGGCTGGGCCGGTGCCTTCCTCTTCAACCCGAAGGCCAAGGAAGCACTGGACAAGTTCTATGCCCGTCAGGACACGCTGTCGCTCGGCATCTGCAACGGCTGCCAGTTGATGGTGGAACTGGGGCTCACTGGTGCCAAGGGCGCCAAGATGCTGCACAACGACTCTCGTAAGTTTGAGAGCGAGTTCATCAGCCTGAACATTCCGCAGAACAACTCGGTGATGTTCGGCAGCCTGAGCGGCAGCAAACTCGGCCTGTGGGTGGCTCACGGCGAGGGCAAGTTCTCGTTGCCGGAGGCAGAGAGTGCTTACAATATCATCGCCAAGTACAACTACGCCGGCTATCCCGCCAACCCGAACGGCTCCGACTACAACGTGGCCGGCATCTGCTCGGCCGACGGTCGACACCTCTGCATGATGCCCCATCTGGAGCGCGCCATCTTCCCCTGGCAGAACGCCTGGTATCCCGCCGACCGCCGTCAGGACGAGGTGACGCCGTGGATTGAGGCCTTTGTCAATGCTCGGAAGTGGATTGAAGAAAAGGTAAAAAAGTAAAGGGGTAAACGTGAATAACATTTATTGGGATTCATTCAAGACCTTCTTCAAGATTGGTATGTTCACCCTCGGGGGTGGATATGCCATGATACCTATCATCGAGGCTGAAGTGGTGGACAAGCACCGCTGGGTCTCGAAAGAGGAGTTTCTCGACCTGATAGCCATCGCCCAGAGTTGTCCGGGCGTTTTTGCCATCAACATCAGCATCTTCATCGGCTACAAACTGAAGAAGATTCCCGGCGCCATTGCCACGGCACTGGGCACCGCCCTGCCCTCGTTCCTCATCATTCTGGCCATCGCCATCTTCTTCCATCAGTTTGAGGACAACCCCGTCGTGGCTGCCATCTTCCGTGGCATTCGCCCTGCCGTGGTGGCCCTCATCGCCGTGCCCACGTTCAACCTGGCCAAGAGCGCCAACATCACGTGGTCTACCTGCTGGATTCCCATTGCCGGTGCGCTGGCCATCTATCTCATCGATGGCTTCTCGCCTATATACCTTATTATATTAGCAGGTGTCGGCGGCTGGGTCTATGGCAAATATGTTAAACCTACGGAGTGAGAGTTAAAAATTAAGCGTTATGGATGCGGTACTGATTTATCTGGAACTGTTTTGGACTTTCTTCCTGATTGGGCTCTTTGGCTTCGGGGGCGGCTATGGTATGCTGTCGCTTATTCAGACGAAGGTGGTGCCCCACTGGATCACCACCGCGCAGTTCACCGACATCGTGGCCATTAGTCAGATGACGCCAGGCCCCATCGGCATCAACTCGGCCACTTACTGCGGCTATATGGCCTGCCACAATGCAGGCCTGGGCACTACGGCCTCGGTGCTTGGCTCGGCCATCGCCACGTTTGCGCTGGTGCTGCCCTCGCTCATCCTGATGATTATCATCGCCAAACTCTTCATCAAGTATATGAACACACCCATGGTGCAGTCGGTCTTCAACGGTCTGCGCCCTGCCGTGGTGGGCCTGCTGGCCGCTGCCACACTGCTGCTCTGCAACAAGGAGAACTTCTCCACGCCATCGGAGAATCCCTGGCAGTTCTGGATCAGCGTTGGTCTCTTCATCGCCACCTTCATTGGCACTAAGGTCTACAAGGTCAACCCCATCAAGATGATTCTCATGGCTGGCTTTGCCGGCCTGCTCCTCCTTTATTAGCGCGGCAGAGGCCGTCTATCATAGGAAAAACAGGGAGACAATCCTGCTATCCTGCTTCTCACGGAGTCAAGTCGCTCATTTACAATTTGTTAGGGGTAGCAGGATCGCTTCTCAATCCTGCTTCTACCCTGCTTCTATCCTGCTTCTGGCTCGGAGCAACTTTTCATTTTGACTGGAGGCGCAAGACCTTTTGACTGGAGGCGCAAGACCTTTTGACTGGAGGCGCAAGACCTTTTGACTGGAGCCGCAAGGTCTTTTGGCTGGAGGCGCAAGGAAGTTTGAAGGCTCCTTTCTCCCAGTTTCAAGGCCATTTCCGCCTGGTTTTCGCCATACATTCCCCCGATAACAAGCATCGCTACGGGCGTAAAGTGCCATTGAAACGCGCTCAGCAGGGCCAGAAGCAGGATCAGGACATCTTTTCTTTTTGCGAAAAAAAGCAAACATCTGCTAAATACGAACCTAATATTTGCCCATATCACACCTTTTTCGTACCTTTGGCCGCGTCAACAACAGATTATTAACAAAACAACACTGAAGGATATGAAAAAGAACATCGTGTTTATCGCAATGGCCGCTCTCGTGCTGATGGGCAGTTGCGCAAGTAAGAAGGAACTGGCCAGTTGCCGTGACGAAAATAAGTCGCTGACCTCCAACCTGCAGCAGACGAAGGAAGACCTGGCCGGCAAGAACGCCCGCATCACCTCGCTGGAGGAGCAACTGGCCGCACAGAAGCGCGCCCTGGCCGAACAGCAGAAAGCCTACAACAAACTGCAGGAGTCGCTGGACAAGAGTCTCTCGAACGCTTCGCAGAACAACATCTCGATTGAGAAACTGGTCGACCAGATCAACGAGTCCAACCAGTACATCCGCCATCTGGTGGAGGTGAAGTCGAAGAGCGACTCGCTCAACATGGTGCTGACTAACAACCTGACCCGTTCGCTCTCGAAGGAAGAACTGAAGGAGGTGGACGTGCAGGTGCTGAAGGGCGTGGTCTACATCTCGCTGGCCGACAATATGCTCTACAAGAGCGGCTCCTACGAGATCAACGACCGTGCTCAGGAGACGCTGTCGAAGATTGCCAAGATCATCACCGACTACAAGGACTACGACGTGCTCATCGAGGGCAATACCGACAATGTGCCCATCTCGCGCCAGAACATCCGCAACAATTGGGACCTCTCCTGTCTGCGTGCTTCGAGCGTGGTGCAGGAACTGCAGACGAAGTACGGTGTCGACCCGAAGCGCCTGACCGCCGGTGGCCGTGGTGAGTACAATCCCCTGCAGAGCAACGACACCGAGGTGGGCAAGCAGCGCAACCGCCGCACCCAGATCATCATCACACCGAAACTCGACGAGTTCATGGAACTCATCGGCGAGGCTCCGGAAACTGAGAAATAGAAGCGCCACTCAGCCGAATGCGACGACTGCCTATAGGCATCCTGTCGATGCTTTGCGCTACCGTCTTCGGACAGACCATAGAGACCGTCACCATCGAGTATGATGCCGAAAAGACCAACGTGGAGAAACTGCTCAAGGCATTCCCCAAGTTCGGCTGCGAGGCAAAATCCGTAGAGCCAAAGACTCCCCAGAAATCGAAATAGTTATCTCACCGCGACCTTCCGGCCATTGCAGATATAGAGGCCCGCTTTTGTAGGACGGCCGTCTAACTTCACGCCATCGACGGTGTACCAGATTTCGGCATGGGGTACATGGTCGGTGTCGGCAGTTGAGGGCTGGAGTATCTCCTCGATGCCAGTAGTACCGTCGGCCGTGGGCCTGATGGCTATGGAATTGCTGACGCGGGCACCGCTGGTGGGCAGGTTCCAGATGGCTACAGGCAGACGGTCGGAGGGTACGCACAGATAAGCCGTATTGGCCGCCATCACATCGCGGCTGTCACCATAGAGATGCAGACGGTAGAAGCCGGCTGCATCTTCTGCTTTCGGGCCGTCGCTGGTAAGTGTCTGCGCCTGCTGGTCGTAGGTCCATGTCCAGTGCACGTTGGTCAGGATAAACTTTGTGTAGCCATAGACATCTTCATAGTATATTTGCCCTTCCGCCACATGGGCCTGCATCAGGTTGTCTGCGCCGAAGTCAGTGGCCGTGGACGACGGGGCCGTGGTGACGGCAGGTGTGAACAGGGGCACGCTGTAGGTGGCAGTGGCAGGCACGCCGCTGACCTGTCTCAGCACGATGCCATCGTCAGCAGGCACGTAGCCGTCCTCATCGACAGCGGTCAGGGCCACGGTGGCCGTGTTGAGGTCGTAACTGTCGTAGGTCACGGCGAAGGCATCGGCATTGTTGGTGGTGAGATGGCCCGTCAGTGCATGGTCGATGCCGTGACTGCGGCTCTCCGTGGCCCAGGCCACGCCGCCTATCTGGTGCATGGTCTTGAAGATGTTGGTGACGCTCAGCACGTAGACCTCGGCATCGGCCGAGAACGTGATGACGGCATCGGCATTGGCCGTGAAGTGGTACTTGTACTGCTGTTGGGCGGCATCGACATCGTCGGTAACCTCCTCCGTGGCAGACACGCTGGCAGGCTTGCGGCTGCTGCGGATGTAGATGTAGTAGGAGGCATAGTCATCGCCTGGTTTGGGCACGATGATGGTGCTGCCCGCCGTGAGCATCAACTTGCCGTCGCGCCAGGTGTGGGGGAATACCACCGACGAACCATCGCTGCCAGTGATGGCCGTGGGCGGACGGCTGACCGTGCTCTGCATGTCGAGTGTCAAATGGTCTGCCGACTTGTCACTGATGCTGAACCCGAGGCCCTCGGTCTCTGGCAGCAGGCCCAGAGTGTGGCTGACCAACTGGGCACCGTCGACGAAGTAAGACCCATACTTGCGGCTGTCGTAGCCGGTGGTGACGGTCTGCTCCAGGTCGCCTGCTTCCGTCCATGAGTCCACGGTGCACCGCCCTTCATGAGCCCGTGTGGAGGTGGTGCCATGCTCTATTCGCGTCAACCTGAAGTTGTCGGCCACAAACCATCGGGCCGCCATGCTGTCGAAGTTCTTCACGCCGATGCGCAGGGTGCCGTTGGTCACCTGGATAGCCGGTGTGGAGTAAGTGTTGAAGTCGGTACCCTCGACATCGACAATCACGCGCTCATCGAAACTGCCATTGTTGGCGTAAAGGCAGCAGGTGGGCTTGAAGACGGCCCCAGCCTCGTCGTTCAGCGAGTTGTACATATCGGCACTGACGATGTAGTAGCCATTAGGCACGCTGAGGGTCTGGTAGTAGTCGAAGGATGCCTTGCTGCGATCTGAGGCATTTCCTGCCCAGTACTCTAAGGCATCTTCCGAAGGTTTCAGGGGACCATTGCCACTATACGGTTTCGATATAGTCCACCCGTTAGCATTTCCACTGATTGTGGAATTTGTGATGCTGCTCGTCATGTCGGTCGCCTTGTCGTACACCGCGGCATCGCTGTAGTGTGGGTCTTCGGCATAGTAGTCATCATCGGCCCCACCTACGCTCGCCTTCGTGTCGGCGAAATACTTGGTGAAGTCCCAGGTATGGGGGTAGGTCTGACGGGGCTGGGCACCGATGGTAATGATCCACGTGTTCTGGTTGGCCACGTACTTCATGTTCTGCGAGTAACTGGTCAGGGTGACATAGGCCTTGCCCCAGCCGTCCTTATAGGTGAAGGAGGCCGTGGCATCGCCGCCGTCGGACTTCGAGGCACCCGTGCCGGCGTTCAGGTTGCCCTCCAGCGTGATGGTCCACACCTGTGGGGCATTGGGGGCATTCTGTGAATCCTTCGGCAGGAACACGAGGGTATGTTCGTTGCCGTCGCAGACATACTGATGGGACACCTGTCGGATTTCGGTCTCATCGCCGTCGACATAGGCCATCAGTTGGGGGGCCATCGACGAGTTGTAGTCCCATCCCGGCTCGTGCAGTTCAATCTGCTGAATGCTGATGTAGACATTGTCGGCCACTTCGAAGACGGCATCCAGACAGCCGTCGGCATCCAGTTGGCTGGGGGTGGCGTCGGGGTTCACCTGGAACATATAGGTGCTGGTCTGGCCGGGAATGTTATAGAAGCAGTTGCCAATCTTGTAGATCTCGTTGATATACTTGCCGTTCACGTCGACCAGATTCTGCATCTGCACGCGCTCGGCCAGGTCGTCCTGGTGGCGCGTCCAGCGTACCTCTATCCACTGGCCGGGCTTGACCTTGGGGATCACCATCTGACCGCCACGCAGCAGCATCAGGTTGCGGCAGGCATAGGCCCCGTCGGTCAACTTGGGCACACCCACATTGTTGATGCGCTCGTTGTCCATCTCCACGCCCAACTGCTTGCCGCTCTGGGTGGTGCGCAGATAGAGGCCGGAGGTCTCGGGGATGACCAGGGCATTGGTGCCCACGACGGAGTGGTTGTAGTAGTAGATGATGGACGATTCGGGGTGGGAGACACCCATCTTGCGCACAAAGCACCAGTCCTTGGTGTCATTGCCGGTGGCCGATGCGTCGACAGGCTCCTCAAAGGTGCAGGCATTGCTCCAGGAGCCTGCGTTCTTGGGTGTCCAGTTGCCCAGGGTGGGCAGCAGGTTGCTCTCGAAGTTCCACACATGGCTGCTGTAGGCCACGGTGAGCACGCCCTCGAGCACGATGGTCTCGCTGTTGTAGGTGCAACTGGCATAGATGGGTATGGTGCCGCCAAGGCCTTCGGGCAGACCCGAGATGGTCAGGCGGTTGCCGTCCTGAGAGTAGGTGGGTGTGGTGCCGGACAGGTCACCCAGGATACCACTGGTCATGCGACTGGTGTCGAACGCGAAGTTGCTGCCGCCTTGGATAACGACGGTGTAACTGCCCTGTGTGTTGGTGATGACAGGTGCGGCCTCGTTCAGGGCAGCACCCCTGACGCGGTAGACCATGGTGCGGGTGATGGCCCCCAGACGCGCCTGCAGCACCACATCGCCGGTGCCCTCGATGACCAGGTCGTCGCCGTCGAAATAGGCCACCGACACCTCTTTGCTTACAAAGGAGTAGGCTACTTCCGACTTCAATGCGTCATTGTCCAGTCCGCTATTGTTCTGGATGGTGATGTCGTTCTTCGGGGTAAAGGTGGTCTTGCCTGTGGCATCGATGGTCTTCTCCACTGGGCTTGTCACGCTGAAGTCGATGACATAGACCTTATAGGTGCCGGTCTTGCCGGCCAGCAGCCCAGAGCCGCTGCCCGTGACGGTCACTTCATAAGAGCCGTAGGCCCCGACGCGCTGTGTCACCGTGCCGTCAGTGGCTATGCTCTGGCAGATGGCATCGGAACCGCTGCCCGAGTCGGCTGTCTTCCCATAACTGAGGGTGGTCTCGCCCTGATTGATGACGAAGTTGTTGAATGTGCCGCCAGGCTCCGTGTAGGTTTCCTGACCATAGTAGAACACCATGTCGGACGTCAGCCGGATGTAGTTGATGAAGAGGCCCAGGTTCGACGAGGGGTTGATGATGTCCACATAGCCGTCGCGATTGGCTATGAAGCGCTGCGAGGCGCTGGTCTCATCGACATAGAAATGCTCCACGGCTCCGGAATTGAGCAGGTTGTTGACACCGTCGAGGTCCATTTCCGACTGCATACCCTCAGCATAGGCGTTTATCTCAATCTGCATGCCCTTGCGAACGGGGATGCGCAGAATGCCGCCGTGGTCATAGCGGGCGCGGTTCTGGTCATTGCTGCCCTTGCCGAAGAGATGCATACGACCCGGCCCGTTGTTCTTGGCCCACGTCATGCGCATCTTGTAGCGCGTCTCCAAGCCTACGGCCAGCATCAGCGGCTCGCCGTCGTTCTGGATGAAATCCTCGAACTGCTCGGTGTCGCGTATCTGACTGTAGGCACCCTGGGCACTCCAGCCGCTGCTGCCGTTCATGGCGTTGCCGCTGTAGTACTTATAGGTGCGGAAATCCCAATAGCCCTCAACGATATACAGTCTTACCGTCTTGCTGATGGGACCATACTGGTCTTGGTAGGCTGCTTTCGGGTTGACTGTCAGCGTCACCTCCAGCCAGCCCTGTCCGGCATCTTCGGCAACGGTCAGCACGCCAGTCGAGGCGTTGAGGCTGACACCGCTGACGGCACGGGTGATGGCATAGGTGCCTGTGGCTTCATATTTCTCGGACAAGTCGGTGTCGCCCTCCTTAATCGTAAACGCCGTGGGTGAGTGGCTCTCGCCGGGGAACATCACGTTGCCGTCGTCGCCAATGCAGTCGGCATAGGTGAAGTCGAGTGTTGCCTGCTGGCGATAGACTTCAATCTTGGTGATGGTGATATCGGCGCTGCTGCTGTTGGTGATGGTCACGTAGCCGGCGGTGGCGGTGGTTTCCATACGGTTGCCGTCGGCGGTGGCTGTCGTTTGGGCAGTGTTGGTCAGTGTTAGGCTGCCGCCGCCCGTTGCCGTCAGGGCAAAGATCAAACCGCTGGCAGAGGGCACGGTGTAAGATGCTCCAGGGACCAGCGTCAGTGCCGGCTCCTCAGTGTAGTCGTAACTATAGAGCCGCGTTGTGGCCGTAGACGGGGCAAAGTAGTCGTTACCGGCAAATGTCGCTGTCAGGATGCAGACACCCTCGCCGATGCGCACCGTGTAGGGGGTGTTGGTGTCGCCATCGTTGAAGTGGGTCTTCTCGTCGCTGTTCTTATGCTTCGTCATGGCGTTGGTCAGTGCCTCGCCAAAGCCGCTGCCACCACTGCCAGAGAGCGTAACGTCGCCGTAAAATGCCATCGGCGAGTCGAAGTAGAGATCACAGGCTGCTGTCTCGCCAGTGTGGCCGTAGACGTAGTTGGCAAACTTCAGGTCGACCGTGCCCTTAGAATCATCGAGGGTGGTGCCCTCTGCCAGACTGTAGGTGAAGGTGATGGAGTTGAGAATGAAACTGACCTTGTTTTTGTCTGTCGTGTTGTAGCCCTTCAGTTTGATGGTCAGCGTGTTGCCGGTCAGACCGCTGTAACTCAGTGTGCTGTTGGCGGTGACGGCTCCGCGGTCGACGCCGTTGATATAGACGCTGGGCGAACCAAGTAGTTCTGTTCCCGTGTTCAGTTTGACACCCGTGATGGTCACCCCACTGGCCGAGCCGGTCTTGATGCGTGGCGTGATGGTGATGCTGCCGTTGTCCGACTCTGAGTTTGCCACATTGTTTCTGAGGATGAACGTGCCGTTGTTCTGGAACTTGGCACCGTCCTTGCCGCCAAAGGTGATGTCGAAACCGGGAATCGTGCGGTCTAGACGGCGGCTGTTGGCGTTGTTGTTGGGGGTGAACAGCAGCGACTGGTTGATGAGACTGATGGTGGTACCTTCCATCTGGGTGAACTTGAACCAATTCAGGAAGAGTGTGGGGTGGGTGCTGCTGTCGTCGGCATCGGCCATCCACTGTGTCTCTGCATATATATAATAGGTGGTACCCTTGACCAGCAGTGTGTTGAAGGTGTACTCTTTCCAGCCGCCTGTCGTCACCGACGAGGCGCTGATTTTCTCGAGCACATTGCCTTCGGCATCGACCAGGCGGATGCCGTTGGAAGCATCCATATAGCCGTGCAGCACCAGCGTGCCGCTGACCGTTGGCGTGAAGGTGTAGTAGGTGCCCATGGTGGGTATGCCGTCAGGTGCATAGGCCCAGGAGTTGTTGTTGGTGTCAAGACTCTTGGCGGCCGACTGTCCGCTGGCGGTTCCGACAATCTGCGTCTCAAGGGGACTGCCGAAGGACACGCTGATCCAACTGCCGTTCTCGGTCTCGGGCAGCGAGCCTGTACCGCTGATGGTGAAGGTTTCGCTGTCGGTAGGCGACGCTGGGCTGAAGGTGGCGGTGGCCCCCGGCTCGCCAGTCACGTTGACGGTATGGGTGGTGAAGTACTCCACACCGTCGATGGTGGCACGAGCCGTGATGGTTGCTGTACCGTTGTGGTGCATGTCTATGCCGTCGCCATCGACGGTGGCCACAGCGGTGTTGCTGGAAGAGTAGGTGATGGTGGTGCCTGTGGGAGCAACGAGCGTGGGCTTCTTGTTGCTGTCGGTGTATGTCCTGCCGCTGCTGGCATCCTGATAGGCGAAGATGCGCTGGATGTAGACATAGTCAAGGGCGTAGTTGAAACTGCCGCCGCTGACCTGGACGGCACCGGTCTGGGGCACCTGCACGTTGTCGCTTGTGGTCTCGCTCCATCCGCCGCTGCCAGTGTGAGTGTAGAGGTCTGTTTCGCCGGCACGGAACTTGAACGCCGTACTGCTGTTGGCATACGATGCCGCCGTGATCTTGTAGGCACCGGCCGGGAGCGTGGCCACGTCGGTGTAGCCGTTGGCATAGCCGCCGCGCGTGTTGGAACTGCGTATGTAGACATAGTTGTTGCCGTCGGCAGGCGTCAGGAAATCCTCGGCCTCACGGAAGGTGGCAATGTTGGTGGCACCCTCCTTGGCCGTGTAGGTGATGGTCTCCACATGGTTGTCGGAGGCTACCGTGAAAGTCTTTCCGTAATGAGGATTGACCGACTGCTTGTCGGCTTGGTAGAGAGTTCCGCTGCTGAGTTGGTAGCGAGGGTAGGGGACGGTGACCGATGATCCCTCGGCAGCCGTGCCCGTAGCCAGCGTCACGTTGTTGAGGCTCGACTTCAGCGTATAATTATAATAAGGTGAATAGTCGACCTGCACCGACACGACATCGAAATAGCCGCCGCCTGCCGCCGTCTCGTAAATGATGAGTGTCACCACCTTGTCATCGTCTTCGGCCAGTGCTTCGGTAATGTCGAACGTCACCTGTTCCCAGGTGGAATTGGAAGAGGTGGCCGTGGTCGCCTCTTCGCCAACCAGCGTGATGGTCCGGTCGGCCGAGTTGTAGGTCATCGAGGATGACCACGCCGAGTTGTTGTAGCCCACGCCCCATGTTGTACGGCGCTTGCTGTCGGTAGAACCCGTAACCCAAGCCGTCAGGGTGACACTGTTGATTTCAGCATTGCCGATGGCCGAAGCGTCTACTTGGACATAGGTGATGTAGTTGGCGCCCCAGCCCGTGTTGCCAAGGGTCACCTGGTCGCCGGAAATCTTGTTGTAGCCGGAGATGCTTGCCGTTCCTGACGCAATCTCACCCATAGAGGTGGTTGGATTGTTGTAGTCCACGTAGGTCTTTCGGACCGTCGCGGTATAGGTCGCAGCCCATGCGCTGCCGTCTACTGCCAGCATCAGCAGTAGGGCCAGCAAATAGCGGCTGATGGTATGTGTCAATTCACTTTTCACAGTTCTTCGTTTTGTATCCTCAGTGCCCATGAGAGCACGCCGATGTGGATGGTCATGTAGCGCCAGGTCTCGTGGTCGCCCGTGCCTTCCAGGCCGAAGTCGAGCCGGTAGTCGTACTCGCGGTCCAGATACTCCTGGATGCCGTAGTGCTGGTATTCGTAGGCGTTGCGGGCCAGTGCCAGATGGTAGCACAGGTCGATGTCCGTCACCTCATGGCCGGTGGCGCGGTTGCGGATGATGAGGCGGGCATTCCGGCGCGCGTCATCGTGACTGACGAGCCGCCCCAGCGACAGGTCGTAGTGAGCATGGCGCTCAGCCAGGGTGCCGCCGTTGGTCAGCGTCTCGGTGGTCCACTGGGCAAAGGGATGGTAGCCCACGCTGTCGCTGACCGTCACCTCGTACTGCTCGTGGCAGATGTCGCTCGGTGTGTCGCGACGGAACAGGATGATGCTCAGGTCGTTGGTCAGTCGCATCAAGGGGACGGTGGCCTCCGCCGGTTCACGCTCCGGCACCTCTATGTCTACAGGCTTCAGCGTGTTCCAGACGGTGTCCAGACGCAAGGCGGGCACCTGGCCTTCGCCGTCGGTGGGCAGAGCGAACTGCAACTTGCTGATTGGTTCGCCCTCCTTTGGGGCGGTCATCAGCAGTGGCTGGTCGGCGGCAGAACGGCCCGTGGCGTAAAGCCGATAGCGCCCGGGGGCGAGACCTTCGAAGTTGAAGGCGAACGACGGGTTGCGCAGGGGTTGAAAGGCTACGGGTAGGCGACCATCGGTCGGGAATGCCGTGGCCGTGTTCTGCGTTGTCTGTTGTTCCACCACGATGCCGGTCTGTGCATCCACCACGTAGGCCGTGGCCTGTTGCACATGGTCGCAGAACATATTGGCACGCGCCGTGTTGTAGTCGTAGCGCAGGGAGACGCGCAGCGGGTTGCGGCAGTCAGGGCAGTCCGTGCGGTCATCCTCCATCATCGTGCAGGAGGCCAGCGCCAGTAGGCCAGAGCCCAAAACCCAGAGGGCGGTATGTTTACTTGTCAGTTTCATATCTCGTTTATTATCATTCATAACTTATCACTCATCACTTATCACTCATCACTACTCACTCATAACTTCTCACGTAGTTGGCCGCACAAAGCCCGGCAGACTGCTGAGCGTCAGGTGGTAGTCATTATTCCGCACGAC
>JAFUST010000034.1 GCA_017467535.1 Prevotella sp. | reverse complement strand
ATTATGGCAAGAATCCTGTATCAAGTGAACCGCAACAACAACGCCGAGTCTACCGCCTACGGCAAGTGGTACGCCCGCGTGAAGAGCATCGAGACCATGAACACCCGCCGACTGGCACAGCACATCTCCGACCACGGATCGCTCTACACCACCGACGTCGTCTACGGCGTGCTCGAGAAGTTCCGCTCCTGCCTCATCGAGATGCTGCTCAACTCCAAGCGCGTCAAGATCGACGGACTGGGCACCTTCTACTGCTCCATCGAGTCGAAGGGCGTGGCCAAGAAGGAGACCTACAACGTGGCCAAGGACATCAAGGGCCTGCATGTGCGCTTCCTGCCCGAGCAGGCCGCCGAGGAGAACATCTCCAGCCGCGAGTTCCTCAAGAAGGCCGAGTTCATCAACATCGACGACCTCAAGCCCGACCCCAAGGACGACGAGGAGGACGGCGGCAGCGACACCCCCGACGGCACCGAGAACCCCTAAAGGCACCGCGCGTCCAGCAGGTTGCTGTATCACAGCAACCTGCTCCCCCCCAGAAAGAACCATCATTCACCCTTAAAACCCTAAAGAACCATGAAGAACAAAGAAGCACTGAAGACCATCCTGCAGGTCATCGTCAGCATCCTGACCGCCGCCCTGACCGCCCTGGGCACCACCTCCTGCATGGGCCTCTGAGCCCCCGCACTGCTCACAAAAAAAGAGACACCGCCTATCTTGGCGATGTCTCTTTTTTTTCCTGAGCCGTTTGCACTGCTCAAAAAACGAGACATTGCCTATCGGCGATGTCTCGTTTCGGAGGGTGCCCGGTGGGACTCGAACCCACGACATTCAGAACCACAATCTGACGCTCTAACCAACTGAACTACGGGCACCATGTCGGTTTTGCGGGTGCAAAGGTACGCAAATTATGCGACACCGCCAAATGTTTGGGCACTTTTTTTCGAAAAAAACTGCTATTTGCCCAGGAAGTTGCGGCTCAGGTAGTCGTTGAAACGCTCGCGGTAGAGGTCGCCGATGGGCAGGTAGGTGTCGGCATCGAGGATGACGCGGTTCTTGTTCACCTCCTGTATCTTCTCCAGGTTGACGATGTAGGAGCGGTGTATGCGCATGAAGCGGGCGGGGGGCAGGTAGTCCTCCATCTTCTTCATCGACAGCAGGGTGACCACGGGGCGGGGCTGGCCGTCGAGGTGTATCTTCAGGTACTCGCTCATGCCCTCCACGTAGCGTATGTCGCTGATGGCGAGGCGCACCACGCGGTAGTCGGTCTTGACGAAGATGGTGCCGTCGGACTGCACGGGGCTGCTCTGCTGCTGGGGCTGGCCGGGGTGGCGCAGGTTATATTGTTCTTGTATTTTCAAGGCCGCGCGCAAAAAATCGTTCATGCCGAAGGGCTTCAGCAGATAGTCCACGGCGTTGACGCTGTAGCCCTCGAGGGCGTACTCGGAGTAGGCGGTGGTGAAGACGATGAGGGGCGGCGCGGGCAGCGAGCGCACGAAGTCCATGCCCGAGAGGTCGGGCATGTGGATGTCGCAGAAGATGGCGTCCACCACGTCCTGCTCCATCAGCGTGCGTGCCTCGGCGGCGCTGCGGCATTCTCCGGCGAGCGTGAGGAAGGGCACCTTCTGGATGTAGGTGACGAGTTGGCGCAGGGCCAGTGGCTCGTCGTCGATGGCTAATACTCGTATCATAGTGGTAGTGTGAGGTTGACGGTGTAGGTGTCTGCGGTGTCGCTGATGTCGAGCGTGTAGCGGCGGCCGTAGATCAGGTCGAGGCGGCGGCGCACGTTCTGCAGGCCCACGCCTCCGTGGTGGCGGTCTTCGCCCTGGGGCACCTTGCTGTTGCGGCAGCGGAAGCGCAGCAGGCCCTCGTCGCTGAGGGTGATGCTGATGTCGATGAAGGAGTGCTGCTGGTAACTGACGCCGTGCTTGAAGGCGTTCTCCACGAAGGTGATGAGCATCAGCGGCGGTATCTCGTGGTCGGCCGCGGCGGGGGGTATGTCTACGCTGATGTCCACCTGGTCGGCCACGCGCATGCGCATCAGTTGGATGTAGTTGTCCAGGAAGATGAGTTCCTGGCGCAGGGGCACCTTCTGCTTCGAGCCTTCGTAGAGCACGAAGCGCATGATCCGCGAGAGGTCCACGATGCTCTCCTTGGCCTGCTCGGGGTCGATGTCGACGAGGGCGTGGATGTTGTTCAGCGTGTTCATCAGGAAGTGGGGGTTGATCTGATACTTCAGATACTCCAGTTGCTGCTCCAGGCTGCGGCGCTCCAGCAGGGCCAGTTGCTCGCTGTCGCGGCGGTGGCGGAAGTAGTACTTCAGTCCGAGGTTCATGCCGATCATGAAGATGAGCATGATGGTGGCCACGATGTCCTGCTCGCCCACCAGCCGGCGGCCCGGCTCGCCCGTGTCGTGCCATTCGTCCATCGGCAGCGGCGGCGGCGGCATCGTCATCTGGCGCTGCTCCTGTCCGTGCGGGCCGCGGGGCTCGGGATGGTGCGGCCGGTGGGCGCACTGCACGGCTATGAAGCACGCCAGCAGCACGGCCAGCGCGCCGCCGTAGAGCGCACGGCGCTGGCGGTAGATGAGCAGGGGCGCCAGGAGGAAGTTGTGGATGAGGAAGGCCACGAGATAGACGGCGAACTTGCGCCACACGTCCGTCACGTCGGCCCAGCGGAACGAGCCCTCCGCCGCGTCGGCCTGGATGTAGGCACTGATCAGCGGTGCCGCAAAGAGCGTCACCCAGAGCGTCAGGTAGATGCCCAGTTCCTTCTTGTCGCTACTACTGCCCGGTCTCATCGTCGGCTGCTATCTGGCGAAAAACTTTCTGGCGCGGCCGTTCTCCACCACGATGTAGATGCTGCGCCGCTGGGGCACGGCGTTCAGGCGGCGGCCCTGCAGGTCGTAGATGCCGTCGGCCTGTCGTGAGGTGGCGGCTGTCGCCGTCACGTCGCTGATGCCCGCATACGTCAGCATGTCGCCGAAGTTGTGGGTGCCGCCGGTGAAGGTGATGCTGCCGTCAGCCTTGATGGTCTTGTCCCCGTAGCCGGTGATGGCCAGGGTGCCGCCGGTCATGTAGAAGTTGCCCGAGTTCTCGTCCTCGTGGTCGGTGGTCTCGCCGGTGGCGATGCTGCCGGTGCTCGTGTCCTGCTCCACCTGTATGCCGTCATCGCCCGTGCCGCTGATGCTCACGGTGCCGCTCTCCATGAGGAAATACTCGCGGCAGTGTATGCCGTCCTTCACGGCGGCGGTGATGTTGAGCGTCAGGTTCTTCACCTCGCAGTACTCCTTGGCGTAGATGGCGTGGCGCGAGTTGCCCACGATGTTCAGCGTGCCCTTGCCCTTCAGTTTCAGGTGCCCCTTGCAGTGCAGCGCGCCGTTGTAGTCGGCATTTGTGCCGTCCTGCAGGGTGCTCGTGGTGCCCTTCTTGGCGCTCACGCTGTTGCGCTTGCCGTTCTGCAGGTTGATGGCCGGGCCGCTGGGGTTGGTCAGCGTCACGCCGTTCAACTCTACGGTGCACTTGTAGGCACCCTCCAGTCGGAACTCGCCGTCGCTCGAGGTGCCTGACAGCGCGTAGGTGATCTCGCCGTCGGTGTTGTCCACCGTGGGGTCTATGCCCGCGAAGGTGGCGGCCTGGGTGAGCCTGACGTGCGACGAGGTGCCGCTCTCCAGGGTCACGTAATTGCTGATGTTCTGGTCGATGGTGACCGTGGCCGTCGTGCCGCTGAAGACGATCGTCACGGTGTTGGCGCCTCGGGCGGTGCCCAGGCTGACGATGGCGAGCAGCAGCAGGAGTAGGGTTTTCTTCATACGCGTTCTTTTTTTTTATATATGAATTAGTCGTTGCAAAGGTAGCAGAAAAACAAGAATCGGGGCAAATCTGTTCAACGAATGCCCCGATTTGTTCAGCGAATCAAGTTCGTCTTGCGCGCCTCTCTCTTAGAGACCCAGTTTCTTGGCAGCCTCCTCGGCGGCCTTGTTGATCTGCTCGTTGGCCTTGTTGGCAGCCTCGTTGATGCGCTCGTTGGCCTTCTGGTTGGCCTCGTCGATGGTGCTGTTCACCTTGTCCTGCACGGCATCCTGCACCTCGTTCACCTTCTCGTCGACGGCACCCTGCACGGCACCCTCGATGGAGTCCTTCAGGCCCTCGGCCTGCTGCTGGGCGTTGTCGATGATGCCCTGACCGGCGGTCAGCGTGTTGATCACGGTCTCGGCGGGCGTGTTCACCAGCGTGCTCACCAGGCCCTGAGCCACGGCATTGTCACCCACCAGCGAGACGATCTTCTCCTGGTTCTCCGTCACAATCTCCTGCACCTTGCTCACGTAGGTCTTGGCAGCCTCGGGGTCGTTGGCAATGAGTTCGCTGATCTTCTCCTGGGCGGCAGCCAGCGTGGCCTGGACGGCCGAAGCGTCGCCAGCCTCCATTTGGCTCTGCAGGTTCTCTACTAAGGCGTTGGCCTCCTCGTTCTTAGCACCCTCGGTGCATGCTGTGAATGTCAGCGTCAGGGCAGCCACAGCCATGATGAAAAACTTTTTCATTTCTTTGCTTGTTTTGTTGTTGATTTAGTGGAATTATATCCAATTCGGTGGCAAAATTAAGAAAATATGTTGAATTATGCAAAGAAAATCGGCAAATCCTTTGGCATTTAGCGAAATTATACCTATTTTTGCAGTCACAATCAAACTTTTTGACTAAGACCTAAGATATGATAGAAGGAACTATTAAATCAAGAGTGGTGGGCGTGGGCCTGAGCGTGGAGCGCACCGTGTTTGCCATTGTCGACATGCGCGGCACTATCATTGCCAAGAGCGAGTTTCACACGACCGACTACCCCAATCCCAACGAATATGCGGCTCACCTGAGCGAGAGCATCCTGCAACTGGCCGAGGAGAACGGCGGCTACGAGACCATACGCTCCGTGGGCTTCAGCGCACCCAGCGGAAACTTCAAGACAGGCTGCATCGAGTATCCGCCCAACCTGCCCTGGAAGGGCTCCACGCCCATGGCCGCCATGCTGCGCGACCGTCTGGGGCTGGCCGTGGCGCTGGGCAACAACGCGCACGTGCGCGCGCTGGGTGAATATGTATACGGCAGCGCCCACGGACTGCGCGACTTCATCTTCCTGAATGTCGGCCACGGCGTGGGCAGTGCCATCTTCTCCGGCGGCAAGTTCTATCTGGGCTCCGACGGATTCTCCGGCGAGATAGGCCACACCTGCGTGGAGCACAACGGGCGCACCTGCGGCTGCGGCAACCGCGGCTGCCTGGAAGCCTACGTGGGCACCAAGGGCATACTGCGCACGGCACAGGAACTGCTGGAGCGCGACCCGCGGCCCTCGCTCATGCGCGAGCGCGTCATCAAGAGTCCGCGCGACATCTACCACTGCTGCGAGGAGGGCGACGAACTGGCCGTGCTCGTCTTCCACGAGACTGGCCTGCGCCTTGGCATCGGCATGGCCAACTATGCCTCCATCCTCAACCCCGAGGCCATCGTCCTGGCCGGCGGCATCGCCCATGCCGGCAAGTGGCTCTTCGAGCCTACCAGCCAGTCGTTTGAGGAGCACGTGTTCCATAACATCAAGGGTAAGGTGAAACTCCTGCCGTCCATACTGAACGACGACGAGCGCGACGTGCTGGGTGCCGGTGCACTGGCATGGGAGGTGAAGGAGTATTCGTTGTTTATCTGACATGAACGTAGACCGCATCAAGCAGATCATCGAGTCAATGCCCAATATGAGTACCGCCCTCGGGATGGAGTTCCTCTCCACACCCGAGGACGATACGTGTATGGCCCGCATGCACGTGGACGAGCGCAACCGCCAGCCCTTCGGATTCCTCAGCGGCGGTGCCTCGCTGGCACTGGCCGAAAACGTGGCCGGCGTCGGCTCCTCCGCCCTCTGTCCCGGCTGCGCCTGCGTCGGCATAGAGGTCAGCGGCAGCCACGTGAAGGCCGTCTCCGAAGGCGACACCGTGACCGCCACCGCACGCCTGCTGCACCGCGGCACCACGCTGCATGTATGGAACGTAGACATTCGCGACACCTCGGGCGAACTGATCAGCAACGTGCGCGTCACCAACTATATCATCAAGCAGAAATGACACCCTCGGGATTCGCACTCTACAGATTCCCGCATCAGCAGCAGGTGACGCTGGTCTGTCAGACCCACGGCCAGCCGCTGCAACTGTCGTCGTGCCGCGACCTGAACGATCGCCGGGGCTTCGTGGTAGCGCCTTTCCAGATTGCTCCCCAGCATCCCATCCTGCTCATCCGGCCCGACCGGGTGCTGACCTTCGCCGACGCCACCCGCTGCTCGCTGCCTGAGGGCTGGCAGTTTGCACCGTCAGAACCGTCAGTCGGCACGGAGCAGACCGGCGGTTTGCACGCTCCCGGCTCCGACCGCGAAGCCTACGGGCAGGACTTCCGCTGCTTCCATGCCCGCCTGGCCGACGACCACTTCCGCAAGTTGGTGCTCAGCCGCTGTGCCGAGCAGCCCGCCGACGGACAGACCGATGTGCTGGCGCTCTTCCAGTCCGCCTGCCTGCTCTATCCGCGCCTCTTCGTGGCCCTGGCCTACACGCCCGTGAGCGGCCTCTGGCTGACGGCCACACCCGAGATTCTGCTGGAGGGCGAAGCCGGTCGCTGGCGCACCATCGCGCTGGCCGGCACCATGCGCCTGGAGGGGCAGCAACTGCTGGGCGAGGGCGAAGAGGTGTGCTGGTCAACCAAGAACATACAGGAGCAGCGCTACGTGGCCACCTACATCACCGAGTGCCTGGAGCACGTCTCCGCCGATGTCAGCGAAGAAGGGCCCCGCACCGTCCGCGCCGCCAACCTGGTGCACCTGCGCAGCGACTTCAACTTCACATTATATGATAATGTACGCGTGGGAGACGTGCTGCAGTTGCTCCATCCCACGCCCGCCGTCTGCGGACTGCCCAAGGAAGAGGCCTTCCGCTTCATCCTCGGCCACGAGCACACGCCGCGCCTGTACTACAGCGGATTCCAGGGCCCGCTCGGCATTCAGCCCTCCGCCACCCATCTCTATGTCTCGCTGCGCTGCATGCAGATCACGCCCCGCGCCTTCCGCCTCTATGCCGGCGGCGGGCTGCTGAAGGACAGCACCGAGGAACAGGAGTGGCAGGAAACGGAGGCCAAACTCGAAACCATGAGACAATGTATAGCAACAAGGAAAATGTAAACATACTGACGGCGCTGCTCGTCAGGCATGGCATCCGCCACGCGGTGGTCTGCCCCGGCAGCCGCAATGCGCCCATCGTGCACAACCTGAACGAGTGTCCTGCCATCACGTGCTATCCCGTCACCGACGAGCGTTCGGCGGGCTTCTATGCCCTCGGCATGACGCAGGCTCTGCAGCAGCCCGTGGCCGTCTGCGTCACCAGCGGCTCGGCCCTGCTCAATCTGGCACCTGCCGTGGCCGAAGCCTACTATCAGCACCGCCCGCTGGTGGTCATCTCGGCTGACCGTCCGCAGGCGTGGATTGACCAACTCGACGGGCAGACGCTGCCTCAGCCCGATGCCCTGGGCCGCTTCGTCAGCAAGGCGGTCTCGCTGCCCGAACCCCACGATGCCGAGACGCGCTGGCACTGCAACCGGCTCGTCAACGAGGCCCTCATGGAACGGCATGCTCCCGTGCATATCAACGTGCCCATCAGCGAACCGCTCTTCCAGTTCTCCGTCGCCGAATTGCCCGACGAGCGCCTGATAGAGCGCACCGAGGCCGACATGAGCAACATCACGCTGAGCCACATCTGCCACATGTTTATGCAGGCCCGTCGCCCCCTGCTCATCGCCGGACAGCCCATGAATCCTCACATGGACGAGGCCGTCTGTCTCGTTGGCGACGATGAGCGCTACGTGCCCGACCTGGTGCTCTACGCTGGCGACTCCATCGTCAGCAAGCGTCTGAAGCACTTTTTGCGCCGTGCCCGCGAGACATGGGCGGTCAATCGCACGGGCGAGGTGAACGACACGTTCATGAACCTGACCCGCGTGTTCCAGGGCGACCCCAGCGTGGTGGCCGATATGATTCGCTTCAATCTGGAGCAGCAGCCCCATCCCTTCGTGCAGATGTGGGACGAACTGCTCGCACGCGTGCAGCAGCAGGCCGACGCCTATCAGCCCGCCTACTCGCAGATGGCCGCCGTAAAGTACTTCGAGCAGCAGGTGAATCAGCCTGAGATTCACTATGCCAACAGCACGGCCATCCGTCTGGCGAATATCTATGCTCAGCACCCCGTCTACTGCAACCGCGGCGTCAACGGCATCGAGGGCTCGCTCAGTACGGCCGCCGGTTTCTCCGTCGTGACCGGGGAGAGGGTCTTCTGCGTCATCGGCGACCTGAGTTTCTTCTACGACCAGAACGCGCTGTGGAACCAGAACCTGCGCGGCAACCTGCGCATCCTGCTGCTGAACAACGGTAAGGGTGGCATCTTCAACATGCTGCGGGGACTGGAGCAGAGTCCGGCCCGCGACGCCCTGGTGGCTGCAGAGCATCAGACCACCGCCGAAGGCATCTGCCGGCAGAACAACATTTGCTACCGGCAGGCCGCCACGATGGACGAGATGCAAGCAGGCATCGACTGGCTGCTGACAGAAAACCCCGAGCGCCCAATGGTGCTCGAGGTCATCACCGATCCTGCTGCTGACGAGCAGGTGTATAGGGATTACTACCGGCAGTTGTCCTGATCAGTACTTGAAACTGCTGCCGCCCACGAACTCGCGCATGATCGACGTGGGGGGTATCTCCTTGTCGCTCACGGGCAGGAAGTAGTGGATGAACTTCAGCAGACGGTGGGCCTCGGCATACTCAGCACAGTTCTTGGGCACCGACGAGAGGATAATCTCAGCATGGGTGCGCAGTACGGCAAACTCGATGTTGAGGGCCGAGTTGAACATCACGTCGGCCGTCTCCTGGAAGGGGAAAATCCACTGGTCTTCGGCTTCGCACACGTTCTTCCACTGGCTGATGGTCTCCTGTGCCGTGAAGGCGCCCTTGTTGTAGTCGCGGATGATGCGGCGCAGCAGGCGGTTGTCGCGCACGGGAATCCAGTTGTGGTCGTCCAGCGAGATGCTCGTCAGGGCCGAGATGTAGATCTTGTACTTCATCGCGTCGGGAATCTTCTGCGTCAGCAGCGGGTTCAGCGCATGGATGCCCTCGATGATCAGCACCGTGTCGTTCTGCAGTTTCAGTTTCTTGCCGTTCCATTCGCGCTTGCCCGTCACGAAGTTGTATTCGGGTATCTCCACGCGCTCGCCCTGCATCAGCCGCAGCAGGTGGTCTTCCAGCAGCGAGTACTCCACGGTCTCGATGTTGTCGAAGTCGTAGTCACCGTTTGGCAGTCGGGGCGTGTCCACGCGGTTCACGAAGTAGTCATCGGTAGAGAACGACACGGGCCGCAGGCCGCAGGCCAGCAACTGGATGCTGAGTCGCTTGCAGAAGGTGGTCTTGCCGGAACTGCTGGGGCCGGTGATGAGCACCAGCCTGACGGGATTCTCCTCGCGGTGGAAGCGGCGGTCTATCTCCTCGGCTATCTGCACGATCTTCTTCTCCTGCAGGGCCTCGCTGACCTGAATCAGTTCCGAGGCATGGCCGCGCTTGATGGCTTTGTTCACGTCGCCGGCATTCGACAGGCGCATGATGATGTCCCAGCGGGTCTTCTCAGCAAACATCTCGAAGGTCTTCGGCTGCGCCACTTTCTCTGCCAGTTGCGTGGGGTTGTTCCAGTCGGGCACGCGCAGCAGCAGGCCCTCCTCGTAGCGCTCCAGGCCCCACACCTTCAGATAGCCGGCCGACGGCACGAGGGGGCCGTAGTAGAAGTCTACGGTGTCGCCCAGCGTGTAGTAGTCGCTGTAGATCTGGCCGCTGGTCTCCAGCAGTTTTACCTTGTCCTGAAAGCCCCGTTCGGAGAACACGCGGATGGCTTCCTCGGTGGTCGACTCCGTGCGGCGGAAGGGCATGTCCAGGTCAATGATCTCCTGCATGCGGGTCTTGATTTTCTCCACATCCTCGTCGGTCAGGGCCTCGTTGTTGCGCTTCTTGAAGTTGCAGTAGTAGCCGCGGCACAGCGAGTGCTCGATGAAGAGTTTCGAGCCAGAGAATACATCCTGCGTGGCCTTGTAGAGCACAAAACTCAGGCTGCGCACGTAGGCGCGGTGTCCGCTGCCTTCGCGGGCGTCGAGAAACTCCACGTCACGGTTCTGGTAGAGGCGGAACTTCAGCCCCTGGGCCGTGTTGTTCACCTTGGCTGAAACGACAGGGTAGGGGAGTTTGATTTCGTCGGCAAACTCCTGGTATACATCCAGCAGCGAGCATCCCTCGGGGAAACTCTTCGTCACGTTGTTGTTCTTGCAGCGTATTTGTAGCATAGTTATTGGTATTTTGGATGCAAAGATAGAAAATAATTATGAAATATGGGTTATCAATTATGAATTTTGTTGTATCTTTGCAGCAAAAAAGCAGGGAGATATGCAACAAAGACAATGGAAAGAGATTCGCAAGTTCGAGGAGATTCTCTTCGAGGAGTATAATGGCATAGCCAAGATTACCATCAATCGTGCCAGATACAGAAACGCCTTTACACCGAAGACCACGTGGGAACTCAGTCAGGCCTTTGCAATGTGCCGCGAGATGCAGGACATCAGCGTGGTGCTGCTGACGGGGGCTATGTCGGAGGTGCCGGAGGGCAAGACGATCAACGATGTGAAGCACGCCTTCTGTTCGGGCGGCGACATGCACGTGAAAGGGCGTGGCGGCTACGTGGACGAGCAGGGTGTGCCCCGATTGAGCGTGCTGGATGTGCAGATGCAGATTCGCCGCCTGCCCAAGCCCGTCATCGCCATGGTCAATGGCTATGCCATCGGCGGCGGTCACGTGCTCCATCTGGTGTGCGACCTGACGATTGCCAGCGAGAACGCCATCTTCGGACAGACGGGCCCGAAAGTGGGCTCGTTCGATGCAGGCTTCGGCAGCAGTTACCTGGCGCGCATCGTCGGACAGAAGAAAGCACGCGAGATCTGGTTCCTCTGCCGTCAGTACACGGCTCGCGAGGCTGAGCAGATGGGGATGGTGAACAAGGTGGTGCCGCTGGAACAGTTGGAGGATGAGTGCGTGGAGTGGGCCGAGACGATGATGGAGCGTTCGCCCCTGGCCCTGCGTATGATCAAAGCCGGACTGAACGCCGAACTCGACGGGCAGGCAGGCATACAGGAACTGGCGGGCGACTGCACCATGCTCTACTACTTCCTGGATGAGGCCCAGGAGGGCGGCAAGGCGTTTCTGGAGAAACGTAAGCCGGACTTCACGAAGTACCCTAAAATGCCCTAAGGAAACGGCATTACGTGAAAATCCCCTGTCTGGTTCCGTTGCGGAGCAAGACAGGGGATAATTCTTTGTAAGTGTGTCAGCCGATTACTGCTCGTCGGCAGCGGGAGCCTCTTCTGCGGTGGCAGCGGGAGCCTCGGTGCCCTGGTCGGCAGGGCTGGCATCAAAGCCATTGGCATTGACGGGGCTGGTGACAGGGTTCTCAATCTGGTCGATGGTGGTGGTGGCAGCAATGCTCTTGGGTGCCACGTAAGCACATGCAATACTGACAACGACCATGAAGGCTGCAAGGCCCCAGGTTGCTTTCTCGATGAAGTCGGTGGTCTTGCGGACACCACCAATCTGGTTGTAGGAGGCGAAGTTGGATGCCAAGCCGCCACCCTTAGACTCCTGAATCATCACGATGCCAACCATCAGGATGGCAGCGATGACGATGAGGATAATTAGAAAAGTGTAAATACCCATTTTGTTAATTATTTTTTGTTACTATTTATTATTAATTTCTCCAAGAATCGAATTTGGTCTGCAAAGTAAGCATTTTTTTTCGGATTTTGCAAACTTAATTGACGAATTATTTCCAAAGCCTTCGAATAATTGCCCTGTTTGATGTAAA
This sequence comes from Prevotella sp., assembly GCA_017467535.1. Classification (GTDB taxonomy): domain Bacteria; phylum Bacteroidota; class Bacteroidia; order Bacteroidales; family Bacteroidaceae; genus Prevotella. The sequence continues at coordinate 71,248 of JAFUST010000034.1, read as the reverse complement.
TTCGGGCAAAAGTCTCGGTAAGATAGTCATCTTCAGGCTCTTTTCCGGCTTCTGGCGTCTCGGGTTCGAGATCGGGCTTTAGTAAAGGATTTTCGCTGAGCACAATCTTGCCTTTGTCCTTTTCTATGAAAGAGTCGATGAGGTTCTGGCCTATCAGTCGTGGGGTCTCGGCAGCCTCGCGGCGGTCTTCCTCGGTCTCGGTCTCCAGCAGGTAGGCCACGTAGTCGACGGCAGCGTCGGCTGGGGTCGGTTTGCGCTTGGGGGCATGACCTTCTCCTTCAGGCTCCTTGGGCAGCGAGTCCAGGAAGTCGTTGATGAGCGATAGGGTGCGGTTGTCCTGCTCGTCTTGTGTCTTCGGCGATGCTTCGTTCTCGCTCTTGAGCGTCTTCAGTTGATAGTGTCCGGCCTCTATGAGTTGGAAGATGACCTGTCGGTCAGTGATGTAGATGGCGGCACTGCGCAATTCCTCGTTGAAAGTGGGGTCGTGGAGCAGGTAGAGGTTCTGCAGCAAGAGCAGCCGGGCCGTCTGATAGTAGGGATAGAGAGCCAGCAGGGAGCGCAACTCGTAGAGCGTGTCGCGATCCATGCGTTCAGGGTGTTCAATGAGTTCTACTATGTCCATTGTCTTACATCTTACTTCTTTTGCATCTACCAGTTGGCCATCGTGGCGTTGAATATCTGGTCGGCAATGTCGTTTGACATCTGTGTGACCAGTTCTTCCTGCACGCTGCTAAGCGACTGGGTGGTATCGTAGGTCGTTGAAGCCGTAAACTGGCGTTCAAAATCTTGACTGTGGTTGACGTTGTTGGTGAAGCGCACATTGACCGTCATCGTCAGTTCTGTCTGTGCCGAATAGCCGTCGGCGCTCACCGACTTGTTGCGCTGGTCGTAGCGGGTAATCTCGCCCTCAATCTTCAGGTCGGCATTGCGCTTCACCTGCGTGAGTTTTGTCTGGGTGACGAAGAGGTCGCGCAATTTGTTGTTGAAGATGGGGCCCATTGGACTCCATACGTAAGCCGAGCGGATGGGGAAGTCGTTAATCTGGATGGTTTTGGTCTTGGTATAGTCGATGCTGGCCCCGTTGAACTTGTAGCCTTCGAAACTGCAAGCCCAAAGCAGGAGGCATACCGTCATTGCAAGGAGTCCTCCGGCCATTTCCTTTCCTACGTTACTTTTCCATGCCATATTGCTTCAGTCTTCTGTAGAGTGTGCGGTCGCTGATGCCCAGTTCCTGGGCAGCCTTGCTGCGGTTGCCGTTGTTGCGTTCGAGGGCCTTCAGCAGCATCTGCTTGCCCACCTCGCTCAGGTTCAGATTCTCCTGTTCAGGTGTCGGCTCTATGTATTCCTCGGCATCGGCTTCTTCGAGGGTGGAGATGGGGGCAATCGGATTGATAGGTGCGATGGGTGCGATAGGATTGATGGGAGCCGACTGGACATCGGCTAACTGCTTCTTCAGTTGGCTCATCTCGCGTCGCATATCGTTCACATTGCCACGCAGTTCGAAGAGTATCTTGTAGAGTATTTCACGTTCGTTCTCAAACGAGTGGTCGCCACCTCCGTTGTTGACAACAGTCAATTGAGTGCTCTCGCGGTCCTGCGGGATGAATTTAGCCAGCACCGCAGGGGTGATGGTGCGCTCCTTGCTGAGGATGGAGATCTGCTCGGTGATGTTCTTCAGTTGGCGCACATTGCCTGGCCACTTGTAGCGCATCAGCATCTGCTTGGCCTCGTCGGTCAGTGTGACGCGCTCCATGCGGTATTTCTCGGCCATCTGCATGGCGAAGAGGCGGAACAGCAGGATGATATCCTCGCCGCGCTCGCGCAGAGGCGGCATCTGGATGGGTATCGAGTTGAGGCGGTAGTAGAGGTCTTCGCGGAATCGGCCTTCACTGATGGCCTGTCGGATGTTCACGTTAGTGGCAGCCACGATGCGCACATCGGTCTTCAGCACGTCGGTGCCGCCCACAGGTATGTATTCGCCTGTCTCCAGCACACGAAGCAGACGGGCTTGAGTGGCCAGTGGCAGTTCACCCACCTCATCGAGGAACAGGGTGCCCTTGTTGGCCACGCCGAAATAGCCCGGCGAGTCGTTGATGGCTCCGGTGTAGGAGCCTTTCACGTGGCCGAAGAGTTCGGAGTCGATGGTGCCTTCGGGAATGGAGCCGCAGTTGATGGCAAAATACTTCTCTCGCCGCCGGGGTGAGTTGTCATGGATGACGCGGGGGATGATTTCCTTGCCCACGCCGCTCTCGCCGATAATGAGAACGCTCAAGTCGGTTGGCGCCACCTGTAGGGCGACGTCGAGCACGTGGTTCAGAGCATCGCAGTTGCCCACGATGTTATACCTCTGTTTGATGCGTTGTAGTTCGGCACTATTCATAACGGCTGACAAAATTACATATTTTTTCTGAAACGGCTGCAAGTTTGGCAGTTTTTTAAACTAATTTAGGCTCATTCGGCCTCCGGCTTGCTATCCTGCTTTTTGTGGAAGCGCACTTTCTCGCTGTCGTCGCGCCGTTCGTGATAGAGTTTCTGCAATGGGTTCTGCAGTGGCTCGTCGTAGTTCTGACGGTTGCGCCAGATGTCGATGGCCGTGTAGACGGCATTGCGCAGCGACTGCTCGTCGGTCAGGTTCTTGCCGGCAGCGGCGAAGTTGGCACCGTGGGCAGGAGCCGTGCGGATGAGTTCAAGGCCGGCACTGTATCTGACGCCATTCTCGTATGCCACGGCCTTAAAGGGCGTCTGCCCCTGGTCGTGATACATGGCCAGCACGCCGTCGAAGCGGAAATAGGCACTGCGGCCGAAGAAGTCGTCGGCCGCATAGGGGCCGAACACCTGCAACCCCTGCTCCACCAGTTCGTCGATAGCGGGCTTGATGATGGTTTGTTCCTCATCGCCCAGCACGCCATCCTCTCCGCAGCGGGGATTCAGCGCCAGTACGGCAATGCGGGGCGACGAGACACGCATGTCGCGGCGCAGGGCCTCGTGGAAGATCTTGGCCTTCTCCACGATCTTCTGCTTGGTGATGGCCTCGGCTACATCCTTGATGGCCACATTGTTGGTCACCAGAGCCACGCGCAAGTCCTCGTTGGTCAGGATGGTCAGTCCTTTCTTGCCGTCGTTGAGTGCCCGCTCAATGTAGGCCGTATGGCCATTGAAGCCGTTGATGCTGTTCTTGCTGACGGGTGCCGTGACCAGCACGTCGAAGAGCCCGGCCTTGTAGTCTTTGAGTGCACGGTCGATGGCCTTCTTGGCAGCCTCACCCGATTCGGCAGTGGGCTCACCCAAGTCGATTTTCACATCCTCTTCGAATACGGTCAGCAGGTTCAGACGGTTGTCGTGAGCCTCCTCGGCTTTATTGATGATGGTAAAAGGTGTATCAATCTCGAGCATCTTGCAGTGGTAGGAAGCCACCTTGGGCGAACCGTAGACGATAGGCGTGCAGAGTTCGAGCATGGCGGGATCGGCAAATGTCTTCAATATTACTTCGTAGCCCACGCCGTTGGTGTCGCCGTGGGTGATGGCTATGCGAATCTTTCTTTCTTCCATAGTTTTGTTACGTTATGTCGTTATTGCGTTATATCGTTATGATAAGGTCTCCTCGTTGAGCCGGGCTGTGGAGAGCAAACCGCAGGCGGCAAAGATGTCCTGTCCGCGGCTGGCACGGATGGTGGTGAACACGCCGTGCTGGGTCAGGTAGTCGCGCAGTTGCTCCATGCGTTGCTCGTCGGCTGAAGGCAGGTCAACGTCGGGAATCTGGTGGAAGCGAATCAGGTTGACTCGGCACTCCAGCCCTTTCAGTAACCGTACGATGGCACGGGCGTGTTCCATGGTGTCGTTCAAACCGGCGAAGCAGATATATTCGAACGAGCAACGGCGCTGGTGGGTGAAGTCATACTGGCGCAGCAAGTCGACGGTTTCAGCGATGGGCATTGCCTTCTCTGCCGGCATCAGCGAGAGACGCTGGTCGGGCAGGGGAGAGTGCATCGAGATGGCCACGTGGCACTGGCTCTCGTCCAGGAAACGCTTCAGTTTGCCTCTGAGGCCGACGCTGCTCACCGTGATGCGCTTGGGACTCCAGGCATAGCCGTTGGCGGCAGTCAGTATGTCGGTGGCTTTCAGCACGTTGTCCAGATTGTCCATCGGTTCGCCCTGTCCCATGAAGACCACATTGGTCAGCAGGTCACGCTCGGGCAGCGAATAGATTTGGTTGAGGATGTCAGCAGTGGTCAGATTGCCGTGGAAGCCCTGCTTGCCCGTCTGGCAGAACAGGCAGTTCATCTTGCACCCCACCTGGCACGATACGCAGAGCGTGCCGCGCTCGCCGTCGGGTATGAATACGGTCTCCACGAAGCGGAGGGTGGTGGTGGTTTCGGTTGTTGCGATGGAGTCGCAACGTACGGGGAAGAGGTATTTTACTGTGCCATCCTGAGAGCGCTGGCTGTCGATGGGGGGCATCGCCCCTACGCAATACTGGCTGGCGAGCAACTCGCGGTTGGTCTTCGAGAGATTGGTCATCTCGTCGATAGAGGTGACGTGCTTGTCGTACAGCCACTTGGCTATCTGCTGACCGGCGAAGGCGGGCATACCCAATTGCTGCGCAACTGTCTTCAGTTCCGCAGGTGTCTGTCCGAGTAGCACTTTCTTGTTCGTCATCATTAGTCAGTGGGGGCTTTATGAGGCGCAAAGGTAGTAAAAAATGGGGAAATGGCAAAATGTTTCGATGGAATTTTGCGGAGTGGAGGAATTTTATTACTTTTGCAGTAAATTTTTGAAACTGATGAAAGAACATATAGATATTTTTCTGCCAAAGGCCGATGACGAGCAGGCAGAAAGACTCAGAAATCAGGTGCTGGAGTGCCCCAGGGTGCAACAAGTGGTTTATGTGGACGGCATGCGGTCGAGCGAGGCTCTGCGCAATATGGCCGGTAGTACGACGGCCGACTATGTGGTTCTGATGGTGAAAAGCACTTGGCTGGAACTGGGCGAGGGAGCACTGGAGCGTCTGGCACTGGTTGCTCACGACAGCGGGGCGGCAATGGTTTATGCCGACCATTGGGAAAGGAAACGTGATAGCAGCGGACAATGGATCACTGAGAAGCATCCCGCCATTGACTATCAGTTGGGTTCCGTTCGCGACGACTTCGACTTTGGATCGCTGTGGCTGCTGCGTGGCGACTTGCTGCGCCAGTGGGCTCACGAAACAGTTTCTGCTAATTATATATATGGTGGCCTCTACGACTTGCGCCTCTATCTGAGCCGTCAGGGCGAAGTGCTCCATCTGAACGAGTTACTCTACACCGAGGTGGAAACCGATACGCGTGCCTCTGGCGAGAAGCAGTTCGACTATGTCAACCCCGCCAATCGCGATGTGCAGATAGAGATGGAGCAGGTGGTCACTCGCCATTTGGAGGCCATCGGTGCCCTGGTGGACACCACCGCCCTGTGTGATATTGACTACGACGAACAGCCCTTCGAGGTGGAGGCATCGGTCATCATCCCCGTCTACAACCGCGAGAAGACCATTGCCGATGCCGTGAAGAGCGCCCTCTCTCAGGAGACCAAGTTCCGCTACAACGTCATCGTGGTGGACAACCATTCCACCGACGGCACCACCGACATCCTGTCTGGTATGTTGCCATCTTATGGCAACAAACTGCACGTCATCATCCCCGAGCGCATCGACTTGGGCATCGGCGGATGCTGGAACCAAGCCATCAACGATACGCGTTGCGGACGCTTCGCCGTGCAACTCGACAGCGATGACCTCTATTCCTCGCCTCATACGCTGCAGCGCATCGTCGATGCCTTCCATCAGCAGAAGGCCGCTATGATTGTGGGCTCCTATCGTATGTGCGACTTCCACCTGAACACGCTGCCGCCGGGCTTGATTGCCCACAAGGAGTGGACGGACGAGAACGGCCCTAACAACGCCTTGCGCATCAACGGCTTGGGTGCTCCCCGTGCTTTCTTCACGCCCCTGCTGCGGCAGATGCAACTGCCCAACACCAGTTACGGCGAGGACTATGCGATGGGCTTGGCCTTTTCGCGAAATTACCGCATCGGGCGCATCTACGACGAACTCTACCTCTGCCGCCGATGGGGCGGCAACAGCGATGCGGCTCTGAGTATTGACCGCATCAATGCCAACAACCTCTATAAGGACCGCCTGCGGACGTTGGAAATCAAGGCCCGCCAGCAGAAGGACAAGCAGCCATCGGCCACGGCCATCGACCGCTTCTTCGAGCGCCAACTGCGCCTGTGGCCGGAGACACGTCAGCGCTATCGCGACCTGTGCTTTGTCAGCACCCGCGAACTCAACGTCGGCTCTTCCACGTTTGCCGTGCAGTTCAATCCTGCCCGCATCCGTTCCACCGGTGCCGCCATCAGCAAGGAGGCCGTAGCGGCTCGTCCTTGTTTCCTCTGTCGCGACAACAGGCCCAAAGAACAGTTGACCAAGGTGCAGGATGGCGACTACGAGTTGCTGATCAATCCCTTCCCCATTCTGCCCATGCACTTCACCATTCCCAGCCGTCGCCATCAGCCGCAGCAGATTCGCGGCATATATGGCGAGATGATGCAGTTGCTGAAACACTATCCCGACCTGACCGTTTTCTATAATGGCCCCCTCTGCGGTGCTTCGGCGCCTGACCATGCCCACCTGCAGGCGGGCAGCAGTGGTGTGTTGCCGTTGCAGAAGGAGTGGCAGCGCCTGTCGCGCAACCTGACCGTGGTGGCTCAACGCGACGAGGAAACCACGCTTTCGGTCATAGAGGACTATCCCTGTTCGGCTCTGGTCATCCGCGCCCGCCATCGTCGCAGCAGCGAACGTATGTTTGCCACGCTCTACCATGCCCTACCCAAGGTGGCCGGACAGACAGAACCGATGATGAACATCGTGGCGTGGCGAGCCGATGACGAACTAATCTCCGTGTTCTTCCCCCGTGAAAAGCATCGTCCCGACTGCTACTACAAGACGGGCGACGACCAGTTGCTCGTCAGCCCTGGTGCACTCGACATGGCCGGCTTGCTCATCACACCCCGCCGTGAGGATTTCGAGCGCATCACCTCCGATTCGGCGGAAGCCATTCTGCAGGAGTGCGCCTTGTCAGCCGACGGTATGGCGGCTTTGGTGGAGCGGTTGAAGAAACCCGCCGTACAGCGCGACCGTCAGGATGAGCACATGGGCAAGGAGGAACCGCTGGTGACGGTGGGCATCGTCAGTGCGCAGAAGATTGTCTTCCGACTCAACGGCGACTATTCGGCCAAGGGCGAGACGCTCTCGGGCATACAGACGGTGGAACTGGCCGACGGCGGCGTGCTGTGGCGCGGTCAGCAGTATCGTGAACTGCGCTTCCAGCCTCAGAAGGACAATGCCTCGTTCACGCTCCACGATGTGACCATCGGCGTGGGTTTCCACTGGGAGCGTCAGGAGGAGCAGACATTTCGCGGTGCCCTGCGCTTCGTGGTAGAGGCCGACAAGGTGGTGGCCATCAACGAGTTGCCCGTCGAGCAGTATCTGGAGAGCGTCATCTCCAGCGAGATGAGTGCCACCTCGTCGCCCGAACTGCTGAAGGCCCATGCCGTCATCTCCCGCTCGTGGCTGCTCTATCAGAAGAAGAAGCGCGAGGAGCGGGGGGAGAAGAAGGAGAACAACAATTTCTTCTCGTTCATCAAGAAGGAGGACGAACTGCTGCGGTGGTACGACCGCGAGGATCACACCCTCTTCGACGTCTGTGCCGATGACCACTGCCAGCGCTATCAGGGCATCACCCGTGCCTCGCTGCCCCAGGTGGCCGAAGCCGTCAGAGCCACCCGCGGTCAGGTGCTGATGTATCAGGGCGAACTCTGCGATGCCCGTTTCTCCAAGTGTTGCGGCGGACAGACGGAGGAGTTCCAGTATTGCTGGGAGGATGCCCCGAAACCCTACTTGGTATCGGTCAGCGACCCCTTCTGCCACACCAACGACCACCGCATCCTCTCGCAGGTGCTCAACGACTACGACCAGGAGACACCCGACTTCTACAACTGGCGGGTGGAGTACACGCAGGAAGAACTGAGCGAGTTGGTCAACCGTAAACTGAAACTCGACCTGGGCGACATCGTCGACCTTGTGCCTCTCGACAGAGGCAAGAGCGTACGCATCTTGCGCCTGAAACTGCTGTGCACCAAGCGTACCTACACCATCGGCAAGGAACTGGAGATACGCCGTGCGCTCAGCGAGACGCACCTCTATAGTTCGGCCTTCGACGTGGAGAAACGTGGCGACCGCTTCATCATCCGCGGTCGTGGCTGGGGTCATGGTGTAGGCCTCTGTCAGATAGGTGCTGCCGTGATGGGCGAGAAGGGTTATAGTTACGACGACATACTCCTTTATTATTATAGGGGAGCCGACATCAAGCGCATCTATTAAGGTTATGGAAAAGAAACGCTCTCCCTGGTTGTGGATTCCGACGCTCTACATGGCAGAAGCCCTGCCTTACGTGGCAGTGATGAGCATCTCCACCATCATGTACAAACGACTGGGCATCTCGAATACCGACATCGCCCTCTACACCGGCTGGCTCTATCTGCCGTGGGTCATCAAGCCCTTTTGGAGCCCCTTCGTGGATTTGGTGAAGACAAAGCGCTGGTGGACGGTCACGATGCAGTTCATCATCGCCGTCGCCTTTGCCTGCATCGCCTTCACGCTGCCCACGTCGCTCTTCTTCCAGTTGTCGCTGGCCGCCTTCTGGCTGGTGGCCTTCACTTCGGCGACCCACGACATTGCTGCCGACGGCTACTACATGCACGCCCTCACCGACCACGAGCAGTCGCTCTATGTGGGCATCCGCAGCACCTTCTATCGCATCGGCACCGTGGCCGGTCAGGGCTTGCTGGTCATCCTGGCGGGTTTCCTGGAAGATCTCACGGGCAACATCCCCTGGTCGTGGGCAGTCACGATGGGCATTCTCTCCGCCCTGTTCTTTGCGGCGTCGCTCTACCATCAGTTCGTGCTGCCGCGTCCGGCGTCGGATTGTCCTGCCCGTGATGTGAGCGTCTCGGCCATCGTGCGCGAGTTCCTGAACACCTTCGTGACCTTCTTCACCAAGAAAAATGCGCTGATAGCCATTGCCTTCATGCTGCTCTATCGCTTGCCGGAGGCCTTGCTGGTCAAGTTGATTGGCCCCTTCATGCTCGACCCCGTTGCCAATGGCGGCTTAGGCCTCTCCACAAGAGACGTTGGCATCGTCTATGGCACCGTGGGCATCATCGGATTGACCATCGGCGGCATCCTGGGCGGCATTGCTGCCTCGCAGGGAGGACTGAAGAAGTGGCTGTGGCCGATGGTGGCGTCTATCACGCTGCCCGACTTGGTGTATGTCTACCTGAGTTATGCCCAGCCGGACAACATGCTGCTCATCAACGGCTGCGTCTTCCTCGAGCAGTTCGGCTATGGCTTCGGCTTCACGGCCTATATGCTCTATCTCATCTATTTCTCTCAAGGCGAACACAAGACGGCTCACTACGCCATGTGCACCGGTTTCATGGCCTTGGGCATGATGCTGCCGGGCATGATGGCCGGCTGGTTGCAGGAGACTATTGGCTATTGCCACTTCTTCATCACGGCCGTCGCCTGCTGTGCCGTCACCTTTCTGGTGAGCGCCTTCCTGAAGATCGATCCGAAGTTTGGAGTGAAAGTGAAGAGTGAAAAGTGAAAAGTGAAGAGTGAAAAGTGAAGAGTGAAGAATCCGTATGATGAGTGCAACGCGCATATCCACCCCGTGGCTGGCCACCCTGAACTTTGCTAAGGGCGTGCCCTACGTTGTCGTGATGGTCATCTCGCTGCTGATGTTTCGGCAGATGGGGCTCTCTGTGGCCGAGACGACGGCACTGGCGGCACTGGGTTACCTGCCTTGGGTGCTGAAGTGCTGGTGGAAGCCCTGGACGCAGCGTATGCTGAGCCCCTTGGCATGGGTGCTGCTGACGGAGTTGCTGCTCGTCGTGACCTTCACGGGCATGGCCTTCGCCTTTCCCACGCTCTGGCACGTTGTCCTACTGTTGCAGTTGACGGCTTGGCTGACGGCCATTCACAATGTGGCAGCCGACAGCCTCTCGTCGACAGCCACTGAGAAACCGCGCCACCGGCTGACGCGCGAACTCTCCCGCAAGTTTGCCGTGGTCATCGGTCAGGGTGTGCTCGTCATGCTGGCTGGCAACCTGCAGGTGTTCTATCGCCACGACATGCTCTACGCCTGGCGCCTGATGTTCTACCTCGTTGCAGGTCTCTTCCTGTTGCTCTTCTTCTGCCACACCCTGCTCCAGAGTGGCGCCCCTAAGGACATCATACAAAACTCTCCCCCTCGGGGGAGTTGGAGGGGGGCCCTCCCTCTCTTCCTCTACCCCCTCTCCCAAGCCATGATCGGCAAGGTGAGCATCCTCTTCCTGATCGACACCGGCAGCAGCGGCGGCTTAGGCCTTTCGCCGCAGGAGTTCGGCTTGGTGATGGGCACCGTGGGCATTATTGCACTGACCGTTGGCGGCTTGCTGGGCACGAAAGCCATCCGGCGTTTCGGCTTTGCGACGTGCCTGTGGCCGATGACTGCTTCGATGTTCCTGCCGGGCATCGTCTATGTGGCGCTGAGTTACTATCAGCCGGACAACCTCCCGCTCATCTGCCTGGGCGTGCTCGTCGAACAGATGGGGTACGGCTTCGGCTTTGCCCTCTACCTGTGGCTCCTGCGACGGATCAGTTGGCGCGAGCAGGGCAAGTCGCTCATGGCCCTCTCGCTCATGGTTGGCACCGTTGCCTCCGGCCAGTTGCAGCAGGTGCTCGGCTACAACGGATTCTTCGTCACGGCCCTCGTGCTGAGTGCCCTGACGGTGGCTTCTGCCCTGATGATTAGGAAAATCCCTACCAACAAATAGGCGATTCTCTTTGGTGGGTACGAAAAAAATGCCTACCTTTGTCGCAGAGATTAAAAACTAAACCCCATAAGAGTATGAAAAAGATCTACACCTACACCAAACTGATGCTCATAGCGCTGATGGCTATGACCGCTTTCACCAGTTGCGAACAGGATGATTCCTACGATGCCGAAACCCTCTGCAATGGCTACTGGCAGGGCTATCTGGGTGTCTACTATCAGAACCGTTGGCACGTCACTGGCCAGGAGTATGCCACCGAGATGCACTTCACCCACAAAGGGTCTTACTACACCAGTGGCCGCGGCTACGAGGTCGACTATGACACGCGCAATCCCTACAGCAACTACGCCTACTGCACCTTCAAGTGGTTCATCGTAGACGGCGAAATCACGCTCATCTACGATGATGCCGTGTGGGACCCCATCTACATCAGCCGCTACAACCTCTACAGTTCCCGCTTCTATGGTTACATCTACGACGGCACGAACCGCAACATCCAGTTCGACTTCCAGAATGTGGCTACCTCCGACTGGGACGGACGCTACTCCGGCTACGGCCAGTGGGGCGACCTGCACTACTACAGCCGTCAGGCACCTGCCATCGACGATGAGACGGGCGAGAGTGTGCCCTTCGTCGACCGCTCTGCCTACTGCGTGACCGAGGATGGCGAGCAGGGTGTCAGCATCCTCAGCGGCACCTTTGCAAAGATGGCCGCCCAGTAAGGGTGTCAGATGCCCAATCCCCCCTGAAACGATGTGTCTACCGCCTTGCTCTGCTGTATGCGAGAGTAGGGCGGTACGTCGTTTGTCACCCAGATGTTGCCGCCGATGACCGAGTGGTGGCCGATGGTGATGCGCCCCAGGATGGAGGCGTTGGAGTAGACGGTCACGTGATCCTCGATGATGGGGTGGCGGGGAATGTTGAGCATGTTGCCGTTCTCGTCGTAGCGGAAACTCTTGGCACCCAGCGTCACGCCCTGATAGAGGGTCACGTGGTTGCCGATGATGGTTGTTTCGCCGATGACGACACCCGTGCCGTGGTCGATGGCAAAGTATTCGCCGATCTGCGCCCCCGGGTGGATGTCGATGCCGGTGCGCGAGTGTGCCTGCTCGGTGATGATGCGCGGAATGACGGGCACCTCCATCTGGTGCAGCACGTGAGCCAGTCGGTAGTGCGTCATCGTGTTCATCACGGGATAGCAGTAGATCACCTCGCCGTAGTTGGTGGCGGCAGGGTCGCTCTGGAACATCGCCTCCACGTCGGTGTACAGCAGGCGCTTCACCTCGGGCAACTGCTCGATGAACTTCAGGGCCATCTCCTCGGCAGCGCCGGCCACGTCGTGCTCCGTGCACTCCTCGCAGAACTGCAGCCCTCGGGCAATCTGCCGGCAGAGCAGGCCGTAGAGTTCCTCCATGCTCACGCCGATGTGGTAGGAGCGCTGCTCCTCGTTGCTGTGGCGCTTGTGGAAATAGTCGGTGAAGATGATATCCTTGCACAGGCTCACCATCTGCTTCACCTCGTAGACAGAGGGCATCGGAGCCGTGCCGGCAGGCATCATGTCGCGTTCGCGTTGCGATAGTTTCGATAGTTCGGCTACGTTTCTCTGTAGCACTTCGTTCAGTCGGTTCTGTTCCATAATTGTTGGTTTTGTGGGTGCAAAAGTACAAAATAATGTCGAATAACGATGCAGAATGCCGAATTTTTTGTAATTTTGCAGCCGAAATGACAGGAACAATCGTCAATACATGCGCCATCGTGGTGGGCACGCTCGTGGGAACGGTGCTCAACCGCGGCATCAAGGAGAAGTACAAGGTGGGGCTCTACGATGCCCTCGGCTTGGCATCGCTGGCCATCGGCCTCAATGCCACGCTCACCAATCTGCCCAAGAGCCAGTATCCCGTGCTCTTCATCGTGGCCCTGGCCGTGGGTACCGTCCTTGGCACCCGGCTCGACATTGACGGCCGCTTCCACCGGCTGGTGAACCGCCGTTCGAAGTCCTCCTCAGCGGAAGGGAAGGGCAGCGACGCCTCCTCGCCTATCGCAGAGGGCAAGGGCACCCTGGCCGACGGTCTCTCCACGGCTACGCTGCTCTACTGCATCGGCCCCCTGTCGATGCTCGGCCCTGTCATCTCCGCCTTGCAGGGCGACAACACCTTCCTCTTCACCAACGCCACGCTCGACTTCGTCAGCAGCACCATCTTCGCCTCTACCTACGGCTTCTGGATGATTCTGTCCGCGCCCGTGCTGTTTCTCTGGCAGGGCACGTTCTACCTCGTGGCCACGCTGTCGAGCCAAGCCGTGAGCGATGCCCTGATGGCCGAACTGCTCATCGTGGGCGGGTTGATGATCATGGGCAGCGGATTGAACCTGCTGCAACTCAAGGCCCTCAAGACGCTCAACATGCTGCCCTCGCTGCTCGTGCCCGTGGCGTGGTTTCTGCTGAAAGCATTGTTCTAACAAAATAACAACGGGCGAACCAGCGGAAAGTAGGAGTCCTTCCGATGGCACTTTACCCCCCTAAAGTGCCATACTTTACCTCCCAAGGTGCCGCTCCTTGCCTGCCTAAGTGCCATCGTTAGGCGCCGTAGATGACGCTCGGACAGGGTCTTGCAGATGACGCCGGAACCGAAGGCCGCTGCCTTCGCGCGTGTGCATCTCAAATGCGCCGGCAAAGGTACGACATCCTGATTGCGGTTTACGAATCTTTCACCGGAAATTTTCGATTTTTTTTTCGTGTGCACCTCCTCGCTGTGGTCATTTGGTCACGATGGTCATTTGGTCAAAATCATTTTCAAGTGTCAAAAACCGACACTATAATAAAATAATATATTATTTTATTTATAGTGGGTGAAATGACAAATCCGAAATCAATTTTGACCAAATGACCAAATGACCATCGTGACCACAAGTGACCACAAATGACTGCACGAAATGTTAAAACCCGAAAATTCTCAGGCATTTATTCGTGCATATCATGATTTTTTTTGTATCTTTGTAGTCGATTTTGAGCACGGATTAGGCCTGCCAACCGTCCCCCCTCGCGAGCGTCTGTGGCGCACCCCCTCATCCTTATCGGATGAACAGCAGTTCGCGGTATTTGGGCAGCGTCCAGAGGCCGTCCTCGACGATCATCTCCAGATGGTCAGCCTCCTGACGGATGAGTTCCATCTTGGGGCAGACGGTGTCGTGGTAGGCAATGGCACGGGTGTGGATGCTCTCGATGCGGTTGGCTATGCGGCGGGCATCGGTCAGTTCCTCCACCAGGCGCTCGATGTTCTCGGTGCGCTCGGCTATCTCCTCGATGAGTTTCATGTTGCGAGCCGAGAGACGGGCGGCCTTCTCCTCGCTGAAGACGCTCTTGGTGCCCTGCACGTTCTTGATGAGTTGGCTCTGGTAATGGGTAGAGACGGGGATGATGTGGTTCATGGCCAGATCGCCCAGCACGCGGGCCTCTATCTGCACGGTCTTCACATACATCTCCCATTTCACCTCGTTGCGGGCCTCCAGTTCCTTGGCCGTCATCACCTTGGTGCTCTCAAACATACGGATGCTCGACGGGTCGAGATAGTGCTCGAAGATGACGGGGCACGACTTCTCCACATCGAGGCCGCGGCGGCGGGCTTCGGTGACCCATGCCTCGGAGTAGCCGTTGCCGTCGAAGCGCACGGGCTTGCAGGTCTTGATATCGTCGCGCAGCACGTCGAGTATGGCGTGGAACTTGGCGGTGTGCCCCGTGTTGCCGGCAAACTCGGGTCGCTGGGCGTAGTCGGCCATCTTCCGGTCGACACGCTCCTTGAACGAGGCGAGGGCTTCGGCCATGGCGGCATTGAGGGCAATCATGGCCGAGGCGCAGTTGACGCTGGAGCCCGGTGCACGGAACTCGAAGCGGTTGCCGGTGAAGGCGAAGGGCGACGTGCGGTTGCGGTCGGTGTTGTCGATGATGAGTTCAGGTATCTGCGGGATGTCGATAGACATGCCTTGCTTGTCCTTCAGGTTGAAGAGTTCGTTGGAGTCGCTCTCCTCGATGTGGTTGAGCAGGGCGGTGAGTTGGGTGCCCAGGAAGGAGGAGATGATGCTGGGAGGAGCCTCGTTGCCGCCCAGTCGGTGGGCGTTGGTGGCGCTCATGATGGAGGCTTTCAGCAGGCCGTTGTGCCGGTAGACGGCCATCAGCGTCTCCACGATGAAGGTGACGAAGCGCAGGTTCTCCCTGGTGAGGGCGTCCTTGTCGGCGGCGTGCCCTTCGGCTGCGGCACCGGGGGCGTGCAGCAGTATGCCGGTGTCGGTGGAGAGGCTCCAGTTGTTGTGCTTGCCCGAGCCGTTGATGCCGTCGAAGGGCTTCTCGTGTAGCAGCACGCGGAAACCGTGGTTGCGTGCCACCTTCTTCATGAGGCTCATGAGCAGCATGTTGTGGTCGACGGCCAGGTTGCACTCCTCGAAGATGGGGGCGAGTTCAAACTGGTTGGGAGCCACCTCGTTGTGGCGTGTCTTCACGGGGATGGCCAGTTCGAGTGCCTGTATCTCCAGATCCTTCATGAAGGCCTGCACGCGGTCGGGTATGGTGCCGAAGTAGTGGTCGTCCATCTGCTGGTTCTTGGCACTCTCGTGCCCCATCAGCGTGCGGCCGGTCATCAGCAGGTCGGGGCGGGCGGAGTAGAGGCCCTCGTCGACGAGGAAGTACTCCTGCTCCCAGCCGAGGTTGACCTGCACCTTCTTCACGTCGTCGTAGAACAGCGAGCACACGTCGGTGGCAGCCTTGCCTACGGCGTGGAGGGCGCGCAGCAGCGGTGCCTTGTAGTCGAGGGCTTCGCCTGTGTAGGCGATGAAGATGGTGGGTATGCAGAGCGTGTCGTCGATGATGAAGACGGGGCTTGTGGGGTCCCATGCCGAATAGCCGCGGGCCTCAAAGGTGTTGCGTATGCCGCCGTTGGGGAACGACGAGGCGTCGGGTTCCTGCTGCACCAGCAGTTTGCCGCTGAACTTCTCTATCATGCCGCCCTTGCCGTCGTGCTCCACGAAGGCGTCGTGCTTCTCGGCAGTGCCCTCGGTCAGCGGCTGGAACCAGTGGGTGTAGTGAGTCACGCCCATCTCCATGGCCCACTGCTTCATGCCGGCGGCCACGGCATCGGCGATGCTGCGGTCGAGGCGGGCACCGTTGTCCATCACGTCGATCATCTTGTCGTAGACATCCTTCGGCAGGTATTTGTACATCTTCTGACGGTTGAACACATACTTGCCGAAGTACTCCGAGGGGCGCTCCTTCGGTATCTTCACTTCCACGGGCTTCTTCTTGAAAGCCTCTTCCACTACCTGGAATCTTAAATTGTTTGCCATTTAGTCAATGTATCGTTTTGTTATTTTTTCGTAGTTCTCTATGCGGCGGTCACGCAGGAAGGGCCACCAGCGGCGCACCTGCTCGGAGCGCTTCATGTCGATGTCGACGATGATGCTCTCCTCCTCGTCGGTCGATGCCTCGTAGTAGATCTCGCCTTGAGGGCCGCAGACGAAGGAGGTACCCCAGAAGGGAACGCCATCCTCCTCGCCGACGCGGTTGACGGCCACCACGGGGAGGCCATTGGCCACAGCATGGCCGCGCATCACCGTCTGCCAAGCCATACGCTGACGCTGCTGCTCGTCGGGTGTGTCGGCAGGATCCCAGCCGATGGCGGTGGGGTAGATCAGCATCTCGGCACCGGCCAGCGCCATCAGGCGGGCGGCCTCAGGATACCACTGATCCCAGCACACCAGCACGCCCAGGCGTCCCAGCGAGGTTTGAATGGGTTGGAAACCCAGGTCGCCGGGCGTGAAGTAGAACTTCTCGTAGTAGCCGGGGTCGTCGGGGATGTGCATCTTGCGGTATTTGCCGGCGATGGTGCCGTCTTTCTCGAAGACCACTGCCGTGTTGTGGTAGAGGCCGGGTGCACGCCGCTCGAAGAGCGAGGTGACCAGCACCACGCCGCACTCCTTGGCCAGTCGGCCGTAGATGTCGGTCGAAGGGCCGGGGATGGGTTCGGCCAGGTCGAAGTTGTTCACGTCCTCCACCTGGCAGAAGTAGAGCGAGTTGTGCAGTTCTTGCAGCACGATGAGTTCTGCGCCCCTTTTGGCCAGGTCGCGTATGCCGTCGCAGAGCCGTTCGATGTTGTTCACCCTGTCGGCCGTGTTATGTTGTTGCAGGAATCCTATCTTCAAGCCCCCTAAGTTAGGGGGTTGGGGGGCTGAACAAGTTTGCTTCATATTGTTTTTTCTATTTTAGGGGGCTATAAAATTGCATCGTGCAGCAGTGCAGGGAGCCATGCTGGCGGATGAGGCTGCGACAGTCGATGCCGATGATTTCCCGGTCGGGGAAGGCCTCGCCGACGATGCGCAGGGCTTCGCTGTCGAGGTCGGGTTGACTGTAGGTGGGCACCAGCACGGCATCGTTGATGACGAGGAAGTTGGCATAGGTGGCAGGCAACCGCTGGCCATCCTCGTCGACGATAGGTCGGGGCATGGGCAACCGCAGCAGACGGTAGGGCCGTCCGTCGAGCGTTTTGAGGTCCCGCAGTTCCTGCTCCATCAGCAGGAGGTCGGGATGCTGCTCGTCGGCTCCTATATAGAGTAAGGTATCGTTGGGGGCGATGCGCACCAGCGTGTCGATGTGGCCGTCGGTGTCGTCGCCGATGAGCGAGCCGTGGTTGAGCCACACGATGCGCTTGGCACCCAGATACTGCTTCAGTCGCTCCTCTATCTGCGCTTGCGTCAGCGGCTGGTTGCGGTGGGGAGCCATCAGACAGCAGCGGGTGGTGAAGATGGTGCCCTGGCCGTCGCTCTCTATCGAGCCGCCTTCGAGCACGAAGTCGAGATGATCCACATACTCGCCCTCCACCGCCCCTACCTCGTAGAGTCGGCGGTTGATGGCGTTGTCGAGATCGGCTCGGAACTTCTCGCCCCAGCCGTTGAACTTGAAGTCAAGGAGCCGGCAGTGACCGTTGTCGTCCGTCAGTGTGATGAAACCGTGATCGCGTGCCCAGGTGTCGTTGGTGGGACATACCACGTGGAGCATGCCCGGAGCCTTGCCCTCAGGAGCCACCACGATGAGCCGTTCGCGGCAACTGATCTCGCGAGCCATCTCCCGATAGGTCTCCAGCACCTCGTCGAGCATCGGAGCCCAGTCGGTGCCGTCGTGCGGCCAGGTCAGTTGCACCGCCGTCTGCCGTTCCCACTCGGCCGGCATTCTGTAAGTGTCGTTTCGAAACATGGTGCAAAGGTACGAATAAGTGAGCGAAATGCAAAAGGAAAATTTATTTTTCTGCCCCTTTTCTTTGGTTTTTCGTTTGCTTTGCAGTATCTTTGCAGTCAGAATGCTACTGGAACTGAACGATGTGTTGGTGGAGGGAGCCGAGAAGACGGTATCGATGATCGTCCGCGATCGGCAGGTGGCGTGCCTCACGGGAGGCACGGCCGCGGTGCGCTCGCAACTGTTGCTGGCCATGCTGGGATTGGCATCGGTGAAGAGCGGATTCATCAGCATCGACGGCGAACCGCTCAACCGACAGACGCTGAAGACCTTCCGGCGCATGATGGCCTATGTACCTTCAGAACTCGTGGCCGACGGCGAGGTCGTGGTATACGAGCCGCCGACGGTGCAGGATGTCTTCAACCTGAAAGCCAACCGCGATGTGCCCATCTCCAACGGCATTCTGGCTGAGGAAATGAAGCGTACGGGGGCTCCCCGCGAAAAAGCCCAGTTGCTGGCTGTGGCCGTGCTGCGCAAGTGTCCGGTGCTGCTGGTGGAAAACCCCGATGTGGCTTCTGTCGGCTATCTGAGGCAACAGGCAGAGGAGAGCCATGTGGTGATCTTGGCCAGCACTGATCAGGCAGTTCTCCGCATGGCAGATGAAGTCATAGAAGTCTAACAATTAAGCATTTAAGAAGATGCAGATGGCAGAAATATCGATAGGCGGCGTGGTGCTGGTACTGGTGTTTTTGGTACTGGCCGTCAGTTTGTTTGCACTGATTGACAAGCGGACGATGCGGCGCGTGCTGCGGGTGCTGGGGGTATATGTGGCCGGCTCTCTGGTGCTGGGAGGTGTCTGCTGGCTGACCTATCGGGCAGATGCCTGGTGGGCGTTCGGGCTCTTCGCCGTCGGCTTCTGGCTGTTAGCCGTGGGTTGGTGTCTCTACGAACTGAGGCCCGGATGGCAGAGGTTGCTCGTGCCCGTCGCGCTGTCGATGCTGGCGGGCAGCGTGGTGGCTGGTGGCTGCCTGATGCTCTGTCTGCCCCGTGTGGCCTTCGTGCCCGTCTTCGGCGTGGCCGTTGTCCATTTGGCATTGTCGGTTTCACAGACGCTGCAAACCTATCAGCGCACTCTGCTGCACACAGAGGCTCATCGCCAGTATCTGTTGGCCAATGGAGCCTCGTTGCTCGAGTCGCTGATGCCCAGTGTTCGCCGTGCCCTTCGCGCGTCGGTGCTGCCCCAGTTACGAACAATGGCATCGCCACTTGTCGTGATGATGCCAATGCTTTTTGCGGGTATGCTCCTTGGCGGTGCCTCAGTGGCTGCCGCCGTAGCCACCTCGCTGCTGCTGATGGCGGCCGTCTTTGCCGCCTCGGTGCTGGCAGGGGTGGTGGCCCTCTATTGTTTCAAGAGGTAAGCCTTGAAGTCGGCGAAGTCCTTCGACATCGCCACACTCTGCTTCTTGCCCTTCATGAAGGCCTGCAGGCGCTCGGGTATCTCCACGTCGATGCCCAGGATCTCGTCCACCTTCTCCTTGAACTTTGCCGGATGGGCCGTCTCACAGAAGACGCCAATCTCGCCGGGTTGCAACTGCTCCTCCAGTGCGCGGTAGCCGCAGGCACCGTGGGGATCCAGTATATAGCCCGTCTCTTCGTAGCAGCGGCGCATGGTTTCCTTGATTTGCTCGTCGCTGTAGGTGGCTCCGCTGATGAGGCTGGTGATGCGCTGGTGTGTTTCCTCGGCCGATAGTCGGCCGCCCTCGCTGTAGAGGTCGATGATGCGGGCGAAGTTAGAGGGATCGCCCACGTCCATAGCGTTGGCCAGCGTCTGCTTCGAAGGCTTCGGCTCGTATTTCCCTGTCTGTAGGTAGTTGTAGAAAATATCGTTGGCATTGTTGGCAGCGATGAAGCGCTTCACGGGCAATCCCATCTGGTGGCCGAACAGGGCCGCACAGATATTGCCGAAGTTGCCACTGGGCACGCAGACAACGAGATTGCTCGAACCGTCCTCGCTCCTCGCTCCTCCTTCTTGCGTCCCTTCGGTAGCAAGCGTCCTTCGGCCGAGCGCCTCGTTCCTCGAAATCCTCGCAGCGGCATTGAAGTAGTAGAACGCCTGGGGCAGGAAGCGGGCCACGTTGATCGAGTTGGCCGAGGTCAGCATCATGTGCTTGTTCAGTTCCTCGTCCATGAAGGCCGACTTCACCAGTGCCTGACAGTCGTCGAACACACCGTCCACCTCGATGGCCGTGATGTTCTGTCCCAGCGTGGTGAACTGGCACTCCTGAATGGGGCTCACCTTACCCTTCGGATAGAGCACGTAGACATGGATGCCCTCCACGCCCAGGAAGCCGTTGGCCACAGCCGAACCCGTATCGCCGCTGGTAGCCACCAGCACGTTCACCGTTCCCTTGGTACCCTCCTGACGGATGAAGTACTGCAGCAGGCGAGCCATGAAGCGGGCACCCACATCCTTGAAGGCCAGCGTCGGCCCGTGAAACAGTTCCAGTGCATAGATGTTCTCCTTCACCTTCACCACCGGACAGTCGAACTGCAGGGTGTCGTATACCAGGTTCTGCAGGCCGTCCAGGTCAACATCGTCGCCGAAGAAGGCACTGGCCACGTTGAAGGCAATGTCCTGAAAGCGCATCGTCGGCATATCGTCGATGAAGGCCTTCGGCAACTTGTGAATCTCTTCGGGCATGTAGAGCCCACGGTCCTCGGCCAGTCCTTTGACGACGGCCTTGCGCAGATCGGCCACAGGGGCCTGATGGTTGGTACTGTAGTACTTCATAATGTGTTGCTTTGTTTTCGTTCTGCGTGCAAAGGTAACGATTTATTTTGATACCACCATCGTTTTTCCCCGTTTTCTTTTCGTCACTGCTTGTCCTTCGACTACTTTTGTCAGGAGAGAACCCTAGCGGAAGTGCATTTTTCGTATAAAAGTAATTGGATTTCAGAAATAATTCGTATCTTTGTAGTCGGAAAGAGGTGGATTGCAAAGGGAACACACCAAGATAATTATCGTATGGGAGTTAATAAGGTGAAGATGGAAAAAAATAATGCTCCTCGGAGTGTACAAAAAGGAGAAGTGAAACGAATCAAGGTATGATAGCATTTATTGATACGGAGGTTAATCCGCAAACCAAGAAAGTTGCGGATTATGGAGCGGTTAGGGAAGATGGTGCGGTGTTGCACTCTCGTTCCAAAGTGGATTTCGATGCTTTTGTGTCTGGATGCGACACTGTTTGTGGGCATAATATCATCAATCACGATTTGAAATATACAGTGTTGAGAGGTAATCCTACGATCGTTGATACACTATTTTTATCGCCCCTGCTGTTTCCCAAGCGGCCTTATCACCATCTGGTGAAGGATGACAAACTTCAAGTAGAAGAACTGAACAATCCGGTGAATGACTCCATGAAAGCCCGTGATTTACTGAACGATGAAATTGCTGTTTGGAACCAATTATCACCAGAGAGGCAAGAGATATATTTTCAACTGCTACATGGCACTGAACAGTTTAAAGGATTCTTCAAGTATATAGGCTATTCTACGTCTACGACAAAGGCGTTTTTGGATAGAACACTAGGAATTCACCCCGATTTGAGACAGATGATTCTAAAAGAATTTGAAGGCAAAGTATGTAGTCATGCTGACTTTGAAATGCTGGTTAAACAGTTTCGGATAGAATTGGCCTACTGCCTGGCTGTGATTGGGGCTGACGATATTTTTTCCATTACTCCCGCTTGGGTTATTCGCAATTATCCAGAGGTGGTCAATGTGATGAATCTGTTGTGCAATACGTCGTGCGGAGAATGCAGTTACTGCCAAAGCAGGTTAGATGCTCATAGCGGATTGAAAGAATTCTTTGGCTATGATGAGTTTCGTACCTTCGACGGTGTACCGATGCAGCAACAAGCCGTTGAATCAGCCATTCGTGGTGAGTCTTTGCTGACAATATTTCCGACGGGAGGCGGCAAGAGTCTCACCTTCCAATTGCCTGCTTTGATGGCAGGGAGAAACACGCATGGGTTGACGGTGGTTATCTCGCCGTTGCAGTCACTCATGAAAGACCAAGTAGATAATTTGACGGCTCGCGGTATCAGTGAGGCGGTAACCATCAACGGTCTACTTGACCCTATTGAACGAGCCATAGCCATTGAACAAGTGGCCGATGGTACTGCTAATCTGCTGTATATCGCACCAGAGATGCTGCGCAGCAAGACCATTGAGCGACTGCTCATAGGCAGAAATGTCGTCCGATTCGTGATTGATGAGGCACACTGTTTCTCTGCTTGGGGGCATGATTTCCGAGTGGACTATCTTTATATTGGTGACTTTATTCGTGAACTGCAAGAAAAGAAACATCTGAGTCAACCAATTGCGGTATCCTGTTTTACAGCAACGGCAAAGCAGAAGGTAATCAGTGACATCTGTGACTACTTTAGGGTGAAATTGGGGCTGGAACTGAAAGTCTTTGCCGCCAATGCTGAACGAAAGAACCTGCGCTATTCAGTGCTCCATGCTGATACTGCTGAGGAGAAATACAATCTGCTACGCTCGCTAATATTGGGACATAATTGTCCTTCCATTGTTTACGTGTCTCGCACGCGACGCACTTGTGAGTTAGCACAGCATTTAGTTCAAGATGGTATACAGGCTTTGCCGTTCAATGGCAAGATGGAGGCAGCCGAGAAGGTGAAAAACCAAAATGCGTTTATGAGTGGTGAAGCGCAAGTCATTGTAGCCACCTCTGCTTTTGGGATGGGGGTTGACAAAAAAGACGTGGGGCTGGTGGTTCACTACAATATCAGCGACTCGCTGGAGAACTATGTGCAGGAAGCCGGTCGTGCCGGACGTGACCCAGAAATGCAGGCTGAATGTTTTGTACTCTATGCCGACAGCGATCTGGACAAGCATTTCATACTGCTTAACCAGACAAAACTCAGTATCAGTGAGATTCAGCAGGTATGGAAAGCCATTAAAGACCTTACGTCAAAACAGGATAAAGTCAGTTGCTCGCCATTGGATATTGCTCGCCAAGCAGGATGGGGGGAGGATGTGGAAGACATCGAGACCCGCGTAAAAGCCGCCATCGCAGCATTGGAGGACGCTGGCTTTATTCACAGGGGCAGTAACTCTCCGCATGTCTTTGCCACGGGCATTGCCGTGAAAAATATGGATGAGGCACGGCGAAAGTTGACCGTTTCTCCACACTTTGATGATCAGTCGCGCGAGGAAGCAGCCCGTATCATCAAGTCGCTTATCAGCGCATGGGCTACCGCAGACGGTAGGGGCGCAGAAGCGGAGAGCCGCATCGATTACTTGGCAGACATTCTTGGCATGAGCAAGTCGACTGTTATCCACAATATTAATCTGATGCGGCAGGACGGATTGTTGGCTGATAGCCGCGACATGCAGGCGTGGATTTCGAAGAGCACTTCGCAGCGTAATCTCGACATTATACTGAAGTTAGAGCACTTCCTTTTGCAAAGGCTTACAATGGAGACGCAGAGGGTGAACTACAAAGAACTGAATGACGAAGCGCAAAAAGCACATCTTACATATTCCAACGTGAAACGTCTGCGGATGTTGCTTCATTTTATGTCGCTTAAAGGATATATCCACAAGCAAGAGCATAGGTCTAGCGAAAGTGTGAGTGTCCGTCTGCAGGCTTCGGAAGAAGTAACTATGTCGCGGTTTGAACGACGAAGGGACATCTGTCGTTTTATTGTTGACAAACTCAATGCTGTCAGAGATGCCGACAAGGATATGACGCTCGTCAATTTCTCTATTGTTGAACTTCTTAATGAGTTTATTGCTACTCAACAGAAAACGATGCTTGGGGAGCACAAGAAGCCCGCCATTACAGATATAGAGGAGGCTCTGCTCTACTTAACCAAAACTGAACTGATGAAGATAGAGGGTGGTTTCATTGTCATCTATAACACCATGCAGATTGGCCGCATCGTTGACCGTCGTACCCGATATGGCAAGGAGCAATATCGACTGTTGGATGAGTTTTATAAGCAGCGCATCCGCCAGATACATATCGTGGGCGAATATGCAAACTTGATGGTACGTGATTATGATGCGGCACTCCGCTTTGTAAACGATTATTTCATGATGGACTTTCGCAAGTTTATCAACCTGTATTTCAAAGAGGAACGTCGTGCGCAAATAGACAAGAACATTACACCTGCAAAATACAATAAACTCTTTGGAGAACTATCCAATCGTCAATGTGAGATTATTGATGACAAGCAGTCAAAGTATATCGTTGTGGCCGCAGGACCTGGTAGCGGCAAGACACGAGTGTTGGTACACAAACTGGCTTCACTTCTGCTGTTGGAAGATGTGAAGCACGAGCAACTGTTGATGCTTACCTTCTCACGAGCCGCGGCTACTGAGTTCAAGAAACGACTCATTGGACTTGTGGGCAATGCGGCGCACTATGTGGACATCAAGACATTCCACTCTTATAGTTTTGACCTAATTGGCAAACAGGGAAATCTGGATGAAGCAAAAGATGTAGTGCGGCGTGCTGCCGAGATGATAGAGAATAACGAGGTGGAGCAGTCGAAGATCGCCAAGAGTGTCCTTGTTATAGACGAGGCTCAGGATATGGGCGCTGATGATTACCGACTGGTTCAAGCATTGATGCACCAGAATGAGGAAATGCGTGTGATAGCCGTAGGCGACGATGACCAGAACATCTATGACTTTCGTGGTTCTGATTCCCGGTATATGCAATCGCTCGTGGCTCAAGAAGGTGCAAAGTTATACGAGATGACTGACAACTATCGGTCGTCGAAGGCCATTGTAGACTGTGCCAACCGCTTCGTTAGTCGTATATCTGGCCGTATGAAGCATTCACCTATCCAGTCTGTTACAGGTGAAAGGCTGCGGGGAGGTGCAACAGCGGGAATGGAGGGCAAAGTAATGAGTCTGAAATCGCTACAAAATGTTGAGATCAATGTACAGGGAAGTACAGCGATACTAACTCGTACCAATGAAGAGACCATGCAGGTGGCTTACGAACTGGAACAGCGAGGCTTACATGCGACTATCGTCCAGTCAATGGGCGGCTTCCGTTTTGGCAATCTTGCAGAAGTTCGCTATTTCCTCAGACAAATAGGGGAAAATGAAGGTGTGACTATATCCAAAGAGAGGTGGCAAGAGGCAAAACGGCGTACGCTCGAAGTATATGCATCAAGTACATGTCTTAACATCATGAAGCACTTCTTTGCCGACTTTGAAATGACGCATAGTTGTTTTTACCGTAGCGACTTGCGTGAATATATCTTTGAGTCGAATATAGAAGACTTTATTGCCGCAGACGATCGCTCAGTCTTTGTAAGCACCATCCATAAGGCAAAGGGACGCGAATTTGACAATGTCTATTTGCTTTCGCCGGTACCTGATGATATGGATAACAACAATATGCGCGCCTATTATGTCGGGCTGACCCGTGCCAAGCGTAACCTCTACCTCGTTACAAATCCTCCAGTTGATTATTCGGCCATCTCGATTGCATTGGATATGCATGATGTCTTGCTCGACTTCTTCAAGGGGCGTAAGGATATCGTGCTGAGATTGAGAAGTGGTGACAGCCTAAAGTATAAAGACGGTTACTTGCTTAATGAACAGGAAATCAACATCATTTCTTTATCCAAGCGTGGAAAAAAGATATTAGATTCATGGATAGCCAGAGGCTATGAAGTTACCAGTGCAAAGGTAAGTTATATCTTAGCCTGGAAACCCCAAGACTCTAAGATGGAATATGCCGTCTGCTTGGCGAATGTGATTCTTACAAAGGGAAAAAGTGAAATTGATTTATGAGCAGAATTACTCGTCACTGCTTCATCTCCACGATAATGGCACCTTTGCGGGCCTTTTCGCCGTATTGCTCGGCGGCTTGAGGACCTTTTACGATGTTGACGTTCTTAATATGGTTTGGTTCAAGGGCTTTTAGGGCTTCCAGTGAGGTTTCTTGACCGTCGATGATGATCAGCATGTCGCGGGTGGCATGGACGGCTTGGCGGACGGGCTGTAAATCGACAGATTCGTCCTCTACCGTTGATACCTGCTTGAAGGTGATGGGCACGTAGTAGCGCACTCGTACAGGCTTGCCGTTCTGCAAGCCGGGCGTCCACCGGGGCATCTCGCTGACCACACGCAGGGCTTCTTGGTCGAGCAGCGGGTCGATGCTCTTGATGATCTTTGGCGATTCAATCCATCCCTCCTCGGTGACGACGAAGGACACAACGGCACGCCCGCTGATGTTGTTCTTCAGTGCCTCCTCGGGATAGTCGATAACCTCTGTCAGATAGCGTGTCAGGGCCTCGTTGCCGCCGGGGAATGTCGGCATCTGTTCCACCACGTCGAATGTCTCTTCCTCTTGTTGCATGATGGGCTGCTGGGCGTCGCGCTCAATCTGCCCCATCACGCTCTGTACCTTCGGATGGGCGAATACCACTACGGCCCCAATGGCCAGCGGCAGGGCGGCGAGCAGACGGAGCCGCTGCCAGCCGTTGGAGTGGCGGGCCGACATCATGCGAATGCGACGGCGCAGCGAGTGCTGGTTCAGGTTGTTGGCCATCGAGTAGAGATGGTCGCCCACGCTCTTGCGGATGAGCAGCAACTGATACTGGCGGGCATCAAAGCCCTCGGCCAGTACGGCCTGGTCGGCCTCGTATTCGTGTACTTGCTGCAACTCCTGTCTGATGAGCCAGGCGGCGGGGTTGCACCACTGGAAGATGCACAGCACGTTCATCAGTACCACATCCCACGAGTGATGCCGCCTGATGTGGGCCATCTCGTGGCTCAAGATTTCCGACCGATTCTGCTCGTAGTCCTCTTCTGACATGATGATATGGCCGAACCAACTGAAGGGTGCAATGTCTTGGTCGCTAACCACGTGCACCTTCACGCCGTCGATGGTTTGACGAATCCGACCGCGGCGCATCAGCGAGCGCAGTTTGTGGTACGACCACCACTCGCGGAACAAAAAGACCCAGCAGCCGATGGCATATATAAGGTATGCGAGCATAGTCGCTACAAAGGTCTTGGCATGCTCTTCCGACTCCGGCTCCACACCGTTGTCTATCATCGCCTCCATCTCCATCAGCCCTTGCGTGAGCACTGTGGGCTGCTCCACCGTGAGGTTGACCATCGGCAACACCAGCGACAGCACCACGAGAGAGAGCAGCGCCGCGCGGTTGAAGCGGTGGAAGGTCTCGCGGCTGAGCAGCCACTTGAACAGCAGGTAGAAGACTATGAGACAGAGGCCCACCTTGAGTTGATACACAAACATCATTGGCCGGCCTCCACTTCCTTGATGAGTTCCTTCAGTTCGTCTATCGAGATCTTCTCGCTCTTCACCAGGGCCGAGACGGCATTCTTGTAGGAGCAACCGAATAGTTTGTCGATGACCGTGGCCAGCGAACCGCGCTTGTAGTCCTCACGACTGATGCGGGCAAAGTACTGGAAACTGCGGGCCGTTAGGGCCTTGTGGCCGAGGAATCCTTTTTCCTCCAGTATCTTTACCAGCGTGGCGAGGGTGTTCACATGTGGTTGCGGCTCGTCGTAGTGACTTTGCAACTCGCGAATCTGCATGGGGCCGTGTTGCCAGTAGCGCTCCATGATCTCTTCTTCTTTCTGTGTCAGTTGTTTCATATGTTATAGGTTGAAATATATTCTTGCCATGATTTCACGAGGCCGCAGGCGGTTCATGGTGTAGACGGCCTGCGTGGTGCTGACCGTGCGCCGTTCGTAGCGGCGGTTGCCGAACAGGTTGTTGCAGTAGATGCCGGCCTCGTAGCGCTTCTTGCGATAGGAGACGGCGAGGTCGCTGAACACGCAGGTGTTCACCGTGCGGTCGTTGGAGTGGTAGAGGTCGGTGATCCACTGTACCTGCCAGTCGCCCGGCATTACGAAGAGTTTCAGTTGATGCGAGAATGACTGCAGCGGGTCGTGGTGTGTGCCGCTGACCGTCTGGCGGCTGTAGTCGTAGGTCGATGCCTCTTCTACTGAAAACCATTTGACGGGCTGGGCACTCAGGTTCAGTTGCAGCGAACGGGTGTCCATCCTGCTGGGCGTCAGCACATCAGCCAGCAGCACGCGGTAGTTGTTGCGGCCGATGCCGGCCTCGATGGCGGTGGTAAACTTGCCGAAGGAAAAACCCTCGCTCACCCTGCCCGTCAGTTGCCAGTTGTCGGAGTGGGTGTGGCGGTCGGTGGCCTCCTGTTGGTAGACACCCGTCGACGTGAGGGCCGACCGGTAGAGTGGCTGATGCTGCAGGGCGGCATAGTGGAAGCGCATGCTGGCGAAGAACCCTTTCAGGGCGTGGTGGTACTGGGCGTCGGCATAGACGGCATGAGCACAGGTGTTGTCAAACTGGCCGTTGCCGCGGCGCATCGACAGATAGGTGGTGTAGACGGGCACGGGGGCCGACTGCTTCACGTCGAGCGGCGACCATGCGTAGTTGTAGGTCGTGTGGAACTCCCATTTGGGCGTCGGCTGGTAGTTCACGTAGAGGCGAGGCTCCAGCAGGGCATCGCTGCGACTCCTGTCGTCCAGCCGGCGAGCGAGCCACGACAGCGGCAGGTCGAGGTTGACGCGCCACTCCTCGTTGCGGTAGGAGAGGGCAGTAGTCAACTTCGTCTTGTACTCGTCGTACTTGTTGCGACTGTCGGCCGTGGGGTGCTGCGTGTCCAGTCGCTGGTACTTGGCATCCTCGTTCAGCGTCCAGTTGACGTCGATTCTCCCCACCCGTCGGCCATAGCCGGTGGTGGCTCCCCACAACACGCTCTGCAGATCGAGCCGTTGCCACGCCCCGTCGGTCAGCAGCAGTTGGCTCGGCAGGTTGTTGTAGGAGAAGTAGGCATTCAGTCGGTAACTCCGCCGGCCGATGGTCCTGACAATTCTCAGTTGGTCGGCCACGGAGCGCTGTCGGGGCTTCACGCTTTCGCGAATCTCGCCGCCATGGCCGTCGAGCGACAGGCCGTTGGAGCGTTTGAAGTCGATGTGGCCCTTCAGCGAGTTGTTCACGTAGAGGCTGTCGCGGTTCACCTTGTATTGCACCTCGCCGTTCAGGCGGTCGGCATGGCTGGTAGCCGTCACGTCCTCCACTACCGTTGCGCCACCCATCACGTCGGTATAGACGGTCTCCGTCAGACGGTTCTGGTCGCCCTTGTCCAGCAGTCCGTTCAGTTGCACCCTCAGGTCGTTCTGCCCCCGTGTCTTGAAGAGCCAGTTGGTGGCCACCATGTGTGTCTGGTTGAAGGTGCTGTGCCGCTTGTCGAGCGAAGGTGCTCCGAGGGCGATGTTCGACAGCAGGCCGCTCTCCATGGGGGCATAGTCGGACAGCGATCCGATGTCGAGCACCTCGCGGCTGATGTCCTTGCCCGTGTTGTTGAACTTGTACATTGAAATGCTCTGCCGCTTGCGGGCAAACTGCATCAGCATCAAGCGATCGTCGCCCAGCCACCGACCCTCGCCCTGCAGCGAGTGTCCGCCGGCCAGGTCGGCAAAGCCCTGCCATACGTTCCTGGCATCGTCCTTCAGCACGATGTTCAGCGCGGCCTGCTCGCTGAAGTTGATATTCTTCAGTGCCTTCACTGGCTGATGGTTGCGTAGTACCTGCACCTTTTTTACCTTGTCGGCCTGCAGGTTCTCCGACACCTGGGCATACTTCGCCCCCGTAAGGTCCATACCCTCCACGTAGAAATTGTTGATCTTCTTGCCGTCGTATTCTATCGACCCGTCCTCGTTCACCTTCATGCCTGGCATTTTCTTGATGACATCGGCTATCGAGCGGTCCTGCTTCTGCTGGAAGGCCGCCACGTTGTAGTTCAGCGTGTCGCCCTCCTCGCGAATGGGCTGTGCCTTCACCTTCACCTCCTTGATCTCTACCGCCGCCTCGTGCAGGGTGATGGTCTGTCCGCTGCGGAAGGTGGCAAGGGCCAGTGTGTCGCGGCCATAGCCCATCTTCGAGCAGATCAGCCACTGTGCCTCCTTGTCTGGCGATACCTTCACTTCGAATGTGCCGTCGGCCTTCGAACGGGCAAAGGCCACCGTCTTCATTCCGCCGTTGGCCGCCACCACCGACACCTGTCCCAGGGGCGCTCCGCCATCGGTCACGATGCGTCCTGAGTAGGCAATCGTCTGTCCCAGTGAGGGCAGGGCGATACATAAAAACAGGTGTAGGAGGGCGCGTCTCATTTCTTGTCGAAGATTTCGAAGAAGACAGGCGTGTTTCCTATCCAGCCTTCCGTTCGTTTTCCAGTGCTGTCAATGCTGACGATTTTCACCTGGTTGCCGTAGCGTTGCTTCAGCAAAGCCGTTGGGTCTTCCGCCATCTTGCGCTTCAGGCTCTGATAGTCCTTCTGCGTGCATTTCTCGTATTTGTTTGCATAACCGATGGCATCGCCCTTGCCTTTCAGGATGGCTTGCGCCTCCATCGCATAGTCGCCGGCGGCATCGCGAGCCGAGAGAATCAGGCCGGGCAGACCGCCCAGTTTCCAGGGGCCGTTGTCGTAGGGCAGGTCCAGTGCATACCACACCGTCCAAGTCCTGCCGTGCCACGTCGTCTGTGCCTTCTGGCACTGGTAGCCCGCCACCACCGTGTCGCCTTCCACCAGTTGCCAGTCGAAGGGATACATCTCGTCCTCGCAGCCGTAGCAGTCGGAGAACACATTGTCCAGAAAGAGCATCTTCCCTTCCTTCGGCCAGTTCTTCATCACCACGTAGGGCTGACCGCTCCTGGGGATAGCCCCAGAGCGCAGCGCGTCCAGCATCTGGTGACTGTCGTATCCTTCCTTTTGCAGCGAGTCGCGCACCTCCTGGTTGCGTTTTGTTCGCATGCTGAAGTATTTCGACTGCCGTTCGCCTATCCACAGGGCAAAGTCGTCGTTATGCAGGGTCGAATCGTTCATGTTGTTTCGGTAGTCCACGCGGTAGCGCACTTCCAGCACCGACTTGTCTGCCTCTTGGGCCATTGCTCCAGCGGGCAGGGCCAGCAGGAGGGAGAGAATTATTTTCTTCATACCTTATTATTTCTTCTCTATTGATTCCATGAATAGGGGTTGGTGGGAGGGAATGACCGACTCGGTGCCGTCGGGCAGGGTGCCGCCCAGGGTGATACGGCCTCCCGTCATCTGGCTGATGAAGCCGGCAGGGTCGCTCTCCATCTTGGTCTTCACCGACTGGTACTCCTTCATCGTGCAGTAGGACAGTTTCTTTTCCGGAAGGATGGGCTCGCCCCGGCCCTTGATGATCTCCTGAGCACTGAAACAGAAGTCGCCCGCGGCATCTTCAGCATGGAGCACCAGGCCAGGCAGCCCGCCCAGTTTCCAGGGTCCATTGTCATAGGGCAGTTCGGGCGCGTACCATACTGTCCATGTGCGACCTCGCCAGGTGCACTGCGCCTTTTGGCACTGGTAACCCGCCACGGCCGTATCACCTTCCAGCAGTTGCCAGTCGAAGGGGTGCAGGGTGTCGCTGACGGCATATTTCGTGCGGAGCACGGGGGCGATATATACGGTCTGTCCCTCTTGGGGCCACCCTTTTATCACCATATAGGTGGAGCCGGCCTTGGGCATCTTGCTGCTGTTCATGACGTCAGACAGTTCGGCTACCGACATCTTGCCCCTGTATTTCAGTGAGTCCAGTGCCTGATTGCGGCGCAGGGTATTCAGGCTGAGGTATTTAGATGTGCGTTCTCCGATGAAAAGCGCATGCGTGTCTTCCTGATGCAAGGTGTCATCGGCATGCGTTCGGGCTGATGTCCTGTAGTGAATTTTCAGCACGGTCTTGTCAGCCTCTTGGGCCAGTATGCCCAGCCACGAGGGGAGCAGGGCGAGTAAAGTGATCAGTCTCTTCATATCGTTTCCTTTGATTTTGGGTGCAAAGGTAAACAATACGGGAGAGTTAAACTAATTTATTTAGTTAAATAAAACTAATACTCTTAGTTAATGTCCTAACTATTGATTTTTGAGAATATCTTAATATTTCGGTTCCACTTCCACCTTATCTTCGGAAACACCTGTGTTTATCGATGTTTCAGGAGGTGTAAACGGAATTTTTCGCTTCCGCCTCCTGAAACCTTTTCTGGTTCTTCATGCCACCTTCGCATAGATTCCAGGCACTTCGTCGGCAGAAAGTAGGCACTTCGTCGGCAGAAAGTAGGCACTTCGTCGGCAGAAAGTAGGCACTTCGTCGACAGAAAGTAGGCACTTCGTCGACAGAAAGTAGGCACTTGTACTGATATGGGACGCATCAGTCAGTGGAAGGTGGAAGCGAAATTGAGAAAAATAATCTGAGATGATTGTTGGGATGGTGATGCGTCTGTTTTTTTGCCTGAAATATTTTGAACTCTTGAAATAATTGTGTACCTTTGCAACCCAATGACAACACTATATCTGACGCGCCACGGGGAGACCGTGGACAATGCAAATAAGATCATGCAGGGGCAGGTGCAGGGAGAACTCAACGAGGTGGGCATCCGGCAGGCAGAGACACTGCGTGACGAGTTGGCCGAGGTGCACTTCGATGCCATCGTGACCAGCGACCTGAAGCGGGCCATCGACACGGCTCGCATCGTGGCAGAACCGCATGGGCTGGAGGTGACGACGACGCCCCTGCTGAGAGAGCGCGACTGGGGCTCGTTCACGGGGCGATACATTCCCGATCTGGAGCATGCGGTGTGGCCTGACGACGTGGAGCCGCTGGAGGTGCTGAAGGAGCGCGCCGGGCGGTTCCTGCAGTTCATCCGCGAGACCTACCCCGACCAGCAGGTGCTGGCCGTAGGGCACGGCATCATCAACAAGGCCGTGCAGGCCGTGCTGTACGGCAAACAGATGAACGAGGTGGTGAGAATGACAAATGCTGAGGTGCGAATCCTCAGCATTTGACCTGTCAATCCTTTTACCTTTTACCTTTTTAACCTTTTAACCTTTCCAACTTATCTCCTGCTTCCACCAGCGTGACCGCCGCCGGAGCGGCTGCTGCTGTGGTTGCTGCTGGACGATCCCATTGAACTGCCGCCTGCGCTGCGTGTTCCCTGGAAGGAACCGCTGTTGTTGCTGCGACTGCCCTGGAACGAGCCGGTATTGCCGTTGCTGCGACTGCCCTGGAACGAGCCGGTATTGCTGTTGCTACGACTGCCCTGGAACGAGCCGGTATTGCTGTTGCTGCGATTGCCCTGGAACGAGCCGGTATTGCTGTTGCTGCGACTGCCCTGAAACGAGCCGGTATTGCTGTTGCTGCGATTGCCCTGGAACGAGCCGGTGTTGTTGCTTCGGTTGCTGTTGATGCTGCGGTTACCCTCAAAGGAGCGGCTGTTGTTGATGTTACGGTTGTGGTCGACGGTCACACGGGTGGAACTGCGTCCGTAGTTATGATGATAGTCACCGCGATCCCAGCCGTTGCGCATGCCGAAGTGCTGGTCGCGAGGCCTGCTGGGGCGGAAGAAGTCATGACGTCCCTCGTAGTAACTGCGACCGTTGACACGCCAACTGTGTCCGCCGCGATAGGTGGCAAAGAAGTGCGGACGCCCGAAGTAGAAGTAGTCGCGATGCGGATAGCGGGCATAGATGCCGAAGTGCCAGTAGCCTCCCTCCCAGTAGAGCGGGCGGTAGAAATAGGTGGCGGCACGGAAGAGGTCCCACTGCCAGGAGTAGAGGATGTAACTCAGGTCCAGGTTGCGGCGCTCCCAGTAGGTGCCGAACACGTCGTTGTAACTGGTCACTCCCATCAGGTAGTCGAGGTTGATCTCGTAGGCTGCCTCGTACTGGGCATCGCTGAGGTTCAACTCGTAAGCCATCTTGTCGGTCAGGAAGAGAGCCTCGTTGCGTGCCTGTTCGTAGGACATAGCGTTAGCCGATACTGCTATCGTCAGCATGGTAACAAGGGTAAACATCATCTTCTTCATAATCGTATTCTTTTTGTTGTTATACATTCAGTTGTCTTTTTCTGCTGCAAAGTAACTGCTTTTTTCTGGGGTGGGCAAAGGATTTTCCCTAAATAGTTGGGGGAAAATCCCTATATATCGTTTTTTTTTCTTATCTTTGCCGCAGAATAACTAAGAACATAGAGCGAGATGCGGAAATCTTTTTTGACGGCAATGGCGTTTCTGGCCTGCAGCCTGGCGACGGCCCAAGTGGAAGTGCGCACCGAGGCGCAGTTCTCGGCAGCAACGGGTGACTACACACCGCTTTGGCTCAATGCCAATAAGTATGGTCTGAGTTCGCTCGAACGGACCAATGGTTACGTGAGGGGTGGGGTGTTCCGCTCCATCGACAACGATTCTGCCCGCCAGTGGGCCTGGGGGGCCGGTGCCGACGTGGCCGTGGCGGGTGGCTTCACCAGCACCCTGGTGGTTCAGCAGGCCTACGGGGAACTGCGGTGGCTGAAGGGGCTGCTCACCGTGGGCAGCAAGGAGCAGCCGATGGCACTGCGAAACCAGGAACTGAGCAGCGGCCCCCAGACGCTTGGCATCAACGCCCGACCCGTGCCCAGCGTGAGGCTGTCGTTGCCTGACTACTGGAATATTCCTTTCCTGGGCGGATGGGTAGGCCTGAAGGGCCATATTGCCTACGGCATGCAGACGGATGACAACTGGCAGAAGGATTTTACTGCTGGCCAGTCGAAATATACTGAGCACTCCAAACTGCACACCAAGGCCGGCTATCTGCGCATAGGCCGTGCCGACAAGCCTTTCAACGTGGAGTTGGGGCTGGAGATGGCCTGCCAGTATGGCGGCAGGAGTTACCTGACAGGTGACTACTCGGAGCGAGCCGTGGAAAACGAAGACGGGCTGAAGGGCATGATCCACGCGCTGATTCCTGGTGGCGGCGAGGCCATTGAGCCAGAGGATTATCGCAATGCCGACGGCAACCATCTGGGCAGTTGGCTGGTGAGGGCCAACTACGACCAAGAGGGGTGGGGCGTATCGGTCTATGCTGACCACTACTTCGAGGATCAGTCGGGTATGTTCCTGCTTGACTACGATGGCTATGGCACGGGTGATGAATGGAATGTGAAGAAGGACTCGCGCTATTTCCTCTACGACCTTCGCGATATGATGTTGGGGGCCGAGGTGAGGCTCAAGCAGACCCCTTGGCTGAACACCATTGTGCTGGAGTATCTCTACACGAAATACCAGAGTGGCCCGATGTATCACGACCACACCCAGCGCAGGGCGGATCACATCAGCGGCGTGGACAATTACTATAATCACGCCATCATGACTGGCTGGCAGCACTGGGGGCAGGTGATGGGCAATCCCTTCTTTCGTTCACCTCTTTATAATATGGACAGGGCGGTGATGGTGGAAGACAGCCGCTTCTGGGCGTGGCATCTGGGCTTGAGCGGCCATCCCATCAGGAATTTGCACTACCGCGTGCTATGTTCTCTGCAGAAGGGCTTCGGCACCTATCATGTTCCATTCATTGAGCCGCAGCGGAATCTGAGCATGATGGCCGAGGCGACCTACCAGTTTGACGCTTCCTCCTTGCTGGCAGGGTGGACGGTCAAAGGAGCGCTGGGTCTGGACTCAGGCGAACTGCTGGGTGACAACATGGGCGTACAACTAACGATAGCAAGGAACTTTAAATTTGGCGGACGATGAAAAAGATACTCTCAATGATAGCCGCACTGGCGGTGCTGACTGCCTGTGAACTGCATACTTCAGACAATGGAGACCTGGACGGCTTCTGGCAGTTGACCCAGATGGACACCCTGTCGACCAACCGTTCTGGGGACGTGCGTAGCATGAAGATATTCTGGGCCGTGCAGGGCGATATGCTGGAGATGCGCGACCTGCATATTTATGATGTTGAGGAACAGCACGAGATGCTCAACTTCCGCTTCAAGTACGAGCAGGGGAAACTCTATCTGTCGGAACCAATCGCCAACGACCGAGACATCTCCGACAGCATAGTGACCAGCGCGGCCACTGTGGAGTTCTACGGCCTGAGCCGGACGGACGAAGTGCTGGATGTGCTGCAGTTAAATACTGAGAAGATGACCCTGCAGACAGAACTCTACAGGATGTATTTCCGTAAGTATTGACAACGGGGCTCAGAACTTCTTGCCGAAGACAATGTTGATGAAGGTCTTCATGAGAATCTTGGCATCGAACCACCACGAGCGGTGTTCCAGATAATAGAGGTCCAACTCCAGGCGGCGCAGCATCTTCTCCATCGTATCGGTATAGCCATTGTAGAGCGTGGCATAGGAAGTCACGCCGGGACGGATCTGGTAGAGGTAGACGTAGCGCGGATCGCGCTCGATGATCTGCTTGATGTAGTATTCGCGTTCAGGGCGCGGGCCGATGAAGGCCATGTCACCCTTGAATACGTTCCACAGTTGGGGCAGTTCGTCCAGATGGTGCTCACGCAGGAATTTGCCTATCTTGGTCATTCGGGTCTCGTTCTCGTGCTGATACAGCGCAGGCCCGTCTTTCTCGGCATCCACCCGCATCGAACGGAACTTGTAGATATTAAACGGACGGCCGAAGCGGCCAATGCGTTCCTGCTTGAAGATGGCCGGGCCACCATCCTCCCGCTTGACCAAAATGTAGCAAATCAGGAACAGAGGTGAGAACACAACCAGGCATATCGCCGCAGTAATGAAATCGACGAAGCGCTTCACGTTGCGCTCAATCTCGTTCATGCCATCCAATACGTATCCGTTCTCTAGTTTGGTCATATATACCTTTTGTTTTTCATCAATACCTTTTTTGGTATTGTTAATAGTTTAACGTAGAAAAACGACATATATTATACGTCGAAGACAAATTTTATCAGATTTTTTATTGAATATTGAATTTTATTGTTATCTTTGCATACGAATTCTGAGAGCGACTGAGCAATGAGGATACTTCAGTTAGGAAAATTCTATCCCGTTCAGGGGGGCGTGGAGAAGGTGATGTATGACCTTCTGGTCGGGTTGTCCGAGAAGGGCATCCCGTGCGATATGCTGTGCGCCCATGTGGAAACGGGAAAGGAAGAACTGATTGAGGTGACGCCTCAGAACAAGGTGATCTGTGTGAAGACGCTTGTCAAGAAATATGCCACGATGATTTCGCCGCAGATGATCACGATGCTGCGGCGCATCGCTCCCCAATACGACATCATCCATGTGCATCATCCCGATCCGATGGCAGCCTTGGCCCTGTGGTTGTCAGGCTATAAAGGCAAGGTCGTGTTGCACTGGCATAGCGACATTGTGAAGCAGAAATTCTTGCTCAGCCTCTATCAGCCATTGCAGAACTGGCTCATCAGACGTGCCGACCTCGTGGTGGGCACCACACCTGTGTATATCGCCCAGTCGCCCTGTCTGGCTGGTGTTCAGCAGAAGTGCACCTATCTGCCCATTGGCATCGAGCCCATTGTGCCTGATGCTGCTGCCGTAGAACGTATCAGACAGCAATATGAAGGCAAGAAAATTATATTCTCGCTTGGGCGGCTGGTACACTATAAAGGATACAGGTATCTGGTGGATGCAGCCCGCTATCTGGACGATAACTACGTGGTGCTGATTGGCGGCAGCGGTGAACTGCATGACGAACTGCAGGCTCAGATCAACCGGCATAATCTGAACGACCGTGTGAAATTGCTGGGCCGGGTGTCGGGTGATGATTTGGCCGCCTATTATGGAGCCTGTGATGTGTATTGTCTGAGCAGCGTCATGAAGACTGAGGCTTTCGCTATCGTGCAGATAGAGGCCATGTCGTGCGGCAAACCTGTCGTCTGTTGCAATATCAAGGGCTCGGGTGTGCCCTGGGTGAACAGGGACGGCGAATCGGGCCTGGTGGTGGAGCCGGAAAGTGCTGAAGCGCTGGCCGATGCCATCCGTCGGCTGACGGATGATTCGGCGTTATATCAACAACTCTCTGCGGGGGCCAAGTCGCGCTACGAGCAGTTGTTCAGAAAGGAGAAGATGATCAGCCGTTGCTGTGAATTGTATCAGCAATTGTTGCATTAATGGTTATCTTGTCAAAGTCTTCACTCAGCGTTACTGCTTGTTTCTCAAAAGCGTGGTGATTATACAAAAAGGTAGCATAATAATTGCTGCACTTTTTGTGCCAGACGTATTTGCCATAGTGGATATTCCTTGTAATGGTGATAATAGATAATGTCTGAATCGCGAACGCTCTGGTTCACAAAATTGTAATGCCGCTTGTTGTTTTTGTAACTGCTTTGTCCTCCTAGGTGAATTACACTTACCGATGCTTCGCAAAAACTATACTTGCCAATAGATTTCATTCGTTCGGCCAAGATTTCCTCTTCTCGATAAAGAAAAGTACGGTCATCCATCATTCCCGCACGTTTGAAATCGGAAAGTTCAACCATAAAGAAACATCCAACCAGCGTGTTATAAAAGCCGCTGACTATTGGTGTTGTTTTTTCGTTCCTTTTTGCAATGATGTTCGGTGCCCATCGCATAACGATAGGATAGATTATATATAGGCTATAGCGTTTCCATAATGACCAATATGCAAAGGGCCCTTGGGTACTTCCATCAGTTTTAAGGATTTTGGGAGCAAAACATCCTATGGTGTCATCCTGGTGGCGTCGATAGATAAGACGGGATATTGCATCATTGTCATTAATCACAATGTCATCATTGGAAAACAGAATGTATTTTGAGTGTATGAAGCGGTCAACGAAGCGTGCACCTTGATTGTTGCCACGGGCAAAACCTTGATTCTCCTTATTATATAGTATGATGACTTTAGTGTCGTGGTATTCCTCGCCAGTGGATATCTCCGAATGAGGAATACTATGGTGCAGAATCTCGTTTGATTTCTCTGTGGCTGCATTGTTTACGATGATGACGTGGTCAACTTCAGGGCATTTCCTTAATTCCTCGTTGACGTATCTACACGTCATTTCCTCGTTCTTATAACTAACTATGATAGCAGAGACTTGACTCATTGGAAATCATTTGTTTAAAATCGTAGAGTAAACATTTGTAACCAAATCTTCTGTGATTTTTGCCCACGAGTTATTGCCCGTCTCAAAATCGGAACGAATGTTTCTGGCAAATTGCTCTACCTGATTCGGATTGTCTATCATGTAGTTGATGCCCACACAGAGAGAATTGACATCGTCGTGGTTGACAATTTTTCCGTACTTGCCGTCAATAACTTCATTGGGCAAGTTACCAACATTGGTGCAAACCATAGGCTTGTTGAGGGCAATGGCTGATTTCGTGACACCACTTTGTGTGGCAGACTTATACGGTAATACTGCAAAGAGGCTATTAACTATGAGTGTAGCAAGTTCGTCGTTCTCTATATATCTGTTAAGAATAATGATGTTATCTTCTTGGTCGTTATTCAGAACATTACCATCGATATCTTTACCTGCAATCACTAGTTTAATCCCTTGTTTGACACAGTTTGATTTCTTATAGGCTTCCATCAAAACATCAACGCCTTTATAGGGTCGGATGCTTCCGAAAAATAGAATATATTTTCCGTACAGATTCTGGCCTATAGGATAGTTTCGAAGATAAGTATAGGGACCAAGTTTTGAAAAAAAAGTGCGGTGAGGCGTGTGGCTCAAACTCTTCTCAAGGAGAGGAGCATCTACATGCGACAGCAACAGGATGTTGTTGAAATGCTTGAGTGTTAGTTTTCGACAAATCTTGTCATACATATACCGTACAATAGATTGCTTGTCGTGGGCGACAACATCATGAATCGTGATAATTTTCTTTATATTTTTGTCTATTAGCCAACTTAAAAATACTTGGAGTAGTCCATATAAGGTGATGTGTAGGATGTCGGGTTGGTATTCTTTGACCACATCGGCTACTTTCTTGGCAAGTATCCATGATGTTTTTAGATTGGAGCCAATCGGATTGTTCACAATGGCCCAACGGTCAAGTGACATCATATTAGTATATTTCTCCATGCCAGGATAATCGGTTGCAGGTATGACTCCTAATTCTTCTGGCTGACAGTCTAGACTTATTGCTCCCGACTTCTTTGTCTGAGGAAGTACCAACATCAGCACTTTAACCTCAACATACTTTTCAAGTTCACCTACGTAGGATATCTCTAAATCAGAGAATGGCGCGTTTGTAAAATATAACACCTTCATACACTCAGTTTCTGTTTATTGGATTATCTTAACCAAGGTCTGTATTTAAGATTGTATGTCAACGGGTTGTTCCGGTTGCCGATACGTTTGGCGGGCACTCCTCCCCATATCTCATTGGCGGGCACATCCTTAGTTACAACAGCACCAGCAGCAATCACAGCACCTCTGCCAATTTTTACTCCAGGGAGAATCTGGGCACGGCATCCTATCCAAGCGTGGTCTTCTATGACCACAGGGGCAGCTTTGGTCTCGTGAGACGATGATGATACATCGTGTTCAAGTGTCCACACCAT
Organism: Prevotella sp.; assembly: GCA_017467535.1. GTDB lineage: Bacteria > Bacteroidota > Bacteroidia > Bacteroidales > Bacteroidaceae > Prevotella. The sequence goes on along the minus strand of JAFUST010000034.1, from coordinate 30,713 downwards.
GGCCTCCATGGCTATGTCAACATTATCGCCAATGGTCAATCTCGCACCTCGACCATCAAGAAAGACGCGCTGATTGATAATGACATGGCTTCCGATGAAAATATTCTCGGGATTCCATAGTTCAATATGACGCAGTACGGAGGAACTAACGCCGAAGTGGCCGGAAAAAAGGCGCATGAAAAGAATCCTTACCCAATGGAAGTGTGACCACATCACGATGTCTGTGAGCAGTTGACGAATCCCTTCTTTTAGTGACCATATTTCATAGCGAATATTCATTTCTCCTTTTTTATTATTCTTGTTCACCATAACGATTATGTATATATAGACGTTCCTCATATGACTTTGCCCCGAAAAGCACATTGTCATATTGGCTTGTTATCACATCGGTATGTCCTACCATCTTTAGCATACAATAGACGAATAGTAAACCAACAAAGAGTTTCCGATTGTTCTCTACCGAAAAACATTCAATAAGGTCTCTCCATAATATCCAGTATGCGAAGATAAATAGATATGACATACGTAAACTGGCCTCCTTGAACTCACTGAAGTAAAAAGTCAGTACGAAATAGACTATAAATGAATTGATAAAAATGGCATTGTTCTTTCTCACTTCCACCAATTTGTCGTAATAGCAGAACACGAGGAAACTGGTGAATAGACGTTCTAGATATCCGATGGAAATGCCACTGGCTACATCCATCGTTCCTGACGTGTAGTCCTTAAGCATATCGGCTAATCGACCACTATCGACACTGATAAACAATGACATTACATTTAGGAAAATGGATGTATGAGTGAGGAAAATAAAGTTACCTACGAAGAAGATGCCCACGAAAACCCACTTGTTGATTCTCCTATGGAGAAAGAAATAGACGGGCAGGTACATCAATGCCGACAAGTGGAATGAGATTGCGAGTAGGCACAGAAGAAAATAGGGCATCGGCTTGCGCTCCTCAATGTATTTGATGGCATTGATGAAAATCATGATGGCAATAGTGTTCCTCATCAGATTCGTACTCATGATGATGCCTCCGAAACAAAGATAGAGGATGACTGCAAAAGGAAAATTGTTGAATTTCTGCTGCCTGAAGAAGTTGAAGAGCAAGGCGGTCACGATAACGGTACATATAAAATTGAAGAAATAATAGTTGTCGAACAGGCTCTTGCAGGTAGCCATCAGTAATGTAAAGCCCGGCTCACAAGTCCAGCGTGCATTTTTGTATGTATATACATTGTACCAGACGTTTTCGAAAGAGCACTCTTGAAAGAGCGTGTAGTATATCTGCCAATCGTCAAAAATAAAACCTCTGAAACCGAAGAATATAAGTATCAGTAGCAGGCAGCCATAACTGACTTTGCTACGAGTGCTATTGTCTTCTGTCTGTTCATAATACAATGACAGATAGAAGAGCAACAGCAGCAGTATCAGATATGGAATGGTGTAGATCATTTCTTGCGCTTACTCAATAACTTTTTGATAGGGTCTCTGAGATACATAATCCAAATGGCACAAAGTATTGCCCCCAGTAGCATATAGCCAATGACCATTAGGGAGCGGGGGAAACTCGAGGCTCGAATGGGTACAGTGGCTTCTTGTATGACAGAGAATGCTGGTGTACGTTCCTGAAGTTTTGCATGGGCAATATTAAGTTGTTGGGTCATCTGCTGATAAACGCTGTATTTCAACTGCATATCATTCTCTAAGTCATCCAGTTCTGATTGGCGTGACACCAGTACAACGCGGGTACTAGCATCCGCAGCCCTGGCATATTTGTGTCGCGCATCTTCGTATTCCTTTTTGGCTGCATTGAACAATTGTTCATAATAATCTACATCTATGCGGGCTTTCTTGGTCCTATAATGGGTAATATACTGCTGAAGACGGGACAGAATCGTATCGGCCATGACGGCAGATGCTACAGGGTCGTTGTCTTCGAAAGAGATTGTTACAACACTGGTTTTCTTGTCAACAATGCAGGAAACTCGCGATCGAAACAGCGCACACACACCAGACTGTTCCTTTGTAAGACAGAATGGATCTACGTCTTTTTGATTTGCTTTTTCTTCTTCTTTAAAAAGCGTGGATATCCAAATCTGAGGCCACGACCAAAAAGGTATTTTCACATCCTTCGTTACATGATCGTAAAACGTTCTCTCTGTGTTATCTTTTAATCGTACTTTTACATCAAATAAGTCGATGATAAAGCGATTCGAAGAGATAACATCTGGGTATATCTCTGGATAGATTGCGTCAATACTCGAACTGCTGGAACCTATATTCACGCCTACCATTGAAGCCAAATCGCTCAGGTTGTCAAGCATACCTCCTGCCCCCGACACTTCTGGCGCAAGAATGACGCTTGTCGTGTATGACTTGGGGGTGTTTAATGCTATCACCACACCCAGCACAGCCGCTACGCCGACAAATTTCAACAGCAGTTTCCACTCAGCAAGCACTCGCTTGGCGATGCCAACAATATCAATTTCATGACTTTTCTTCTTGTTCTCTTCCATATATATAAATATGTTATAGTTTCACTTTGATAGACTTTTTTCCTATTTTCAGTACAATGATATGATTGCTAGTTCGGACATTGAGAATGGCTGTACCTGCGGTGGCTGTTGCGCTACCTATCAGAACACCACTGACATCGTATACTTGTATTTCCTCATTGTCGTTGAGGCCTGATATGGTGAGAGATCCTTTGTCATTCTTAATCGAGATTCCCTTAGAGACCTTAAGGTTGGAAATGGAGGTTACGTCAAACTCTACGTAATGATTTTTGTATCTCTCCCAGCCGTTTTTACTAGAATAGTCATATTTCGTATACATAGGGATATAGATTATCATATCCTCAGGACATCCTTCGAACATATACTGGCCAGTACATATCTGTGGTAATTGCAAGTAAAAATAGATTGATTTCAGATTAGAACAATAACCAAATGCTGCATACCCAATGCTTCTCAGCACTTGTGACTGTATGCTAGCAGTAGATAATTGGGCGCAATTGCTGAATGCATAGTCTGCGATTGTAGTCAGTTGTTTTGGTAAGACAATAGAAATCAACCCACTGTTTCGGAATGCAGATATACCTATTCGAAGAAGTCCTGCAGGAAAATCGATTGCTGTCAGTTTCAAGCAATCAAAGAACATTCCATTTGGTATCTCTGTTATTGACGAAGGCAAACTGACGGAGGCTAGATTTTTGCATGAAGCAAACGCCGAGTCGCCAATAGCCACGACAAAATCTGGGATTTGGACGGATAAAAGTCCGGATGAGGCAAACGCTGATTCACCAATAGTGTTCACCGTTTCTGGAATATTAACGGATACAAGCCCTTGACAATTAAAGAAAGCATGACCTGAAATCTCTAATGTTCCATCAATGATAGATATAGACGTATTTTCTGGCATTGTTCCAATGTACTTGTAAGCGATTTTTCCAATGTACAACAAACCATTCGGTTGATTCAAAAACCATGGGGTATCAACAAAAGCATTAGAACCGACGCTATTGATTGTCTCAGGAATTTGTATCGTGCTTAGATGCTCACATCCATTGAAGGCATTGGATCCGATGGTGGTTACACCCTCGGGGATGGAAATGGAAGTTAAACTGGTACAACCCCTAAATGCCCCGTCAGCAATATTTGTAAGGCCTTTAGCGAGGCTAATGTTTGTTAAGGCAGTACAACCCTGAAAGGCACTTTCACCTATACTTTTTATAGAAGGTATAACGATAAGATTACTACATTGATAAAAAACCATGTCACCGACAGACATTGTGTTAGTACTTACGACAGATGTCAGTTGACTACACTCCATAAATGTGTAATGGTCTATGTCTTTCACGCCATTGGGAATGGTAATTGTATTCAGCGGATTGTCCCAAAAGGCTCCATCTTCTATGGCCTCTAGGCTGTCTGGGAGGTCGATGGATGTGATGCCACTATGAGCGAAAGCACATGACCCTATGGTTCTTACACTAGAAGGAATAGTGATGGAAGTCAGGCTTTTACAACGGCAAAACAGTCCACCATAGATTGTGGTAATGCCATCAGGGATGTTGACAGAAACAAGGTTGGGACAGTCTTGGAATGCATTACTGCCTATTCTGGTTACTGAGGAGGGAATAGTGACGGTCGTGAGTTGAGAACAGCGCTCAAAGGCTCCACTCTCAATACTGACGACTCCAGGTTCTATAGTGACAGAGGTGATGTTTTCATTCTTTTTATTGGAGCGTCCGCTAAAAGCACACTGTCCAATGCGAACCATGTCGATGGGTTCGCCATGACGAACGACTTTGGCAGGGATAGTAATATCTCCTACGTATGGGTGTTCCTCGTTGTATACTAATTCGCAGCAAATTTTATTATCATACAGAATGACATTGTAATATAATCCATTCCATTCAAAAATATTGCTGGATAATCCATCAGCCTTTGCGATCAAACTGACCAACGCAAGAAGCAGCACAATGAGATTCTTTTTCATACGAAAATTAATTATGCTGTCTACTGCGTAGAACAGCGGGTTTTACATTATTTTGTCTCTTTTCGAGTCTTGAGACAAGAGAAGAGAGAGCACTCACTGGTAGGCAAGTGCGGGCTGACCTGTTGGGCAATTGATATGTTTATATAGCAGAGTCGTATGGAATTTTCATACTCGTGCTCTTACGTCACAAACTTTGCCTCTCTGCTGTTGGGACCAGTTTCATAATCGGACTCGGGTTGTTCCAGTAAAAATCGGCCTGTTGGATTGCCTAGTCCCAGTTTCAGTTTATGGAAAGTAGGCTAATCTTTCTTCTTGATGATGGACACCTCGTATCCGAGTTTCTGCAACTCGCTCCTGAGATAGTCCTTCCGTTTCTTTTCAATCTTGCTTGGCACGTACTGCTCTCCCAGTTCGTGGTAGCGTCCACCTGTGGAAACGACGTAATGTACGGCCTTGAGGATTGAGTGTCCTACGGCGATGAGTGCCTTCTTGCCACCTTTTCTCTTGGAAAGCCGCTCGAAACGCTCCTTGTAGAAGGTGCCCTTGGTGCGGGACGCAGCCCATGCGGCCTCTACCAGTGTGGCCTTGACGTACTTGTCGCCGTGGTTGGTCTTTCCGCTTTTCTTCTTGCCTGCACTCTCGTTGTTGCCCGGACACATCGCCGCCCACTTGCACAGGGATTCTGCGCTGGGGTAGACTGTCATGTCAAGTCCTATCTCGGCAATCAGATCCTCCAGGGTGCGGTCGTGCAGTCCGGGAATCTCGTCCAGGCGCTCCATCACCTCGGCATAGGGAGTGACAATCTCCTTAATCCGACGGTCAAGTTCGACAATCTCAACCGTCAGCTTGCGGTTGCACTCCCTGATGCGCTGGAGCATATAGCGCTTGTGGTCATTCATGTAGCCCGTACAGGCCTCCAGCATCTCTTCCGATGTGTGATGACAGCGGCCATGCCGCACGTCCTCGATGTCCTGTAGTGTCAGTTCCTTCCCGTCGCAGAGCATCTCGATAAGCGTTGCTCCTGTCTTGCCGCTCGTGTCGCTCAGCACACTGGAGAGTTTCACGTTGCCGTCTTCCAAGGTACGGATGATGCGGTTCTTGTTCGCCGACACCATCTGGATTACCTTGCGGCGATAGCGGGTCAGGTCACGCAGTTCGCGCTGCTCACGGGGAGGAATGAAACTGGGCTTCAGCAATCCTGCCATCAGTAACTGGCATATCCACTCGCTGTCGTTCTTGTCCGTCTTGTGTCCCGGCACATTCTTGATGTGGCGGGCATTCACTACCCAGACATGGGGGATGTGACCCTCGAACACGTTGTATATGGGCTTCCAATATACGCCAGTGCTCTCCATCGCGACATGAGTGATACCCAACGATACCAGCCATTCTCTCAACTCTGTCAAAGAACTCGTGAAGGTGCCAAAGCTACGGGTCTCCTTCTGGATGCCCTCGCCACGGACTGTCGCTACCACCACCTCCTTGTGGATGTCCATGCCGCAACCGCGCGACACGACCTGCGTGAATTCAACTGCTGCCATAATCTCGATATTAGTGTAACTATATAACGAGGCGGCAGCCCCTTTTCATTCACTTTGGCGATTTTGATATAATCATGAGGGTTTCATAATTTCATTACTTTAGTTTCACGTTGCAAAGATAATAAATAATACAAATAATGGATACCATTTAATTTTTTTTTTGCATTAAGTGGTCGTGTTTTACGCATTTTGCTGTGGCGCTGAACTATAAGTCCACCCTTTACTGGTGATGATAGCCAAATCTGTAGAATCCAAATTTTGAAACGTTTCATAGTGGAACTTCACGGATAGTCCTGTAGGTCCACCATTAGTAGCTACGTCATAAAGTCCATTTATGATCACAAGAGCTGATTCTCTTGTTAGCGGACAAGGACTCAAATCGACCATGACATTATTCATAAACAGTTTTCCCAAGTTGTTGCTTTTAGTATTACCCATGCATATTAATTTCGTTTTTTTCTTCTCATGAAAACAGTCCTTTGATGAGGGACGTTGTCGTTATTCTGATGAAATATATGAATTTCCTTAGATTGAATCGTCCTTCAGAAGTAATTTGGTAGTTGTACCAGAAACTTCGGATGGTATTGTCAGAGATGCCTTCCTTTTGGAAAGACTGTATTTCCAGATCCAATTTACAAAACCTGCAACCTTGCTTGTAAAGGCGATGAATCTGTTCCCAGTCGAGTGCATAACCCAACTGCTCATGCTTGCTGAGGTCGAACTTATTGGCTTTGTGGACCTTTGCCCTGACGAGTGACGAACCATGCCTGTAGACAGGTACTAAATCCATGATACTCGGATTGGCGTATGCTTCAATATGACGGGATTTCCCCTTGTGGATTTCCCGTGAATTGCCGTAGATGACATCGGCATCCACATTGCAACTTAGTTCCATGCAGTGTTCCAGCACACGTTTGTCGACAAAGGTGTCACCGCTATTTAATATATTGATCCAATCACCGCTGGCATGACTGATGCCTTTATTCATGGCATCGTAGATACCGCCATCGGGTTCTGAACACCAATAGGCCAGGCGGTCGGTATATTCCTTAATGATGTCTGCCGTACCGTCTGTACTGCCGCCATCGATAACGATGTACTCCTTGTTCTCCCATGTCTGCGAGAAATAACTCTTCATGGTCTCACGGATATGAGCCACATCGTTGTAAACGACGGTGATAACGCTAATCTTGTTGCCTACTTGCTCCATATTCCCGTTGCTTTTTGGTTAATGATCAATCGGCTTTGATACAGATGTATCAGGCTCATTACGGCATAGCACAGCGTCATGCAGAGTACAAATCCCTCGATTCCCCAGTCTTTTCCATATAGTAGCACCAGCGCAAGATAAGCCAGTGTGGCAACAACAGAAGTGATAATCTGAACGCGGATAGTGTTGAGCCCGTTCAACAGATATGTGACGCAGTTGTTCAGATTAAAGAATGTTACATACGCCAACACAGAGACAGAAACGGTCCAAGGAACTATTACGCTATCTCCTACCCACAGCCTGAAGAACAGGTTTCCTCCTAACAGCATCATTGCACTGGCTACCAATGTCAATGCCCACATCCACATTGCCCTATTGAAGGTCTTGCGAATCCAGTTCCAGTCGTTTTTCACAGAAGCGTCGGTATAGGCATTCCACATGGGTGCAATAATAATCGTGTAGCCAATGGTCAGAAGGTTGAAATATTTGTACGCAATGTTATACGTCGTTACTGAATCTGGTCCACAGTAATGAGAGATGAAGAGATTGGAGCCTCCAAATATGACAAGGCAACTGGAAATTTGAATGATAAAGAAGCCAAGGCTCTTCTTGATGATTCCACTGCTAAAACCTAAGTCGACGCTTTTCAGGGAAGGTCTCAGTTCTGGGTATTTGATAAACAAAGGAACGGCCCCAAGAATATACACAATGACTGGCATGGCCATAAATGTGACAACAACATACAGCAGGTTGCCCTGAGTGGTTTTGGTTAGCACATAAACCGTGATTAAGGCCAGTACGTTGCCGCCAACAATCAGCAGGTCGTTGATGGCATATTTCTGCATGGCCACATAGATAAAGCCAATATTCTTCACGACAAAATTGACTGTCATGAGAATAAGCGCCATAAGCACTACAAACTGCAACTGGCTGTTGTCAATACAGTGGGTGTTAAGAATGCTAGTAACATCCAGCATAAAGATAAGTGGGATGGCGACAATGGCAATGATCAAGGCTATAACCGAAAGCAAGAGGAATGTGGAACTGATATAAATACGGCCGGCCCGCATATCACCTTTTGAAATGGCCTCAGTCAGGTAATTGCGCATTCCATTGCCAAGACCAATGTCGAAGGCAGAAATCCAGAGGGCCATTGATGAGATGGTCATCCAGATGCCGTAAGGCTCATTGTCAAGGTAGCCCAGAGTGACAGGAACAATCAGAAATGAAGTGCCGAGGCTTATCGCCTTTAGCACTCCTGAAAGCAAGATGTTGTTGCGCAACATCTTATTCCTGGCTCTTCCATCGCCTTGCTCTGGATTCTTGACGGTCATTCCCTCTTACTTAGTCAGGATATTAGCCAGCGTGGCAATCATCGTGGCGATGGAGGCGATGCCGGAGCCGAGGGTGACGGTCTCGGCGGTGGTCATCTTGTTCTGGGCCTTGGCGGGCACCACGATTTCACAGCCGGGGCGCACCTTGGCACCACTGGATACTTTTGCCACGTCGCCATTCATGTAGATGATATATGCCTTGCGCTTTTTGGCCTTGCTGCTGTAGCCACCGGCCATATCGATATAGTAACTGGCTTTCTTGCCTGCCTCGAAGCCCACGGTGTTGGGATACATCACCTCGCCGTTGATCTTCACCGTGCTGTTGTAGACAGGGACGATCAGACGGTCGCCCTCGCGCAGCACCAGGTCATCGTCGCCGCCGGGATTGGCAATGGCCTTGTCCAGTTCGATGCCAACGAAATAGGTGGTGGGGATTTGCTCCAGTTCCTGCTTCTTGGTCTGCTGGCTGCTGCCCAGGTCGCTGATGGAGCGGCCGCTCTTCAGGGCCATCTCGGTGAGCACGGCCTCGTCCTGCTTCTTCTGCATCTTCGATGACTCGATGTAGCGAAGACGCTCGGTCTCGTTCATGCGACGCTCCAGACGGGCACCCTCCACATAGGCAATGTTGGTGAAGCCACCGCACTTCTTGATGAGGTCGCTCAGACGCTCGTTCTCCTTAGTCAGCGGGTAGTTGCCACCGAAGAGCACTTCACCCTCCACCGACACGTTGCGCTGCATGCCGTAGCCGGGACTCTGGCGAACGTACACTTCGTCGAAGGGCTGTAGTTTGAAGCCCTCTTCGCCATCGATGACAAAACCGTCCTTCAGGGCGAACGTAAACGACTGGGCGGTGATGCTATCCTTGCTGGTGGCACGGGGGTTGACGATGCGGCGTGAAACCAGCACGTTGACGGCAGAGGCAGTCTCCGTGAGTCCGCCAGCCTGCAGAATGAAGTCCTCGATAGTCTCGTTCTCGGCGTATTTATAGATGCCGGGGTTCTGCACCTCGCCGTGGATGGTCAGCGTCTGTTTCTTCCTCACCTCCTCCTGGCTGGGCACGAAGAGCACGTCTTCGTTCTTCAGGGCGATGTCTGCCACGCGACCTTCCAAGATGCCGGCAATGTCGACAGCCACGACCTCCAGCGAGCGGTCGGCTTTCATGCGGTGCATCACGCCGTGGGCCGTAAAGGCATCTTCGGTCACGCCCTCGGCAGCCTCAATCAGCGACTTGACGGTCGTGATGTTGCTGCCCAGTTCAAACATACCCGGGCGGAACACGGCACCCTTCACCTCCACCATGTTGGAGTAGCGCTTCACCACCGAGTCGATGGCCACCGAGTCGCCGTCGGCCATTCTGAAGGAGCCCATGTCGAACTCACCCACGGTGTGGACGGAGTATTGCGATCCGGCCTTGCGCACGACGCGTACCGATTTCTTATAGGCATCGCCAGTGAACCCGCCTGCATATTTCAGCAGCGAGTTGAGGCTTTCGTCGGTCTTCATCTCGTAGAACATGGGGCGCTTCACCTTGCCGGTCACGTTGACCAGACAGTCGTAGGAGCCCACGATGATGACATCGTTGTCGGTCAGTCTGACGTTGCCGGCAGCCTGGCCGTTGAGGATATAGTCGTAGACGTCGACCGTCGAGATCTGACGGTTGTTGCGGTAGACCTTGATGTTGCGCAGCGTGCCGATGTCGTTGATGCCGCCAGCCATGTAGAGGGCATTGAACACGGTGGCAAAGGCCGACAGCGTATAGGTGCCGGGAGTCTTCACCTCACCCATCACATTGACAAGGATGGTCTTGGTCTGTCCCACTGTCAGTCGTATCTGGCTGTCGCTGAATCTGGCTCCCAGTTGAGAGCGCAGACGGGCATTGGCCTGTGCGACGGTCAGGCCGCTCACCTGGACGGGGCCGAACCCCTCGATGTTGATGTCGCCATCGGGCGAGACGGTCAGGGTCTGACTCTCCTGCGAGGCACCATAGATGTCGAGGATGACGGCATCGCCTGGACCCAGACGATAGTCCTGCGGTGTGGCGATGTTCATGTTCGGCTCGAAACTCAGGTTCTCGTTTTTGAAGATGTCGTGACCGAAGATGCGGTTCTTCTCCTTGCGCTGCTTTTCCAGTATCTGTTCCAGCAGGGCGATGGAGTCCACAGGCAGGATACCCCCCATCTCGGCCTGCATCAAGATGAAGTCAGGGTCGCTCTCGTCGTAGGTGTGCTGTATGTCGGTGGCACCCTGTATGCGCTGGCTGGTGCCGGCATCAGCCTTCCGGTTGTTCTCCAGGGTCTTGCGCTTGGTTTCCTTGGGGTCTTTGGCGTTATTGGTGCGAAGACGGCTGTCCTTGCTTTCGCTTTCGTCCGCCATGCCCAGTCCGCCCTGCTTCTTCTGTTGCTCGTATTTCCGCTTGACACGCTGCAGTTGTTGCATCGTCACGCCACGCTGCATCAGTCGGGTGATGATTTCCTGCTGGCTGGTACCCTTCTCGTTCTCCTCCAGTATGTAGGTGATGACCTGTTGGTCGCTCATTCCCCCTTGGGCCATAGACTGTCCACCAGCCAGAATGACCAGCAGCAACGCCAAAACGTATCTCTTCATATTCTTCATCATATATAATAATTCTATTACTATTAACTCTTTTTCCGCAAAATTATTGCAAAGGTAAGCATTTTCTTTAGAAAAACCATTGCTGTTTGAAAAAAACTTTCTATCTTTGCACCCGCAATGCCTGAGTTTCGCAATGCGATGAAGGTTTCAGCACCAGGAACAGAGCATGGGGTTGACTGGATTTGACGGCGAGATGAAATGGTACGTAAGCACGCGGAGCGGCGACTGTAGGCTCCATAATCACTGCGGTCAGAAAATTAATTGGCAACAACGAGTATGCTCTCGCTGCCTAATCGAAGTACAGTAGATTACCGGCTTAATTCTCTTACAAGGTGAGAGAACGAGACGTCGCTCCAACGATCTGGTTCCGAATCTGAGGGTCAAGCGGCGCAGGACAAATCGGAAATAGTCGCTTCGGGCTCCGACGTTGCGATGAAGATTTAGGAGATAAGGCTCCGGTTGGTGGTCCAGGTCTTGCCGTAGCACGAAAATGAAGTCTGGAATAAGCGTGTAGAAAGCGTATGGTTTCCTTGTGCGGACGAGGGTTCGACTCCCTCCAACTCCACTGAAAGCCTCTTCATGACAGCAGTGTCGGGAGAGGCCTTTTTGTTTGAATGTGTAACTAAAAACATAGCGTATGAGAAACGGACTTTTTACTTTTGCACTATCGCTGCTGGTCATCTTCTCACTATTCGCTTCGTGCGAGAAAATGGTGGCGGATGAGGAGGAAGGTCAGCAGCAGCAACCTGCCATAGAGACTGGCGCCAACCTGATTCTGAAGGTGGTGGCGGCAGGCACGAGAGGGGATTCGGCTCCTTGGACGACACTCAATTTCGTGGTCTATCAGGCTGACAAAAAGGTGAAGGGCATCACTCAGAAAGAGGGCCAGAGTGGCTTTGGCGAGGTAGGCATGAAGTTGACACCTGGCACCTATCAGGTGATGGTGCTGGCTCATAGCAGCGCTTCCAATCCGTCGCTTTCGAATCCTGAGAACATCAAGTTCACCAATGCCGACGGCTTTTCGGACACCTTTGTTGCCTATCAGGATGTGGTGGTAGAGGAAACGGCCAAAACGCATGAGATCTCTGTTACTCGTGCCTCGGCGATGGTTCGCTTCAAGACGAAAGATGTAAAACCGGCTGAAGCCAAACAGGTGAGTTTCCTGTACACTGGTGGCAGCGGAGCCATCAACGTGAAGACGGGCTATGGCGTTGACCAGTCAAAACAGACCGTTACAGTCAATTTACCGGATTCATTGACGGGCAAGCCGCTTCAATTTGAATTGTACACCTTTCCACGGGCAGACGAGGGCACATTGACCTTGACAGTCAGGATGTTTGATGCCACAGATAATAAAGGCACCCTGCTGATATATCCTGGCTCAGACCAGGGCATTCGCACCTTCAGCGATATCCCCATCAAGAAAAACCAGATAACCGAATGCTCCGGCTATTTCTTTACTGATGGTTCAGGCGATGGGCCTGGAGGCGGTGGCGGCACAGGTGGTGGAACTGGAGGTGGTAACGGTGGCTCTGGCGAATCCACTGACAGCACCGCCACACAGTTTATGCTTGTGGTCAATCCTGAGTGGGGTGGCGTGGTAGAATATAATTATTAGTTTCCGCTCTATGTACCAGATAGACATCACCGAGCGCATCTTCCATTTCAAGCAGCCCGCAGGCACATCCCGTGGGGTGTACACCGAGCGTAGAAGTTGGCTTGTTGAAATCACTGACGGTCAGCGGCATGGGGTGGGAGAGTGTGCCCCACTGCCCGACCTGAGTTGCGATGCCCTTCAGCCTTCAGTCTACTATCAGGTGTTGCGCGGCTTTTGCAATGAGGTGGAGCAGACGGGCCAGATTCCCTACGAGGCCTTGCGCGACTATCCGTCGATGCTCTTCGGACTGGAGACGGCCCTGCTGAGCCTGCGGGGCCCGAGATTGTTCAATACTCCCTTCAGTCGTGGTGAGCAGGGCATCCCCATCAACGGACTGGTGTGGATGGGCAACTATGAGGAGATGCTGCAGCGCATGGAGCAGAAACTGCGCCAGGGCTTCCGCTGCGTGAAACTGAAGGTGGGAGCCATCGACTTCGACCAGGAACTGGACTTGGTAAAGCGCATTCGCGACCGGTTCAGTTTCCACGAGGTGGAACTGCGCCTCGACGCCAATGGCGGCTTCCGGCCCGATGAGGCGCTCTATCGCCTGGAACTGCTCTCCCAGTATGCCATCCACAGCATCGAGCAGCCCATCCGTCAGAAGCAGTGGGCCCTGATGGCCGAACTCTGTCGTGACGCTCCGCTGCCCATAGCCCTTGACGAAGAACTCATCGGCGTGAACGACCCTGAGACCAAGCGGCAGATGCTCCGCATCATCAAGCCCGCCTATATCGTGCTCAAGCCATCGCTCCACGGGGGCATCATGGGCTGTCGCGAGTGGATCAGCATTGCCCGTGAGGAGGGCATCGGCTCGTGGATAACCTCTGCCCTGGAGAGCAACATCGGCCTGAACGCCATCGCCCAGTTCTGCAGCGATGTCTACGGCGACCATATCACCATTCCGCAAGGGCTGGGCACAGGGCAACTATTCACCGACAATATCCCGATGTCGCTGGAAATACGTGGCGACCAATTATGGGTCTCGAGGAATTCATAGCCGAATGGCGTAGCGACAGTCCCACGGTTCTGGTGCATACCAGTGGGTCGACGGGGCAGCCGAAACCGATGCTCGTAGAGAAACGGCGCATGGAGGCCTCGGCACGCATCACTTGTGGTTTCCTTGGTTTGAAGGAGGGCGACAGCGCCCTGCTCTGCATGCCCCTCGACTATATAGCCGGCAAGATGATGGTGGTACGCGCACTCACCTGCGGCCTGCGGCTCGTCAGCGTCAAGCCCTGCGGATTGCCGGCGTGGGAGGGCGATGTAGACTTTGCCGCCATGGTGCCCCTGCAAGTGTGGAACCTGCTGCACGATGCGGCGGGGCGCGAGCGGCTGATGCACATCCGCCATCTCATCATCGGCGGCGGCGCCATCGACGACCGTCTGGCCCGCACGCTGAAGACCTTCCCCCATGCCGTGTGGAGCACCTATGGCATGACCGAGACCCTCTCCCACATCGCTCTCCGGCGGCTCAGCGGCCCCGAGGCCACCGACTGGTACACACCCTTCGAAGGCGTCGCTTTGTCGCAAAATGCCGATGGCTGCTTGGTCATAGATGCCCCGGCCGTGCACGACGGCTTGCTTGTTACAAACGACATGGTGGAGATGCAGGGCCAGCGCTTCCGCATTATTGGCAGAAAGGATAATGTCATTTGCTCGGGTGGCTTGAAGATCCAGATAGAAGAGGTGGAACGCCTGCTGAAGCCGCACATAGACGTCCCCTTCTGCATCACAAAACGAAAGGATGAACGGTTCGGCGAGGCTGTCATCCTGCTGACCGTGGGCGATCCAGCCGTTGCCCAAGAGGTCTGTCGCCAAGTGCTGCCTAAGCACTGGGTGCCCCGCCAAAGCCTTGCTGTAGAGCAGATACCACTGACTGAAACGGGGAAGGTTGCCAGAAAACAAGCGGAACGGTTAGCAGCCCTCGCGGTAGAAATCTAAGGCTTCCTCTATCTCCTGACGGGTGGCTGTCTGGTTGATGCGGATGTCGCCGATGGAGCCCAGGAGGGTGAAGTTGATGTCGCGGCCCACGTTTTTCTTGTCGTGCGTCATCAGTTCGAGCAGGGCGGGGTAGTCATCGCAGGTGATAGGCATACGACCATAGTTCTCGTGGATGAAGCGGACGGTCTGGCGCATCTTCTCCACGGGGAAGCCCGTCTTGGCGACGCTCAGGTAGAGTTCGCACACCAGACCGTAGGCCACGGCATACCCGTGGAGGATGGGGGTGCGCTGCAGGGCCAGAGACTCGAAGGCGTGGCCGACGGTATGCCCCAGGTTGAGCGCCTTGCGGATGCCCTTCTCCGTGGGGTCTTCCTCCACGATGCGCTCCTTCACGGCTACGCTCTTGGACAGCATCTGGCCGAGCAGGGCGAGGTCGGGATGGTCGATGCTGAAACTGAGAAGTTCGGCCCAGTGGGACTCGGTGGAGATGAGTCCGTGCTTCAGCATCTCGGCATAGCCGGACAGGATGTTGGCGTGGTCGAGGGTGCGGAGAAAAATGGTGTCGAGGATGACGCAACGGGCATTGTTGAAGACGCCAATCTCATTCTTGAGCCCTCCGAAGTTGATGCCCGTCTTGCCGCCCACAGAGGCGTCCACCATCGATAGCAGTGTGGTGGGAATGTTGATGTAGGCTATGCCGCGCTTGAACGTGGAGGCTGCGAAGCCGCCCAGGTCGGTCACCATGCCACCGCCCAGGTTGATGAGCAGCGAGTGGCGTGTGGCCCCCAATCGTTGTAGGCTGCTCCATACGTGACTGATGGAGTCGAGTGTCTTATTGGTGTCGCCGGCAGGAATTGTGATGTCTTGCACGCCCTCCAGACACCTGAAGCCGCTGACCACGGGCCAGCACAGTTGGCGGGTGGTCTCGTCGGTGAGCACGAAGATGCGGTCGGCTGTACACTCGCCAATGGCCTCGCTAAGCACCTGCTCCAGTTGGTGGCTGAGAATGACTTTCTGTTTATCCATAATCCTTGTATTGGGGCTGCAAAGTTACGGGAAAAGTGCGAGATTGCCAAATCTTTTTAAAAAATGTTTCGGAAAAGTTTTGCTAATTCGCTGAATTGTTGTAACTTTGCAGCCGATTTGCAAAAATAGTAGATGAAGACAGACAAAAAACAGAACCAATACCGCGTAAACGAGCAGATTCGGGTGCGAGAGGTCCGTATAGTAGGTGAGAACGGATCGACGGTGATGCCTACAAGACAAGCCTTGGATATGGCCCGTGATGAGGGCGTGGATCTCGTGGAGATTTCCCCCAATGCCAATCCTCCTGTTTGTCGTCTCATTGACTACAGCAAGTTCCTCTACCAGCAGAAGAAGCGTGCCAAGGAGATGAAAGCCAAGCAGGTGAAGGTGGAGGTGAAGGAAATCCGCTTCGGGCCTCAGACCGACGAGCACGACTATCAGTTTAAACTGAAGCACGCCCGCGAGTTCCTGGAAGAAGGTAATAAGGTTCGCGCGTATGTGTTCTTCCGCGGAAGAAGCATCCTGTTCAAGGAGCAGGGCGAGGTGCTGCTGTTGCGCTTTGCCAACGACCTGGAGGAATGGGGCAAGGTGGAATCGATGCCCTCGCTGGAAGGCAAGAAAATGTTCCTCTATCTGGCGCCGAAGAAGGCCGGCGTGGCCAAGAAGAGTCAGCAGGCCCGCGACCGCGAGGCTGAAGCCCTGGAGGCCAAGGAGACGGCCCGCCAGGCCCAGGCTGCCGCAGGTGACGCCGACGACGCAGAGGCACCCGCCAATGGCGGTTTGCTGGCCAATGCGAAGATCAGTGCCGATGCGCTGAAGAAGTTGACCGAGGGCGAGGAATGAACAAAGGCTGCGACACACGAGAGACAGCAGCACATCTATAGAGAAAGAGAGAGGGCGGCGCGCCCGGTATATGCGTAGCCGCCGATTATTAATAACAATTTTAAATAAAAAAAACAATGCCAAAAGTAAAGACAAACTCCGGTGCCAAGAAGAGATTCTCATTCACCGGTACAGGTAAGGTTAAGAGACATCACGCTTACCACAGTCACATCCTGACTAAGAAGACCAAGAAGCAGAAGCGTAACTTGGTGGGTTCGACCATCGTGGACAACAGCAACCTGAAGCAGGTTCGCGACCTGTTGTGTCTCCGCTAATTAACCTATTGTCTAACATTTAAAGTACAGAAAACTATGCCAAGATCAGTAAATCACGTTGCATCAAGAGCAAAACGTAAGAGAATCCTGAAACTCACTCGCGGCTACTTCGGAGCCCGCAAGAATGTTTGGACAGTAGCAAAGAACACCTGGGAGAAGGGTCTGACTTATGCTTATCGCGATCGTCGTAACAAGAAGCGCAACTTCCGTGCCCTGTGGATTCAGCGTATCAACGCTGCCGCCCGTCTGGAGGGTATGAGTTACTCGAAGTTGATGGGTGCTCTGGCAAAGGCTGGCATCGAGATCAACCGCAAGGTGCTCGCCGACCTGGCCCTGAACAACCCCGAGGCTTTCAAGGCTATCGTTGAGAAAGTGAAGTAAGACATTCGTCTGTTTAAAAAAACATTGGGCTGCGTATCTCGAACGATATGCAGCCCAATTGTTTTGTCGTATTATTTGGGGTCAGTCTTCGTCCTGACCATTTTCTCCCATGCCGAGCAGCGACTTCAGGTCGCCCTCTTTGTAGAGCACATAGACGGTGGTGCCCAGGAAGGCCAGGAACAGCCAGATGAGGCAGATCTTGGCGCGGCTGGGGCCGGCCTTCACGATGGGGACGGTGGCCCGCTGAAGCGTGGTGAAGGCAGGCGTCTCTTCCTGCACCTTGGCTTCGGCGGCTTGCAGTGCTGAGGCCACCTGCAGATAGGCATTGTACTGCAGTTGGAGTTCATTCTCCAGGTCGGTCTGCTTCTGGCGCTGGGTGTAGAGGATGATGTTGTGATTGGCATCCATATACTCAGAGTATCTCTGGCGGGCCTCCTCGTAGCGCTCCTTCGTCTCGGCAAAGATCTTCTTGTTGTACTCCAGGTCTACGCGCACTTTGCTGGTGCGGTAGTCGGTGATGAAGTCCTGCAGGCGTGTCTTCACCGAGTCGGCAATGGTGGCACACACCAGGGGATTCTGGTCTGTGACGCTGATGGTGATGACCATGGTCTTCTTGTCCACCTCGCATACCACTTTGCCGTTGATGGCCTTTGCAATGGCAGTCTGTTCCTTCGTCAGACGGAATGGGTCGAAGGGCTTCTCTGCCTCTTCTTCCTTCTTCTCTTTGAACAGCGAGGTGATGAAGCCGATGAACTTCTTGGGGGCACCGACAACGCTGCTCCACCACGGCGACTTCTGCTCCGTCTTCAGGTAGTCGTAGTAGGTCATGTGGCGGATGGAGTCGCCCTTCGTCTTCGGCTCCAGCGTGATCATGACGGGAAAGAGGCTCGTCTTGAAGTCGGTAGAGTTCATCAGGTCGGGGTAGAGCGTGGGGAACAGGGCTTCCGTGCCCATGCCTGCCGTGCCGGAACTGCGCCCAAGGTTCAGACCGAAGTTGCTGGCCAGGGCAGCCAGGCCGCTGGAGCCTCTGGAACTGGTGGACAACTCTGGCGACAGTTTCACCGTACAGTTGTAGTAGTTGGGCAGGCTTAAAGCATAGATGGCAGCCAGCACAAAGGCGATGGGCAGCACCTTGTAGAACAACTTCTTGTGCTTGAGCAGGTCAAACCATATCTTCTTGAAGTCGAAGGAGGTCTCCTTCTCTTCTTTCGTGATATTCTTGTTTTCTTCTGACATGATTGTTCTGTTTGGGTTTATTTCGTCATGGAGGATATAGCGGCAATGATGGCGGCAACGCTGGTCAGGCCTGTCAGGGCGGTTGTAGCAGTGCCCAGATTGAACGGCTGCCTGCGCTTCTTGCTGACGACCACAATCTCGCATCCGGGCTCGGGCTTGGCACCTTTCTTCGTCAGGAGGGCACGCCCGTTCTGATAGACAATGAATGTCTTCGACTTCTTGGCACGATGACCAAAGCCGCCGGCTTCGTTGACATAGTATTTATAGTCTTTACCTGCCTCGTAGAACAGCGTGTTGGGGAACATGACATCGCCCGAAACACGCACCACGGGATCATATTCCGGCACGAAGATGCGGTCGCCTTCGCGCAACTGTATGTTGGCATCCGACTCTGGGTCGTTGATGGCTTTCTCCAAGTCGATGTAGACGGGGTAGTAGTTGTCCAGGTCGAGTTTGGCATAGGTCACTGAGTCGCCCTTCTCTGTGAGAATCTGGCGTACGGCCTCCAGAGTGGCCCTTCTGCGCACCCGCTCCTCATCACTCATGAGTCTGGTCAGCGAGGCACCTCTCAGATAGGCGTGCTCTGTCAGTCCGCCAGCCATTTCGATGATATCGCTCAAGCGGGTGTTCTTCTGCTCCATGGCGACGGTGCCTTCCCAGTTCACTTCGCCGGAAACAGTCACCAGGCGTGCCTGATTGAAAACAGGACTGCTGTAGACCGTGACATGGTCGTAGGGCTGCAGCAGGAACTTGCGCTCGTGGTCGATGACCAGGCCGTCTTTCAGGTCGAAGTGGAATTTCTCTGCAAACTTGTCGGACTTCTTCGTTGCCATTGGGTCACGCAGCACGCGGCTCACCTCGATGCGCATCAGCGAAGCCTCGTCACGCAGTCCGCCAGCCATCACAATGAGGTCCTCAATCGTCGTGTTGTCAGCATATTCATAGGGGCCAGGGCTCATCACGGCTCCTGAAATGGTGAATACGCGCTCCATGCGCAGTTCCTTTTCGGTGGGGATGAATACCACGTCTTCGTTCTGCAGGGGGAAGTCGGGCACGGTGCCATCCATGATGCCCTGCACGTTGACGGGTACGACAGTCAGTGTGCGGTCTTCCTTCAGCCGGTGTACGACGGCGTGCTCAGTGAAGGCGTCTTCGGTGAGTCCGTCGGCGGCTTCAATCAGTGTCTTGATGCTGTTCACTCTGTCACCCAGATGGAACTGACCGGGACGGAACACGGCACCCTTGATCTCCACCATGTTCTCAAAGCGGTTGATCATGCCGTCAACGGAGATGGCATCGCCATCATCGATCTTGAAGGATGACATATCAAACTCGTTGATGTTGTACACCTGATAGCGTTCACCCGTTTGGCGCACCAGACGTACCGAAGACTTGTGGGCGTCGCCCAGGAATCCGCCGGCATAGTTGATCAGCGTGGCTACGGTCTCGTCTTTGCGCATCTCGTAGAACATGGGGCGCTTCACGTTGCCCGTGACGCCGACCAGACATTCGTAGGTAGGCACCATGATGAGGTCGTTGTCCTGCAGGGTGATGTTGCCTGCCAGGCGGCCTTCAAGAATGAACTTATAGAGGTCGACCACGGTGATGAGCCTGCCGTTGCGATACACCTGAATGTTGCGCAGCGTGCCCAGTGCACTGACACCACCGGCCCTGTAGAGGGCGTAGAAGACGTTGGCAAACGACGAGAGATGATAGGTGCCCGGTGCTCTCACCTCGCCCATCAGGTTGACCTGAATGGTTCGCGTGTTGCTCACTGTCACCTTCATGCTGCTGGTCTGATATTGCGAGCCAATGGTGGCACGCAACTTGTTCTGGGCATCGGCAACAGTCAGTCCACTGAGATAGATCGGACCATAGACGGGTACCGTGACTGTGCCGTCGGCTGCAATGGTAAGCACCTGCGTCTCTTGTGAGGCACCGTAGATGTCGACAACCACCTGGTCACCAGGGCCCAAGACATAAGTGTCAGGAATAGGCATGTTGAAATTGGGCTGGAAACTGGGATTGGCCTGACTGAAGATGTTGCGGCCGAAGACCTGCTTGCCCTGAGCATCGGGGGCTGTGCCCTGCGTGGCTTTCACCTCGCGCTCTACTTCGGTCACGTCTTCTTGGGCATCGGCATAGACCTCGCCAGTGGTTCCTTCCTTGGCAGTGGTGAGTTCCTGCGACGTGGTGCCGTCGCTGTTGCCCTGCATGCGGCTGGCAGCCATGCGCACAGCACCGTCAGCGGCTTTGTTGAGCCCTCGGTCGGTTATCTGTTTGTCGTATTGATTGCGCAAGCGGCGAAACTGCTCCATTGTTACACCTTTCTGAATCAGTTTTGTCGCAATCTGGCTCTCGCTTCTGCCAGCCTTCTTTTCACTGGCAATGAACTGAAGCACCTGGGCATCGCTCATTCCTTGAGCCATGACCTGGATTGAACAGCACAGCAACAGGATAAATGAAACTATGTACTTTCTCATGTTTATACGATTATATTGAATATCTTTCTTTTCACACTATTTCTCTTCTGCCAACTGTAGCAGGTACTGGCCGTATCCGTTCTTCAGCATGGGCTTGGCCAGTTCCTTCAGTTGGTCACGCCCAATCCATCCCCGCTTGAAGGCAATCTCCTCGAGACAAGCCACTTTCAGGCCTTGACGCTTCTCAATGACTTCGATAAACGTGGATGCCTCGGCCAGTGAGTCATGGGTGCCGGTGTCCAGCCAGGCAAAGCCACGCTGCAGCGTCTGCACCTTCAGTTTCTTTTGAGCCAGATACTCCTGATTGACGGTGGTAATCTCCAGTTCGCCGCGTGCACTGGGCTTGATGTTCTTGGCAATCTTCACAACACTGTTGGGGTAGAAGTAGAGACCCACAACGGCATAGTTGGACTTCGGGTGCTCCGGCTTCTCCTCAATGCTCAGGCAGTTGCCGTCCTTGTCGAATTCGGCAACGCCGTAGCGCTCTGGGTCGTTCACGTAGTAGCCGAAGACTGTGGCCAGTCCGCTCTTTTCCGCATTATCCACGCTTTCCTTCAACAGGCCAGTGAAACCGGAACCATAGAAGATGTTGTCGCCCAACACAAGGCAAGCGCAATCGTCGCCAATGAACTTCTCGCCGATGATAAAGGCCTGGGCCAGACCGTCGGGTGAGGGTTGCTCGGCATATTCGAAGTGCACGCCCAGTTCGCTGCCGTCTCCCAGCAGTCTGCGGAATCCGGGCAGGTCGTGGGGTGTAGAGATAATCAGAATCTCCCTGATGCCAGCCAGCATAAGCGCCGAGATCGGATAATAGATCATCGGCTTGTCGAAAATAGGAATCAACTGCTTGCTGATACCTTTGGTTATAGGGTAGAGGCGTGTGCCGCTTCCGCCAGCCAAAACAATTCCTTTCATAATCAGTGCTATAGCGTTTAACAGGGTGCAAAGGTACTACTTTTTTTTCTTTTATGGTCTTTTTTGTTCTTAAAAATATTAGAATGTCAATAAAAAAGTGTAACTTTGCAGCCCGAAAGAGTAAAACTATGGGAATATTACAGAAAATATTTGGCCGTAAGTCGGCTGAAACAGAGACAAAAGTAGGGGGTATGGAGGACTTCATGACCCTCATTCGCGTATATTTTCAGGCTGTCATGGCAGCCGACCTTGGTATCACGAACCTGAATGCGCTGCCCGACCTGCGCATATTCAAGACTACGCTTCGTGTGCCGACTCAGGGCGGCAGACTGGGCATCGGCGAAAAAGCCCGCTGCAAGAAGATGCTCAAGGAGATGTATGACATGGATGACCAGTTCTTCAAGGAGATTGACCAGAGCATCCACCGCCGCTGCAAGAAGATCCAGGATGTGCAGACTTACCTGCTCCAGTTCCAGGCTTTTGTGCAAGATGTGATGATGCTGACCAGCAATCTGATGAAGTTCAAGTTGCGCCTGCCCAGCATCTTCAAGAAGACGATCTATTCGATGACGGAGAAGACCATCCACGATATCTTCACGAAGAACGACTACAAGGATGCCGCTGTGCTGAAGACAGTGGTTGCCGTGCGTGAATACAATAAGCGGCTGGGCTTCAGTGAGAAGTGGGTCACCGACTTCACTTATCGTGTCGTGATGCTGGCAAAGAAGGAAAAGCAGCCGCAAACGAACGATAAATGATTAATAAATATTAAATATGTGGCATAAGGGTGGGCTATTTACTGAATTTTGCCTACCTTTGTAAAGTAAAAGTTTAGCCATGACTCAGAATGAGAAGGTTTTAGCCACGTTCCAGACACGTGTACGGCAGATGATTCTCCGTTTTCAGGAAGTGAAGAAGGAGAATGAAGAGTTGTATGCGATGTTGGAGGAGAACGAGCAGAAGATTGCAAGGCTCGAGGCAGAACTGGCTCAGAAAGGGCGTGACTACCAGTCGTTGAAGATGGCGCGGATGCTGGAAATATCCGATGGCGACCTGAAGGATGCTAAGGACCGTCTGGCCCATCTGATACGCGAGGTGAACAAATGCATTGCCGTCCTGAGTGACGAGAAGTAACGGAAGAGAAATGCCAGAGGATAGTAAACTCAATATAAGGTTGCACGTCTACGACGAAGAGATTGCAATGGTGCTCCACAATCGTGCCGATGAGGAGTACTATCGTGCTGCCGCCAAACTCATCTCTGAGCGCTATGGAGCCTATGCACAGGCTTACAAGGGGCGCAGGAGTGACCATACCATCGCGCTGATGACGCTCATCGAGATTGCGCTGCGGTATGAGAAGGAGATGGGCAAGAACGATACGACTCCTTATGATAATATTCTCTCACAGTTGACTTCCGAGATAGAAGAGGCGATGAAATAGTGAGAAGAATATTAACATTATATATATATTTATGGATTTAATTTATGTGATTCTGATTGCCGTGGCTGCGCTGGTCTTAGGTGTGGCGTGCGGATATTTCATTTTCCTCAAGGTCGTCAAGGGGAAATACAATGCGATGGTCGATGCCGCCGAGAAGGAGGCAGAGGTCATCAAGGAGAAAAAACTGCTTGAAGTCAAGGAGAAGTTCCTGAACAAGAAGAGCGAACTGGAGAAGGAGGTGCAGCAGCGCAACCAGCACATCCAGCAGAGCGAGAACCGCCTGAAGCAGCGCGAGATTTCGCTCAATCAGCGTCAGGACGAACTGGGTCGTCGTAAGAATGATCTGGACAACCAGCAGCAGCGTATCGACAACGAGAAGAAGGCACTGGCACTGAAGCAGGACGAACTGGGCAAGATGCAGCAGAAGGAGCGTGAGAAACTGGAGGAACTCTCTGGGCTGAGTGCCGAGGAGGCTCGCAACCGTCTGGTGGAGTCGCTGAAGGATGAGGCCAAGACGCAGGCAGCCAGTTACATCAACGAGATTATGGACGAGGCTAAACTCAACGCCAACGCTCAGGCCAAGAAGATTGTCACCCAGACCATCCAGCGTGTGGCTACTGAGACGGCTATAGAGAACAGCGTTTCCGTTTTCCATATCGAAAACGACGATGTAAAGGGTCGTGTCATTGGTCGTGAGGGCCGCAATATTCGTGCACTCGAGGCTGCCTGCGGCGTTGAGATTGTGGTGGACGATACCCCCGAGGCTATCGTCATTTCCGGTTTCGACCCCGTCCGTCGTGAGGTATGCCGTCTGGCTCTCCACCAGTTGGTCAGCGACGGCCGCATCCATCCTGCCCGTATCGAGGAAGTGGTGGCCAAGGTGAAGAAGCAGTTGGAAAACGAGATTATCGAGACTGGCAAGCGTACCGCCATCGACCTGGGTATTCATGGCTTGCATCCCGAACTGGTGCGCATCATCGGTAAGATGAAGTATCGCAGCAGTTATGGTCAGAACCTGCTGCAGCATGCCCGTGAGACTGCCAACCTCTGTGCAGTCATGGCCTCAGAGTTGGGCCTGAATCCCAAGAAAGCCAAGCGTGCCGGCCTGTTGCACGACATCGGCAAGGTGCCCGATGAGGAGAGCGAGATGCCCCATGCCCTCTATGGTGCCAAGATAGCAGAGAAATATAAGGAGAAACCCGATATCTGCAATGCCATTGGTGCCCACCACGATGAGATGGAGATGCAGACGTTGCTGGCTCCCATCGTTCAGGTCTGCGATGCCATCAGCGGTGCCCGTCCTGGTGCCCGTCGTGAAATTGTCGAGGCTTACATCAAGCGTCTGAACGACCTCGAGGCCATCGCCATGAGTTATCCCGGCGTCACCAAGACCTATGCCATCCAGGCAGGTCGCGAACTGCGAGTCATCGTCGGTGCCGACAAGATGGACGATGCCGAGACCGAGGCTCTCAGCGGCGAGATTGCCACAAAGATTCAGAACGAGATGACCTATCCCGGACAAGTGAAGATCACGGTCATCCGCGAGACACGAAGCGTCGCTTATGCAAAATAAGTAAAATAAATAAAGGTGGTCGACAGACCACCTTTATTTTTCTTTATCACCTTTTCTTTTGTCATTTCGCTTCTTCCATGTCACCTTCAATGTAGAGGCGAGTCATCTCAACGACACCATTGGTTCTGACGGTGATAGACTTCTTGAAGTGTCCGGGGTATTTGCCTGTACCATTGTAGGTCACTTTGATCTGGCCCTTCTCACCCGGCTTGATGGGGTCTTTGGTGTATTCGGGCACCGTGCAGCCACAAGAGGCGATGGCCTGGTTGATGACCAGTGGCGTCTCTCCCACATTCTCGAACGTGAAGATGCAACTGACTACAGGCTCCTTCTCTGAGAATGAGCCGAAGTTGTGTGTCACCTTGTCAAACTTAATCTCTGCCTGCTTCTGGGCCATGGCAAATGTCATTCCGCCAAGCAGCATCATGGTTAAAAGTAACAGTTTCTTCATATTTTCAGTCTTTTTATTTGATGGTTCTATACCTATTTGACGTTTGAACTCTTCAAAAGTTTAAAATATTCTGTTGCTCCCAGCAGGAAGCAGCCCGTGCCGTAGTCCTCGAAATCGGGAATGCGGGTGTAACTCAGTGGCTGGCCAGCCGAAGGGTCTTTGCCTGTTCCCTGCATCCAGCCCAGGAAACCGTCGGGGTGGACAGCATCACGCACCATGGCCTCCCAAGCCTTGTCGGCAATGGGGCGGTATACGTCGGCCTTCAGGTAGCCCTGCTCGATGCCCCAGCAGATGCCGTAGAGGAAGAGGGCCGTGCCGCTGGTCTCCGGCATGGCGTAGTTGGTCGACACCAGACTGGGATTCCAGAAACCATCCTCACGCTGACATTTCCTCAGGCCCTCGCTCATCATCAGGAAGTCCTTTTTCAGTTCCTTGTAGGCCTTGTCCTTCTTGGGCAGTTCGTTCATGCAGCGCACCAGGGCGGCATACACCCAGCCGTTGCCTCTCGACCAGTAGCAGTCCTTTCCGTCTGGTTCCTTGTAGGGAGGCACATAGTCAGCATCGCGCCACCACAGGCCGTCCTTCAGGTTGAACAGACCGCCACCGCACTCGTTGCGGCTCCAGCGATACATCTTCATGCCGTGGTCGCGATACTTGGCTTCGCCGGTAATCTTGTACATCTGCATATAGATGGGCATGGCCATCTGGATGGCGTCAATCCAGGTCCACCAACCGTAGAGCGATGACTGAGTGCTTGCGGTCTTGGCCGTGGCATTTTTCTTCTCGTTGGGCGTCACCATCTGGTGATCCAGGTTTTCGCGCACCTTCACCATCATCCGCTCATCGCCGGTCTGCTGGTAGCGAATCAGGTAGGTCTGGGCACAACACTGGTCGTCAGCATCGCAGGTGTTGATGCCGTTGCGTGGCGTCCACTGGTGGAAGTTGGCCCACTGGTCGGTGTAGTCCAGATAGCGCTGCTGCGGGTCTATGTCGTAGAGTGCCATCAGACCTTCGTAGTAAACGGCACGTGTCCACAGACTCGACGGGCGGATCTTTTTCCAGTTGGTCGGCACGGTGGGGTCGGCATACTTGGCCATGAAATAGTCGTTGGCCTTGCGGGTCACGTTGAGCACCTCGTCGGCAGTAGTCTGTGCTGTCAGGGTCAGCCCCATAGTACAGGCAAGAATCAGGGAGAAAATCTTTTTCATCTTTGTCTTAGTATTTTAATGATGGTACAAAGATAATGGTTTTTGTTGATTTCGCGAGCAAAATGCTCATCCTTTAACTCCCTTTAACTCGTTTCGTTGTTCGCTCTTCGCGTTTTTTCTGTAATTTTGCATATCATTAAATACAAGATGAGTATATGAGTATGATATTGATTGCAGACAGCGGCGGTACCAAGACAGATTGGACGCTCCTCTTTTCTCCTTATCCCACCCGCTGGGATGTAGTTTCGACCTTTCAGACGCAAGGCATCAATCCGATACACCAGGCACCAGACGTCATCCGACAGATTCTTGGTCAGGAGATGATGCAGCAGTTGTCCTCGTTTTCCCGTGTCTCCATGATCAATGCTGGCGCCCTTGAGTTGCCCTCGCTCTCCCAGGTTGAGGTGTTCTTCTATGGCAGTGGCTGCACACCTGTTCAGGCTCCGGTTATGAAGCAGTTGCTGTCACAGTTCTTTCAGGCGGAGAAAATCAGCGTGAAGAGCGATCTGATGGCTGCGGCGCGTGCCCTCTGTCAGCATGAACCGGGTATTGCCTGCATTCTGGGGACTGGGGCCAACAGTTGCCTTTACGACGGCAACGACATTGTGCAGAACACGCCTGCCCTGGGCTATATCCTCGGCGACGAGGGCAGCGGTGCCGTCCTGGGCCGACTGTTCATGAATGCCATCTTCAAGAACCCGGCCTTTGCCGATGTCCGCGATGGATATTTGGCTGAGACCAAACTCACTCAGGCGGATATCATCAACCGTGTCTATCGTGAGTCATTGGCCAACCGTTTTCTGGCTTCCACCTCTTTATATATATATGAGCATCTGGACAATCCCCTGCTTCGCGACTTGGTGGTAGAGAACTTCCGACGTTTCTTCCGGGTCAACATTGTGCCCTATCAGCGCCAGGACCTCCCAGTCCACTTCGTGGGCAGCATGGCCTATCAGTATCTGGAACTGCTGACTCAGGCTGCCGGACAGGAGGGCTTCCATATCGGACAGGTCATCAAGAGTCCTATGGAGGGGTTGATCAAGTATCACAGTGTGTAAGTTCTCGGTATACTTTTGCAATTTTAACCCAAAAGTTGATGCTTTTTGGTGAAAAGTGTGTATCTTTGCACCTCGTAAGAAACAAAACACTCAAAATAAAAGATGTATAGAACAAAAACTTGCGGTGAGTTACGTCTCGCCGATGCCGGACAGCAGGTGACGCTGGCCGGATGGGTACAGCGCACGAGAAAGATGGGCGGCATGACCTTCGTCGATCTGCGTGACCGCTATGGAATTACACAGTTGGTGTTCGACGAGTCTGACGATGCCGCTCTCTGCGAGCGTGCCAACAAACTGGGACGCGAATTTTGCATCCAGGTTGTGGGAAAGGTCAGCGAACGCCAGTCGAAGAACCCGAAGATGCCTACAGGCGATATCGAGGTGTTTGTCTCTCAACTCAATATCCTGAGCGAGAGTCTCACACCGCCCTTCACCATCGAGGACAATACCGATGGCGGTGACGACATCCGCATGAAGTACCGCTATCTGGACTTGCGCCGCTCCGCCGTTCGCAAGAATCTGGAGTTGCGCCACAAGATGACCATCCTCATCCGCAACTTCCTCGACTCACTCAATTTCATCGAGGTGGAGACACCTATATTGATAGGTAGCACCCCTGAGGGAGCCCGCGACTTCGTGGTGCCCAGCCGCATGAATCCCGGTCAGTTCTATGCCCTGCCGCAGAGCCCGCAGACGCTTAAGCAGTTGCTTATGGTCAGCGGCTTCGATCGTTACTTCCAGATTGCCAAGTGCTTCCGCGATGAGGACCTGCGCGCCGACCGCCAGCCAGAGTTCACGCAGATCGACTGCGAAATGTCGTTTGTCGAGCAGGAGGACGTGTTGCAGGTCTTCGAGGATCTGGCCCGCCATCTGTTCAAGGAGATTCGCGGCATCGAGTTGCCCCCGCTGCAGCGCATGACATGGCATGAGGCCATGCGTCGCTTTGGCTCCGACAAGCCCGACCTGCGTTTCGGCATGGAGTTTGTGGAACTGATGGACCAGTTGAAGGGCACGGGCACGTTCCCCGTCTTCAACGAGGCCAACTATATTGGTGGCATCTGCGTACCTGGTGCTGCCGACTATACCCGCAAGCAACTCGACCAACTGACCGACTTCGTGAAACGTCCGCAGGTAGGTGCTAAGGGACTGGTCTATGTGAAGTTCAATGCCGACGGCACGGTGAAGTCGAGCATCGACAAGTTCTACGAGCCGGAAGTATGGCAGAAGGTGAAAGAAGCCTGTGGCGCCAAAGATGGTGACCTGTTGCTGATTCTCAGTGGCGACAATGCCAACAAGACCCGCGTTCAACTCTGCACGCTGCGTCTGGAGATGGGCGACCGCCTCGGATTGCGCGACAAGGACAAGTTCGTCTGCCTCTGGATCGTCGACTTCCCCCTCTTCGAGTGGAGCGACGAGGAGCAGCGCTTGATGGCTACCCACCACCCGTTCACGATGCCCAATCCCGACGATATTCCTCTGCTCGACACGGCTCCCGAGAAAGTGCGTGCCGTGGCTTACGACTTCGTGTGCAACGGTGTTGAAGTCGGAGGCGGATCGCTGCGTATCCACGATGGCAAGTTGCAGGAGAAGATGTTCCAGATTCTGGGCTTCACCCCCGAACGGGCCATGGCTCAGTTTGGCTTCCTCATCAACGCCTTCAAGTACGGCGCACCGCCCCATGCAGGTCTCGCCTTTGGTCTCGACCGCTTCGTCAGCCTCATGGCCGGCCTCGACAGCATCCGCGACTGCATAGCCTTCCCGAAGAACAATTCCGGCCGCGACGTGATGCTGGATGCTCCAGGCGAGTTAGACCCCAAACAACTGGATGAATTACAGTTGAAGGTTGATTTACATCAAGAATAATTTACAAATTGAAAGAAATTGCTCTGAATCAATAACTTGTCTTGCTGAAAAGTAGTACTTTTGCAAAAGAATTGAAACATTCAACTTCAATAGTATTAATATTTTAAGCATTATGGCAGAAAAGAAAGCAACAAAGAAGGCTGCTGAGGTGAAGGAGACCGCAGCCAAGAAGTCAACCACAACCAAGAAGGCCGCAGCCGTGAAGGTGGAGAAGGCCGCAGTTGCAGTTAACGCCGAGAACATTGGTTTCAAGGCTGGAGATGTTTATCAGGCACTGGCAGCAGCAGAGAAGGCTCTCACAGTAAAGGAGATTGCCAAGGCTGCAAAGATTTCAGAGGAAGAGACTCTGCTCGGTCTCGGATGGCTCTTCAAGGAGGGCAAACTCCAGAGCGCTGAGGACAACAAGATTGTCCTGGCCTAAGACACAGCAGAAAATATAAAAAAGGGTCGGTAAGCACAGTTTACCGACCTTTTTTCTACTTTTTATCCCTATGTACGAACAGCAGATATTGCACATACTGTCAGATGTGGGTGAGCGGGGCATCAGTGTGTCGCTGCTGGCCAAGCATATCTACAACCTGAACTGTACGCTGTTCGTCCAGCCCGACTTGCAGGAGGTGCACCAACAGGTGCAGCAGTATCTGCTCCGCAACAGCAAGTCGCCCCAGTCGCTCATCGAGAGCACCGGTCGCCGTGGCTACTACCGTCTGAACACGCAGGGGTCGGCTGATGCCCGCCAGTTGATGCTCGACTTCCGAGATGAGCAACCCACTGAGGAAGCAGAAAGCGAGAAGCCCCAGCAGGACCTCTCGCTCAGTCTGTTCGGCGAAGACTTCTAACTCATCACTTCTCCCTTTTCCCTTTTCACTTATCACTCATCACTTATCACTTCTCCCTTCTCCCTTTTCCCTTTTCACTTATCACTCATCACTTATCACTTCTCCCTTCTCCCTCATCACTTCCTGATAGAGTTCCAGCAGTTGCTCGGTTGTCTTGCGCCAAGAGAATAGTTGAGCACGTCGGAGCCCCCATGATTTTTGTTGTTGAAGGAAAGTCTCATCAGTCTCTAATCGTATGAGGGCGTTCGTGATATCATCGGCTCTTGTAGGGTCGACCAAGAT
>JAFUST010000033.1 GCA_017467535.1 Prevotella sp. | reverse complement strand
GGAAGATGACGGGCTTCTTCAGTTTCTCGGTGTTGCGGAAGGCATTCATCGTGCCCACCTCAGGACCATACTGGCCATTCACCAGAATGACGGCTTGGTCGGTCACGTTCAGAGCCGTGATGGCACCGCCTACGAAGTCATCAGAACCCGGGCAGTCGATGATGTTCAGTTTCTTGTTGTTCCATTCCACATGGAAAACAGTGGGGAACACTGAATAGCCATACTCCTGCTCCACGGGGAAGTAGTCGCTCATGGTGTTCTTACCCTCTACGGTGCCGCGGCGCTTGATGATGCCAGCCTCGTAAACCATTGCTTCGGCAAGAGTAGTCTTGCCGCTACCCGCACTGCCAATCAGTGCAATGTTCTTGATCTCGTTTGTCTGATAAATCTTCATGACATTTATAATTTTAGGTTATATAATTCAAAAGACGGCCCGAAGTTAGTCATTTTTCATCAAAAAACCAAAGAAACCTTTTAAATATTAAACAAAATTAGTATTTTTGCAGTCGTTATGGCAGGAATCTACATACATATACCGTTTTGCAAGAGCCGTTGCGTGTATTGCGACTTCTATTCCACCACGGGAGTGGAGTGGCATCAGCGGTATGTGGATGCAGTGTGCCGGGAGTTCCAGGTGCGAGCCAATTATATTAAGGAACGCGTGCGTACGATATATATAGGTGGTGGTACACCCTCGCAGTTGGCCATCCCCCAACTCCGACAGTTGCTCGAAACATTGCCGACGGATGATGCGGAGGAGGTGACGCTGGAGTGCAATCCGGATGACGTGACCGACGAGTTCGTCAGCGGACTTTCATTGCTGCCGGTCAATCGGGTCAGTATGGGGGCACAATCCTTCAGCGACGAGCGTCTGCGCTTTCTGCATCGTCGTCATAAG
This sequence comes from Prevotella sp., assembly GCA_017467535.1. Taxonomy (GTDB): domain Bacteria; phylum Bacteroidota; class Bacteroidia; order Bacteroidales; family Bacteroidaceae; genus Prevotella. The sequence goes on along the minus strand of JAFUST010000033.1, from coordinate 2,539 downwards.
GCCGCTCAGGTGGCTCAGGCAGTGGAGCGTCTGCGCAGCATCGGTATCGGCAACATCAGCGTCGACCTGATCTATGGATTCCCTGACGAGACGCTGGATGACTGGCATAAGGATATGGAGGCGGCCATGAAGTTGCAGGTCGAACATCTGTCGGCCTATGCGTTGCAGTATGAGTCGGGCACGCTATTGGGCCGATGGCTGGAGGAAGGTCGGATAAGGGAGGTCGACGAGGAATTGTCGCGCCGGATGTACTACGACCTGATTGATCGGTTGTATGCGGCTGGCTATGAGCACTACGAGATCAGCAACTTTGCCCGTCCCGGCTTTCGTTCGCGCCATAATAGCGGCTACTGGAACCAGACACCTTACCTGGGATTGGGCGCTGCTGCGCATTCCTTCGATGGGTGTAGTCGTCAGTGGAATGTGGCTGATATCCGCCAGTATATGGAAGGAATAGAGACGGGGAACCCCTGTGTGGAGCGGGAAGAACTGGATGCCGACACACGCTACAACGAGATGGTGATGACCGCCCTCCGCACTTGTGATGGTCTCTCGCTCTCTTCGCTCTCAGTTGAGCAAAGGGCCTGTTGTCTCAGCCAAGCCAAGCCTTACTTGCAGGCGGGATTAATAGAAAACGCCGATGACCATATCCGACTGACCCGCGAAGGGCTTTTCGTCAGCGATATGGTCATCAGCGACTTGATGATGGTGTAGTGTGCGGTCAGATGCCTACACGATCCAGTTCGGCAGCCATCTCCTGCTGCAGTTCACGAGCCTTGTTGCCAGCCACTTCGGCAAAGTGGTCGTCGTTGCAGGCATAGATGATGCCACGACTGCTGTTCACCAGCAGGCCACAATCCTTAGTCATGCCATACTTGCACACCTCCTGGAGTGAACCGCCCTGAGCACCTACGCCGGGCACCAGCAGGAAGTGGTCGGGAGCCATGCGGCGGATGTCTTCAAACATGCGGCCCTGGGTGGCACCAACAACGTACATCATATTCTCCGTGTTGCCCCACTCTTGGCTCTTCTTCAGCACCTTCTCAAACAGGCGTTCACCCTGTGCGTCCTCAGTGAGTTGAAAGTCGTGAGAGCCCTTGTTGCTGGTCAGTGCCAGCAGGATGACCCATTTGCCTTCGTACTGCAGGAAGGGGGTGACGGAATCCTCACCCATATAGGGAGCCACCGTCAGCGCATCGATGTCGTACTCCTTGAAGAAGGTGCGGGCATACATCTCGCTCGTGTTGCCAATGTCGCCGCGCTTAGCGTCGGCAATGATCAGGTGGTGAGGGTGCTTCTCCTTCAGGTACTGCACCGTCTTGACAAATGACTCCATACCCTTCAATCCGTAGGCCTCGTAGAAAGCCAGATTTGGCTTGTATGCCACGCAGTAGGGGGCGGTGGCGTCGATGATGGCCTTGTTGAACTCGAAGATGGGGTCGTGCAGGTCGAACACGCACTGTGGCATCTTCTTGGGGTCGGTGTCGAGTCCTACGCAGAGGAACGACCGCTTCTGCTTGATTTGCTGTATCAGTTCTTGTCTTGTCATAAGTTCTTTTTTTAAGGTTGCGATGGTATCGCAACATACGGGACTTTTCTATAGTTCGCTCTCCTTCATGCGCTCGGCATTCTCGGCCACAGTGAGGGCATCGATCATGGCTTGGATGTCGCCGCCCAGGAAGCCCTGCAGGTCGTGGGTGGTGTAGCCGATGCGGTGGTCGGTGACGCGGCCTTGGGGGAAGTTGTAGGTGCGGATCTTGGCCGAGCGGTCGCCGGTGGAGACGAGGGTCTTGCGGCGCGAGGCGATGTCGTCTATGTACTTCTGATGCTCCTTGTCGTAGATGAAGGTATAGAGGCGCGAGAGGGCGCGCTCCTTGTTCTTCGGCTGGTCGCGGGTCTCAGTACACTCGATGAGGATCTCCTCCGTCTCGCCCGTGTTGGGGTTCTTCCACATATAGCGCAGACGAACGCCTGATTCCACCTTGTTCACGTTCTGACCGCCGGCACCGCTCGAACGGAAGGTGTCCCACTTGATCTCACCCTCGTTGATGTGCACCTCGAACTTGTCTGCCTCAGGCAGCACGGCCACGGTGGCAGCGCTGGTGTGCATGCGGCCCTGCGTCTCAGTGGCGGGCACACGCTGCACACGGTGCACGCCGCTCTCGTATTTCAGCGTGCCATAGACGTCGGCACCGCTGACGGCGAAGTCGATCTCCTTGTAGCCGCCCACGGCACCCTCGCTGACGCTGGTCACCGAGAGGCTCCACCCCTTGGAGTCGCAGAAACTCTTGTACATCTTGAAGAGGTCGCCGGCAAAGAGGCAGGCCTCGTCGCCACCGGTACCGGCGCGAATCTCCATCTGCACGTTCTTGGCGTCCTCGGGGTCTTTGGGAATGAGGGCAATCTTGATTTCCTCCTCCAACTTCGGCTGCAGCGCCTCGTTCTCGGGCAGTTCCTCGCGCGCTATTTCCTTCATCTCCGTGTCATCCTCGTTGGCCAGGTTGTCCTTGGCCTCGCGGATGCTGTTCAGACAGGCGAT